>CAIVQG010000066.1 GCA_903907985.1 uncultured delta proteobacterium
CCTAAAGTCTTTTTCATGATCTGTGACCTCCTGAGAGTCTGTTTGTTTTGCCTTATTCTATTGGAAGTATCGTGCCAAAAACCAGAAGATCAAACAATTCTTTATAACATCATGATAATACAGGACAATAATCGCTGAGGGGCAGTCCGGATAAATATGACTTGCCCTCATCTTCTCTGTTTCTTTAAATGAAATGTTCAAATGGGTTGAACGAAATGTGAAGATAATTGAAAAAAGGCATCTTTATATTGACATGTTAGCAACAAATAGAAATGTCCTATTTTGCAGCACATGGTTGGTCCACTTTTACAATGTTTACGGGAATCATTTTAATTGCTTACCGTTGCTTGGTCCAACCGATCTGCGTAGGTTGCATTATGCTGAGCCAAGGAAATATTATTGAGAAATAAAAAATAGCAGGATTTGGCTGGACATGTGGTATAATTACTATGGTTAAAACAATATGGAATCTTTTTTATCAGGCTACTGATCTTCCCTTTGATGGCAAACCAAAAATCCGGGATAAAAGGAAAAGACAATGTCAATTAGAACCCAGGAATCTTTTAATTTCTACTCACATCTGGCCGGCGCCATTGCGGCGGTGGTCGGTACGGTATTTTTAGCGCTGGTTGCTAGCTATTCGGCATCAGCATTGATTACTGCTCTGATCTATGGATTCTCGATGGTGTTTCTCTTTTTAGCGAGCTCACTCTACCACGCTTTCAAAAAAGAGGAAAATGAGAAGTCCTTCTGGCGGAGAATGGACCGCCTCGCTATCTTTTGCATGATTGCCGGCACCTTCACCCCTATTTGTTATATGTACCTGGATGGTCCCTGGCGTTGGTCCATGATGGCTATTCAATGGGGACTTGTGGGATTCGGACTTATCTCTCAACTTTTTTTCCCGCGCGCGCCGAGGATTCTTTATGCCGTTATTTATTTAGTCATGGGCTGGATAGCGCTCATTCCGATTAAACAAATACTTGCCTACATGAACCTCGCGCAGGGAGTTTTACTTTTTACCGGGGGAGTGTTTTTCACTCTGGGAGGCTTAATCTACGCAACAAAAAAACCAAGGCTTTTTCCCGGCATCTTCAGCTTTCATGAACTTTTCCACATCATGGTTCTGATCGGCGGCGGGTTGCACTATGCGATGATTTACAGTGTCTATTTTCATAATGTCGCCTAAATGGTATTAAATATTTTGCCTAAGCCGGACTTACCGGCATCAGCACATGGTCGTAGTAAAAACGATGTTAGTATCAGCTGAATGTAAGCGCCTTATGCGCCGGGAATCACTTCTTTTTGCAAAGGATTATAAAAAACACTTCCTGGCCGGGGAAACAAAAGACAGTCATGTTGGAGAGCCCTACCTGCTGCATCAGGCCGGAACGAAGCGGGGAGTGCTTTTGATCCATGGTCTTATGGCCGCACCGGAAGAGGTGCGTGAATGGGCCGATTTTTTATATTCCCAGGGGTATACGGTCTATGCGCCCCGACTGGTCGGTCACGGAACTTCCGCGGTTGATCTGGCACAATACAGCTATAACGACTGGGTGGATTCCGTAAACCGTGGACACGCCATCCTGAAAACCTGCTGCGAACAAATAGTTGTGGCCGGTTTCTCCACCGGCGCCGGGCTGGCACTGCATCAGGCCATCATTAAGCCGGAAGCGTTTGCGGCAGTGATCTCCATCAGTGCACCCCTGAAGTTCAAAAGCATCTCTTCTGGCTTTGCAGAACACCTCAACTATTGGAATTCTTTTCTGCGCGCTATGGGCATCAAAAACATGCGCCGGGATTTTGTCGCCAACCATCCCGACAATCCGCATATCAACTATTCCCGCTGTCCTGTACGGAGTATCGTGCAGGTTAAGACGTTAATGAAAAAAGTATATAGGTCACTTCCCGCCCTGTCCATACCTGCACTGATCATTCAGGCGAACAATGATCCCAAGGTGTCGGGACGAAGCGGCAGGAGAATCTATAACCGGATTTCCTTTCCGGATAAAACGTATCGGGATGTTCACTTTCATCTTCATGGTATCGTCAGAGGCGAGATAACCCGTAATGTGTTTGCTGAAGTAGCGACCTTTCTGAACCGGTTGAAGTGGCGGGCAAAGTGACAGACGGAGCATATTTATGGAAACTACACAGATTAATCAATTATAATATCAGTATAATAGGGGGATATGCCCCTGCCTTTTCTAAGCCCTTTTACGGTTTGGCAAGATTGCATATTTCATAAGTTCAATTCGGCCGGTTCTGCAATCTCGATACTATTACGCTTGAGGAATTCTTTAAAACCATAAACCGGTTTGCCGATAAAATTCATCTTCATCGCCTGAGTCGGACAATTATTGACACAACCGATGCAGGCAATGCAAAGCTGATAGTCCACAGATCCCGCCGGCAAATCAATAGCACCGACCGGACACTTTTTCAGACAAGTCCCGCATTTGATACAAATGCTTTTATCAATATGGTGATTCGTAATCATAAGCTTGGTCAAGCCAATTTGCGGAACAATGCCCATTAGAGACTCCAGTCCAAACTCGCGCTCAATCTGTTGCGTCCGGCCGGCAGCCACAGTGGCCAGAATACTGTCGGCAAAGGCGCGCGCCTGCTGGTAGGTCTTTTCATTTGGGCGATCCTTGAAAGCAAGGATGCGCGCTGCATTGCCCGCAGACCAAGTCGGTGCAAATGTCGACATGTTTCCGAAGAGCCCCGTTCCAGCCGCTGCCCCGCCTTTCTCCGTCATTAGCTCCAGCAGTCCGCAGGCGGTGTTGTGCTGTCCGTTGCCTTTGCCGCCAAAAGTAACGTAAGCCGCCACAGATGTTCCTTCGATGCGCGGCAGTGTCTTTATCCAATCCCGCAAATTAACCGGCACATCCATGTAATGCACCGGCGTGCCAATGGCAATCAAATCATAATTACTAAGAGTACTCTTATCAATTTCCCGATAATCCGCTCCATCCACCGCCAATCCCGCCTTTTCCCATGCATGGCGGATAATACGGCCGATACGCCGGGTGTGTCCGGTCTGGCTGTACCAGATAACAAGAGCCCGCTGCGGATTTCTTTTACTGATCGGGTTTTGCGGCAGCTTCGCGTTGACGGAGGCCGACAATCCGGGTGCAGCCATGGTCAAGCAGCCGACTGCGCATCCAACCAGGCATCTCTTGATAAATATTCGCCGGTTTTCCATTATTTCTCCACGGTCAATCTTTGTTTAAGAGCCTCAATGATACCATCGATACTTCCTTTTTACTATTTTTATCCGCTGTTGCCCGCCATGGTTCTCTTACTGTCTGGTATAATAACTCTATATCACTAAATAGATAATGATCGGGCAGGAGTTTCCGGAAGATAAATATTGACTTAATAATATAATTTCCATATGTTTTTCCGCAATAAAAAACTGATCGAGTAAGTAGAATCTGATAATGCCTGAATTGTTTTCGAGGAGGCCGGGTGTGTCTAAAACCTATCATGACAAAATTGTAACCGCTGAGGAAGCAATCGGTCGCATCCCTCACGGAAGGCGCGTTTTTGTCGGTTCCTATTGTGGCGAACCGCAGCATCTTGTTTCTGCTCTCTTGCAGCGGACAGTTTCTTTCGCCGACATTGAAGTGGTGCGTTTTCTGAATCTTGAAGGTTCGCTCATGGGTCTTGTCGCTGACGAAACAAACGGTCAGAGCTATCATGTGCGTTCCATTTATCAGGGCTCGGGGATGATTGCGGGCTTGACCGTGGCCAAGCGTTTCCTGACTCCGATGAATCTCTATACCGTGCCGAATCTTTTTCTCAAGAGGCATATCCCGATTCACTATGCCTTGATTCAGGTTACGCCTCCGGATGCTTTCGGTTGGATGAATCTCGGCATTTCCGTGGATATTACACTCGCTGCCGCTCAGGCGGCTGATTGTGTCATCGTTCAGGTCAACCCGCAGCTGCCCCGCGTGCAGGGATACGGAATGATCCACGTGGATGATGTGGATTTTATCGTCGAGCATGATGAAGAACTTTTAAGCACCTATCCTTTGCCTGAGTTGAATGCCGCCGAAAGCATTGCCCGATTGCTTACCAATCTTGTCGATGACGGATCAACACTACATATTGGCCCGGGATTTTCCAGTAACCTGATCATGCAGGCCCTTGGTGAGAAGCGTGATCTGGGAATCCACAGCCTGTTTATTCTGGATTCCATGCAGGAACTGGCTATGCGCGGAGTCATTACCAACAGGAAAAAAGGATTCAATGAAGGCAAGATGGTGGCAGCGGGCGCCATAGGTTCACCGGAACTTTACAGCTATCTCAACGACAATCCGGCGGTGGAATTCCGACCCTGCGATTATGTAAGCAACCCGGCTATGATTGCGCGTCACAATAAGATGGTTGCAATAAACCGGGTTACGGCTGTTGATCTCAAAGGGCAGGTGGCGGCCGACGGGCTTCCCCAAAATCACTTTGCCGATGTGGCCGGTCTGGTGGACTTCAGCCGTGGCGCGGCTCTGGCGCCGGGCGGAAAGTCCATAGTAGTTGTTCCGTCTGTGAGTGAAAACGGGGAAAATAGCAACATAGTGATGGAACTGGATACGGGAACCGTGACCATCACCGCCGCCGATGTGACCTACGTGGTGAGCGAATACGGAGCAGTTAATCTGTTCGGCAAGAATATTCAGGAACGGGCCATGGCCATGATCAGCATCGCCCATCCGCGTTTCCGGGAAAGTCTTTTCGAGCAGGGACGGCAGAAGGGTTTTATCGGTCAGGAACGCACACTGCAGGAATCGCTCTACGGAATATACCCGGCCTGGCTGGAGGAAAATGTAGAAATCGGCGGTCAGAGGATTGCATTTCGTCCGGTTAAATCTATTGATGACCGTCTTATTCAGGAGCATTTCTATGAGATGGATCAGGAGGATATTGCTAAGCGCTCTTTCGGCCGGCGTTCGCATTTTTACAGGCGCGAGATGGAGGATATGTTCCAAGTCGACTACACTAAAAACATTTCCGTTGTTGCCTACTGTGGCGAGGAGGGGCACGGCAGGGTTATCGGCATCGGCTGTTATTTTCTGGAAGCCGGCAGACCCATGGGCGAGGTTGCTTATTCCGTCGCCAAGGAATGGCATGGCAAAGGAATTGCGGTGAAACTGCAGGAGAAGATTGTGGAAGCAGCCAGGCAGAATGGTCTACTGGGCTTGCACGCCATGATCCTGAAGGACAACCACTCCATGATCGGCTTGTTTAAGAAAATGCCTTTCGAGTTACATACATCGTATGAAGACGGCGATCTTTATATGACATGCCGTTTCGATGAGCCCAAATAATATGGTTGGCTTGTAAGTGGTTGGTAGCTGTGAAATCAAAATTCCGGAGCAATGTGTCATTTCGAAGCGAAGCGAGAAATCTTAATGATAGCAAAAATATACAAGATATCTCCCGCTGGTCGATATGACAAGATTATAATGAGACACTACACCAGGGAATAATATAAAACACTAAGAAGAGAACTTATAAAACATACATCATCAAGAAGATGACAGGCTTATTTATCGATGGAGGAAAATTAGATGGAAATTATCAGGGAGGAGCTAGGTGTGCGGTTGGTTTTTTTCGGTGTATCCGGTCGTGTTGATGCATTGACCTCGCCCCAACTGGAGCAAGAGCTTATGTCGGTTCTTGCCGAACAGGGTAAAATCTGCGTTCTTGATTTGGCGCAGGTTGATTACATGAGTTCGGCGGGCTTGCGCGTTCTTCTTATGTGCAAAAAAACCGCCGCCCGTAACAAGGGCACATTTGCTCTCTGCGGACTGCAGGAGGCAGTGCGCAAAATACTGGAAATGGTAGGTTATCTTCCGCTGCTGGAGATTTATCCGGACCGGCCAACCGCGCATGATGCCGCCAGGAAACGGCTGGAAGGATAACAGTAAAAGTGGGAAGTCCGGGAAACACACGAACACTTTCCGCATCATGTGTGAATTATCATTGATTTAAACTAGGGAATTTCCCTATTCCCCCCAAATAAGGAGGAGCAACACCATGTCCGAAAATCCCCTGCATACCCTAATGAATCCGAAATCCATTGCCATCATCGGTGCGAGCAACAACCCTATGAAAATGGGAACGATGCAGGCCCTGAGTGTGATTAAAGACGGCTACAAGGGAAAACTTTACCCCATCCATCCCACAGAACAAACCGTCATCGGGCTTAAAGCCTACACCTTACCAGAGGAGCTGCCGGAAACACCCGACCTCGGTCTGATCGTCGTCCCGATAGACCATGTTTTTCCCCTGATGGAGTCGTTCGGCCGCATTGGCACGAAAAGCATCATTGTCTGCACGGCGGGCTTCAAGGAAGTGGGCGCGGACGGCAAGCGCCTGGAACAGCAGCTGAACGAGATCGCCGCGCGGTGGGGGATTCGCTTCGTCGGCCCCAATTGTATGGGTATCCTGAATTCCGCCATCTCGCTCAACCTGACGGTCATGAAGTTCGACAGCCGTCCCGGTCTTTTAGGGCTTGCATCTCAGAGCGGGACCTATGTCACTCAGACCCTGTCCTACCTGCGTAAACGCGGCATCCGCCTGAGCAAGGCCATCAGTACCGGCAACGAGGCCAACATAGATCTCATCGAGGCGATGGAGTATCTGGGTGAAGACGAGCAAAGCCGGGCGATCATCCTTTACATCGAGGCAATCCGCGATGGCCATCGGTTCATCGAAGCGGCCCGCAAAATTACCCCGCATAAACCGATCTTCGCCCAATATGTCGGCGGATCGGCCGCCGGGGCCAAGGCTGGCCTGAGCCACACGGGCGCCATGGCCGGACCGGATTTTCTGTATGAGGGGATCTTCAAACAGGCCGGCATCATCCGGGTCCATTCGATCGAAGACCTTTACGCCCATGGCTGGACGGCCGCCACCCAGCCACCCCTCAAGGGAAACCGGATTGCTGTAGTCACCCATTCCGGTGGACCGGGCACTGCCATGTCGCACGTCGCCGATCAGGGTGGACTTGCGCTTCCCACGCTTTCCGCAGGTGTCCAAAACGAGATCCGGCAATACATCCCGCCCCATGCCTCGAGTGCCAACCCTGTGGACCTGACCTTCAATATGGATACTGACCGGATGACCGTCATTATTCCCGAAATATTGATGAAAAGCGGGGAAATCGACGGGTTGCTTATTCACGGCCCGATGATGTCGGGCTGGATGAAGGAAGTACATCCTCACCTGGCAATGCTTTTCAACAACATTTCGCTAGACGAGTTTCTCGTCCAGTTCCAAAAGGATCTCTCACCGGCGATGGTCCTGCCTTGGAAATACGACTTGCCCCTGGTCCTTTGCTCCTTCATGGATCGGAGCGATGACTTCACCGAGGCTTACCAAGACAATAACATCCCCGTTTTCGACGCCCCCGAAAAAGCGGCCCGGGGCATGCTGTGTCTGCTTCGGCACAAGGAAATCCGGGAACGAAAAATCTCTCCTGCGGCACTGACACCCCCGAAATCACCGGAGGCAGAAAAGATTATTCGGGATGCCGTCGCCTGCGGCCAGGGGGCTCTCGACGAAGCCGCAGCCAAGCGTGTCCTCGCACTCTATGGCATTCCCGTAACAAAGGAGCGACTCGCCGTCAGTCTCGACGAGGCCGCGACGGCTGCGTTCGCCATCGGCTATCCCGTCGCCCTTAAGGCCTGCGACTGGGAAATCATGCACAAGTCAGGAAAAGGCCTGATCGCTCTCAACATTAAAACAGAAGAAGAATTACGGACAGCCTTTGCCTCAATCCGCCGGGCGGTTGGCCACGATGTCCCCATCCTAGTTCAGGAGATGCTTACCGGCGGACGCGAACTGGTCGTAGGGATGACCCGCTTTCCGGGATTCGATCCCTGCATCCTGTTCGGCCTGGGTGGCATTTTTACGGAGGTTCTGAAAGACAACACCTTGCGTCTGGCGCCCTTGAGTGTCGCCGATGCGGAGGAGATGCTGGACGATATCAAGGGCAAAGCCCTTCTCGACGCCTTCCGCGGGATGCCGGCGGCGGACCGTACCGCACTGGCCGGAATCGTGCAGAAGCTCGGTTTCATCGCTCTTCTCCACCCTGAGATTGCGGAGATCGACTTGAACCCTGTTATCCTTACGGGCGCAAACCCGGTCGTCGCCGACGCACTGCTTGTCCTGAAGGGCTAAGGAGGCTGTAAGTGGTAGAATCCGCAGGTGTGTTAATAATGCATTGAGGAAGCCAACAAAGACAACCTGTGCGTTCAAAGTGATGTTATTAGTTGGCGATAAGCTTGATCAGCACTTGGCGGGAGCGGGGGCCGTCGAATTCACAGAAAAAGATGGATTGCCATGTCCCTAAAACCAGGCGACCATTTTCGATCAAAACTATTTCCGATGCTCCCATCAGTGATGATTTGACATGAGCCGGCGAAGTGCCTTCGCTATGCCGGTAAGAAGCATTTTGCGGAACAGCTTTTTCCAAGGCGGCGATGATATCGCGGGGCACATCCGGATCGGCGTTTTCGTTGATGGTGACAGCGGCGGTAGTGTGAGTTGTAAAAACGATACAGTAGCCATCATGGACATTTTCTTCTTTTAACACTTCCCAAACGGCAGCGGTAATGTCGATCATTTCTACTTGCGCATTTGTCCGGATGTTGATTTCTTTCATCGGTCTTTCCGTAGATAAATTTATTTGTTCTCGACTGTTTTGATCGCCTGGTAAACGTCATTGATAATCTGCGGCGAAAGTTTCTGCAGGGCCTGGCTCATGGCCTGACAGTAACCGCGCGGCGATTGATCAGGGAGCGCTTCTTCCCGGAAGTATTTTTTCTGGAAAAGAATCCGTTTGATCGCTTCGCGCTGTTTTGTGTCTTTCAGCGTTATTTCCAAACTGAGAACGGCAACGTTATTGCCTTTATCTTTTCTCAGGTAGAACTCGGCGATGGCTCCTTGCACAATATACCTGCCCTCGTCCACGGCATAGCGGGACAAGGCGGCGCGGAAATAGCCGCTGGCCTGCAAATCGCGTAACAAATTGTCGCCCACCATATCGGCCGGATTTACCGCCCAACGGTTATAATTAAAAGAATCAAGGGAATAATTGCCTTCGCGGAAAATCATGCTGTTATTGTTATAAGCAGTGGCAATCGTGAAACGGTTGACTCGAATGGTGTCATCTATGACGGGTAGTTTTGCAAAGATCGGCGCCGGATAATCGATGAGATAATTTTCCACCGGCGCTTGTGGTTTTCCGGTGCTGACACAGCCTGTAATAATTATGAAACAAAAGAAAAGCAACAAGCTGTTCCTTAAAAGTTGCCGGAAGCACTTTATAGATAATGAATAAGTTTCCATATAATTTCTCCTGTTTATTCCATAGGTTTTCGGGGAGATGCCGGCCGGTCGAAAATCAATTCCGCAGGATTGTTATTCAGACTATCCGCAAGCTTCTGCAAATATTCCGATGTTATCCGGAGGTTTTCCGCGGTATCCTGTAAATCGAGGGTAATAGAATTAGTTCTTTTATCCAGTGTGTCCAGAATTGCTCCGGTCTTGGCTGTTTGCTGGGCAAGATTCAGTGCTTCCACTTCCTGCCGGGCGCGGTTGATTAATTGGCGCGCATTGGCCAGTGTTTCCGCTGTTTCTTTGAGGACATCATCAAATTTTCCTTCGGCAATAGTCTTATTTATTTTAGCAACAGACTTATCGAGATTGATGGACATGGATTCCAAATTGCTCATAATCCGGTTAATGCGATCGCCGGCCAGAAACGATTCAATTGCTTTGGTTGTATTTTTCAGCTGGATGGATATTTCTTTAAAATCTATTTCTTTGATGTTTTGCATAATTTTGTCCGTGTCGGCCAAAAACCGGCTGATTTCCGAACGGCGGGAAGGAATAACCGGATAGGGAGCAGTAAACTTAAATTTCGGCGGATCAAGTTTTTCTCCGGCTTGAAGGCGGTCCAGTTCAATGAATACTATTCCGGTAATGCCGGCGGTTTTCAACTGAGCATACGTATGTTTCTGCAAGTCATCGGATAAATTTATTTTCATTACTACTTCGATCAAACGGTAATCCGGTGCAACTTTTATGCTTTCAACTTTGCCTATTTCCACACCACGGTATTTGACAGCAGAGTCGGTTTGCAGCCCCTGTACGGATTCATCAAAGTAGGAAACATAAGTTGAACCTTTCATAAAAAGGTCGGCGGCACTCACCCAGATAATTATAACCGCGCCGATAAGCAAACCAGCTATAACAAAAAGACCTATTAAAAATTTTGAACTTCTACCGGACATAAGACCTATCCTGGGAATTGTGCTCAGGTGCCTGCCGCAAAAAGAAACTGCGTACCCGCGGATCGGTTGCTTTTTCTTTCAAGTCGGCAGGAGTGCCTTCGGCAATAATTCCTTTCGTTGCTTTATCCAACATTATTACTCTATCGGCAATTTTGCAAATGGATTGTAATTCGTGAGATACTACTACCATCGTTGTACCCAGTGCTTCGTTGGTTTTGATAATTAGATCGTCCAGCTCAACTGCTGTAATGGGATCCAGTCCGGCCGATAATTCATCAAAAAAAAGAACGATCGGATCGAGGGCCATCGCCCGGGCAATGCCTGCGCGCTTTTTCATGCCGCCGGAAAGTTCCGCAGGACTATGATTTTCATAACCAGCCAGATTAACCATGCCCAATTTCATTCTAACAATCAAGTCAATTGTGGCACTATCAAGATTCGTGTATTCCTGCAGCGGCAAAGCAATATTTTCTTTGAGTGTCATCGAACTGAACAAAGCGCTGGACTGAAAAAGCACCCCGATATTCTGCCGGTAATTATTTAATTCCATTTGTCCTGCGTTCATTATGTTCGACTCGCGAAAAAGCACACGGCCGGCGGTTGTTTTTTGCAGACCGATCATGATTTTCAGGAGCGTAGTTTTGCCGCAGCCGCTTTCCCCTACAATAACAAGAATTTCTCCTTTATTCACCTGAAAACTGACGTTTTCCAATACCGTATTACTGCCGAAACGAACGGTGGCATTTTCGACAACGATTATCGGCTTATGTTCCGGTGATTGCAAAGACAGCTCCTTACCTCATATAATAAAACATTATCGCAAAAATAGAATCGGCAACAACGATGAGAAAAATTGCGGCAACGACGGCCGAAGTCGTATATTTGCCGACATCCTGTGCGCCCGAGCGCACCTGAAATCCTTTTTGACAACCAATACCGGCAATAATTACGGCGAAGACCGCCGCCTTGATCAGGCTTGTCACCACGTCAAACACTTGAATCGTTTTTACCGACTGGATAATATATGTGTGCGCGGTAAGATCAAGACCGGTTATTCCCACTATTAAGCCGCCAATAATACCGAATAAATCGGCATAGAGCGTCAATAGCGGTACAACTATTACTGCGGCCAGCACTTTAGGTACAGCCAGAAAACGGACGGGATCGAAGCCCATAGAAGTTAAGGCATCGACTTCTTCGTTTACAACCATGGTGCCTATTTCCGCAGCAAAAGCCGAACCGGAACGACCGGCTACCAGGATGGCCGTCATGATTGGTCCCAATTCCTTGACCATCGCAAAACTGACCAGTGAAGGAACGTAAATATTGGCGCCAACGGAACGCAGTTGTAAATAGGACATAAAAGCAAGGATCAGTCCGATCAACATGCTGATTAAACCCACAATCGGCAGGCCATCCACACCCGCCCGCTTCATATAAAAGAGGACATCTCGCGTCCTCAAAGATTGGGGATGAAGAACAGTATAGGAAAGTGCCGACAACAATTCTCCGGCAAAAGTTATAAATGTTACGACATCATGAAGAATATTTAAGGAAGCGCCGCCGATTTGCGTCACCAGCCCTTCGCGAGTTTCCTTTTCTTTCAACGGTGATCGTGTCAGGGCTTTTTCGTAAATAACACTGAATATACCTTTCGTTTCATCATTCAAGTTGATCAGAGAACAATCGATATTTTCAGCTGTCGCGGCCTTTTGGACTTGAATGATGGAAAGCGCTGCGGCACTGTCCAGATAGGTGATTCCGGAAAAGTCGATGTCCATGGCCCGGATCTTTTGTTGACTAAATAAACTTGTTATTTCACCAGCAAAAGAAGCAAGGTTTTTCAGGCCGAATTCCCCGGTGAGGTAAATAATTAGTTTCGATTCTTGGGTTTTTGTCGATATCTGATAGGGCTTTTGCCAGTCTTGTTTTAAATCCATCATAGTAAATAGACAATATTGGCCAGAAAAAGATTAATAATTCTAAAAGATTTTAAAGCATTAAACGCTTTTGCCATTAGTTTGTCAATTTCAATTTAACAGACTGTCAGAGGCAGATAATATTACAGTTACGACACTGTCCAATATGGCCCGGAAATAGCCTGAACAAACGAAAATAGCATTAACCGCCGGCAGCCCTCTTAAAAACAGCAATCATTGGCTCATGAATCCGGCCGTTGGAAACAAGAATATTTGGCGAAAGCATATTCCATGGACTGCCCATAATGTCGGTTATTTTCCCGCCGGCTTCTTCCACCAGCAAACAACCGGCGGCCATATCCCAGGGCTGAAGCTTCAATTCCCAGAAGCCGTCGAAACGTCCGGCAGCAATATAAGCAATATCCAGAGCAGCGGCTCCGGCGCGCCGTATCGCTTGCACTTCTTTCGCCATTGCCGCGAAGTAATTGAGGTTATTATCTTTGCTTTCCCGGATATCATATGGGAAACCTGTTGCCAGAAGGCTGCGGTTCAGGTCTGGAGTTGCCGATACCGCTAACTTTTTACCATTTAAATATGCTCCCTCGCCACGCTCAGCCACAAAGGTGTCCTGGCGTGTCGGGTCATAAATAACGCCTAATATTATTTCCCCTTCTTTTTCCAGGGCCATGGAAACGCAAAAAACAGGATAGCCGTGAGCATAATTAGTGGTGCCATCCAGAGGATCGATTATCCAGCGAAAAGACGATCCGTCGAGAATTGCCGGCGATTCTTCGGAGAGAATTCCGTGATCGGGAAAGTTCTGCCGTATTGCGGCAATAATTAAATTTTCGGACATTTTATCAGCTTCCGTGACTAAATTGATATCGCCTTTGTAATGAATTTCCAGGGATTGAGCGAATTTTTTCATCAATAACGCGCCTGCTTCCTGGGCTAAATTTACGGCAAATTCTTTCAGCTGTTGCATGGTAATAGTTGCTCCTGTTGCAATATTTTTCTGAGGATGTTTGTAGTAAACTTTAATGAGAACATAAAGGATTAAAACGTTTGACTTTCTTTGATAAAAAGTTGCGCTTCCCCAAAATTAATGCTAGAGAACGCCAAATAAACATTTTTGTTAGTGATTCTATCTATGACTCAAGAAAAAACAGCCGCCGAAGATTTTTTAGGATTAAGGATCAGACGAGAAACTTTACGGCTGACGCTCAAAGATATCTGCCAGAGCACTAGGGTAAGTGTAGTTAATCTGGAGGCTATAGAAAACGGCGAATTTCATGATCTGCCTGTTCCGATCTACACAAAGAATTTTATTAAAACTTATGCCCGGGCACTGGATGTGGATAGCAAACCGATCCTGGATAGTTACGAAGCTTATCTAAATTCCCTAAAAATAGACCAGACACCAATACCTGAAGCTGTACCGGAAGAAGAGAAAGAGCCTTTTATCAATAGACTTGTTCCCTATAAAACATATATAGCAGTGGCGGCTATTATATTTCTTGTTGCCGTCGTTACATTAGTTATTCTGCAGCAACCGCAATCCAAACCACAGGTTGCCGTTGGGCAGCCGGCAATTGTCGCGGCTGTTCCGCAGACTGCGGTCACCGCAGCGGCTAGTCCGACGGAACAGGCAGCGCAAGCAATACCGCCCGTGCAGGTAACACCGCCCAAGGCTATTGTACAGCCTGTTGTTGCTGAGACCATTAAGCAGCCGCCGCCGCAACCAGCGCCGCCGCAACAAAAAAGTGCCGCTCTGTTAAAACCTCCTGTAAAACAAAACGTGCCCATAGTTGAAAAAAAAGCACCGGGCGTAATCAGTGAAGGAGCCGATATTCTGGTAATTAAAGCGACTGAAGAAACGTGGCTGAGAATGAAAATTGATCAAAATCCACCCTTTCAGGTCCTTCTGAAACCGGGAGAAGCAATTGAACGCAAAGGCGCCGGCTTTACAGTGGATGTCGGTAATGCCGGTGGAATAATTATACAATTTAAAGGAAAAACCATGGAAAACCTAGGCAAGTCGGGTGAAGTATTGCACTTGCAACTACCATAAAAAAGGCATCAAATGAGGTGAAAAATGTTTGGAATAGGCGTACCGGAACTTTTAATAATATTAGTAATTGTCGTAATTATTTTTGGCGTTGGTAAGTTGCCGGAAATTGGGTCAGCACTGGGCAAGGGAATTAAAAATTTTAAAAAATCAGTGAGCGGTGATAATGATTCTGTCAATTCCCCCGTCAAAAAAGAAGATGAGAAAAAGTAGCTGTTGTTGCAAAGGGATATCGTTCCAATAATCACCCTTCTCTATTAAAACGCTATCTTTGTTGGCCAAGGATTGCGCCTAGATATCAGTTCCGGCCATCTTGTCTTGTTTTAATAAAATACGAAGGGTTTGAATTTTTTGCACTTCCGGGAGACATCACCCAGTAGGTCCAGCTTTTTGATGGCAGAGGCTGTTTGCAAGCTCAACTTCATTATTCTTTAATTTTTAAATTATTTTGCAAGTAATTTTTAAAATTATCATAATTATCGTTCATGGCGACGGCATCACCCTGGCGTTGATCTATATCTTTCATGCTTGCAGGAAGTTCCGGTGTGAGCCCCAAAAGTTTTTCAATCTCTTCAGGGAATTTGGCCGGATGGGCTGTTTCTAGAGAGACGGCGAGATTTTTATCCGCAGTTGCACTCCGGTAAGCTTCCAGACCGGCCCAACCTACCGCCCCGTGCTGTTCCAGAACTATTCGATAGAGCTCATAAATATTTTTGATTGTCTGGCGGGTCTCATCGTCGGCAATACTTACCGAAAAAATATGTTTCCTCATTTCTTCGATATCGGGATATCTGTGTACAAGGCCTGCACGATCTACAGTGCCGCCGTATAATTCGAAGAAACGCGCCAAATTGCTGGGATGGCCTACATTCATGGCATTGGATATACAGTCGCGGGACGGAGCAACTTTACGGTAAATTCCGGAAGCCAGATATTTGGGGAATTCATCATTTTCGTTGGTTGGCATGACCAGTTTGGCGACAGGTACACCCATGCGTCGTGCGTATTCACAACCCAGAGCATTGCCGAAATTTCCTGAAGGGACCGAAAACACTATTTGTTCGCCCGGCGCGGCAAGTTGCGCATAAGCATAAACATAATAAATGCTCTGCGGCAGAATCCGTCCGAAATTAATTGAGTTAGCTGAAGTTAAATTAAATTTTGTAAGGAGAGGATCGGAGAAGGCCTGTTTGACTAAATTTTGACAATCGTCAAATTTGCCGTCAAGGGAAAGCGCCTGAACATTGCCGCCGATTGTGTCCAGCTGCTTCTTTTGCCGCAAGCTCACTTCCGCAGTAGGATAAAGAATGGTAACGTCGATGCCGGCGACATTGTGGAAGGCATCACCTACGGCGCTGCCCGTGTCACCGGATGTGGCCACAAGAACATTTAGCCTTTCGCCTGACGGGCGGCAATGGCTCATCAACCGCGCCATCATGCGCGCCGCAAAATCTTTAAAAGATGCCGTCGGTCCCTGATCCAAACGCAGAACAAAGGCTCGCGGATATACTTCTTCCAGGGGAACCGGATAGTTATAGGCGTCAAAAACAACTTTTGTCAAAACTTCCGGGGGGAATTCATCAGCAAGAAATGCTTTTGCCACGAGCAAGGCCGCTTCCCGGTAGGGCTTACCCTTTAAGGCATGAATGTCCTTTAAAGAAAGTTGCGGGATGAAGTCAGGTACGAATAATCCCTCGTCCGGGGCCTGTCCGGCGATCAGGGCCTCTTTAAACGTAACATAGCCGGTAAAAGGTATAATTCCCGAGTTATTTATTAAATTGCGATTTGTGCTGTAGTAGCGAATGGACATCGTAAATCCTCTTGTTCAATTATTTCCTCCTTTAAACTTATTGTGAAAAATAAATCAATGAAAAACAGAAAGTGCAACCAGAAGATACAACATGAAAAGCTTCAGCATTTCCGGTAGGAAAATATATCCGTATGTGTTAAAAATAACGAACAGGCATTGTGGAGAAGATATTGTGCCCCGAATTATAGGTAAAGGAAAAATGGCGGAAACAAAATTTATCCGGTTAACGGAAACAGTTCACGGCGCCGGTTGAGCCTGTAAAATAGGTCCGGGCGACCTGAAAGAGGCTTTGCGCGATTTACCGCTGATTTCTGACCCGAATTTAATTACGGGTATTGAGCACGCGGAAGACGCAGGTGTGTATAAACTCAGCCCCGAACTTGCCCTGGTGCAAACGGTCGATTTTTTTACTCCCACGGTTGATGATCCCTATACCTTCGGCCAGATAGCGGCGACCAATGCCCTCAATGATGTCTATGCCATGGGTGGTAAACCCCTGACGGCAATGAACATTGTCTGTTTTCCGGTCAAAGCAATGGATATTGCCGTGTTGCGGGATGTTTTGCGCGGCGGCCTGGATAAAATGCGCGAGGCCGGCGTATTGCTGGTTGGCGGCCATAGCGTGGAAGATAATGAAATCAAGTACGGTCTTTCAGTAACCGGCATAATTCATCCGGATAAAGTTTTGTTTAACCGTGGCGCCCATGCCGGAGACAGCCTCATTTTAACCAAGGCGCTGGGCACCGGAATAGTGAGTACGGCCCTGAAAGGCGGTGAAATTGATCCGCAGCTTTTGCTCCAATCCATAGATTGCATGACTAGGCTGAATAAAAAAGCGGCCGAGTTAATTATGGAAAACGGCAGCATTCATGCCTGCACAGATATAACCGGTTTTGGACTTTTAGGCCACGCCTGTGAAATGGTCGATGGTGGTACGGTTGGCTTGCGCATAAATTCGTCAACCGTTCCCCTGTTTAATGGTTTGAAAAAACTAGTCGAGGAAGGTTTTGTTCCTGGCGGTCTTTACCGCAATAAAAATTTTCGTATTGCCCAGATTGAAGTTGCTGATACATGTCCTTCGTGGCTGCTGGATGTTTTTTTTGATCCTCAAACCGCCGGCGGTCTGTTCTTCAGCCTACCTGCGGAGCAGGCCGCACCACTGGTAGAAAAAATGCAGTCCACCGGAATCGGCGATGCTGCTATTGTCGGCGAAGTTGTTTCAGATCATCCGGGCAGGATATTTGTTTACTAGGCTGGCAGCTTTTAATTCATGAGTAGAGAATCGATTCTTATCAAAAGAGAAACAGAGTTGAATTTGGCAAAGCTGATGGATATTGCTGTGCCTAACGATTCATTACTCCTGCTCCTGCACGGTAGCCCCGATCCTGATTCCATTGCCTCGGCTATGGCCCTCCAGGAATTGTTACAGCGAACTCGCGGACTTGCCCGGAGTGTTATTGCTTCTACGGAACCGCTATCCCGGCAACAGAATTACGATTTTATTTTTTCCATGCGGATTAATATCCAATTGGTTAGTAATGTAGATATAGCTTCCTATCGCCTGGTCGCCCTTGTCGATGCTCAACCTTCTTTTCTGGACGGCATATTAAGCTTTCTGCAGCCGCATATAGTATTTGATCATCATCCGCGCGAGGGCGATTGGAGTGCTCCGGTGGAAGACATCCGTCCAGGCTATGGCGCGCTTTCGAGCATAATGACAGAATATCTGCTATGTGCAGGCATCAAGAGTTCCCGCCTTATGCATACGGCCCTTCTCTACGGAATTAAGACTGATACCGATAATTTCGACCGCGACACAATTGCCGAAGACATCAGCGCTTATACCTATCATATGAAATACGCCAATATGCAGTTGATCCGCCGTATTGAACTCAATCAAACACCCGTGCGATATTTAAAATATTTTGACGTGGCGTTCCATCACATGAATAATTTCCGCGGCCGCCGTATTTGCTTTCTGGGAACAATAGAAAGCCCGGATGCTTGTGTCCAGGTAGCCGATTTTTATTTGCGGTTAATCGGCACTTATTATGTTGTTGTCGCCGGTATTGTTAAAGACAGGCTCATTATTGTTTTTCGCGGTGATGGTTATAGGCAGGATTGCGGGGCGTTGGCCCAAAAAGCCTTCGGGTTCTACGGCAATGGCGGCGGACACAGAAGCGCCGCCCGGATGGAAATTCCCCTGGCAGTTTTAAAGCAACAGCTGAATGCGGATTTATCGCAGCAAAAAGTTGATCAGTTTCTTATCGAAAATCTCCAAAATGCCCAAAAACCAAAACCGGAAAGGGAAGTTGATGAAAGAACTCGGATTTAAAAAAGAAACAGCAGTCGGCCGTTACCTTGATCCTTTTAATAACTTTCAAGAGAAACATGTTTCTTTTGAAGCACGTTATGATGAAATCACCGGTGTTGCCAGCCGTATTTTGCCCTATCGCGTCCGGATCGCCCAAAAACCGGATGTTGATTCCTATCTGGAAAAATCACCGGAATCGTTATGCCCTTTTTGCCCGAGTCTTTTTGAAAAGCTGACGCCGAAATTTACGCCGGATATTACTCCTGTAGGTAAGTTTCAGCGCGATGAGGCATATTTGTTCCCTAATGCTTTCCCATATGATCAGAATAATTCTATTGCCATATTTTCGTCACGGCACTTTGTGCCCTTGGACGAATTGACGCCCGGTTTTATGCAAAAAGGATTCAAGGTTTGTGGTGATTATTTTCACCGTGTAGCCCAGATGAATTTGGGCTATAAGTATTGTTCGATTAATTGGAATTATATGCCGCCGGCCGGCGGCGGCCTGATTCATCCTCATTTGCAGACAATGGCAGGTTTAAAACCCACGAATTATATGCAGCGTCTTTTGAACAGCGCTCAAAATTATGCTGAGACTTCCGGCGGTAATTTATGGCGTAATTTAATTGTCCTGGAGAGAGAGGCAAAGGAAAGATTTATTGCTTCTACCGGGTCTATCAGCTGGCTTACCAGTTTTGCACCAAAAGGCATGGCGGGAGAAATTGATTTTATTTTTCAGGAAAAGTCATCTTTTTTTGAATTGACCGAGGCGAATTTTGATGAACTCCTGAACGGGTTATCAAAAATCTTCCATTACTTATATTTGAATAATTTTATGAGTTTCAACATGTCCCTCTATGCTCCGATGATGAATGATAAGCACTTCTGGGTACAGGGAAAGATTGTGCCGCGCTTTGAAATTAATCCTCTGGGGACAAGTGATATAAATTACTTTGAAAAGCTGCATAACGAAGTTATTTGTCCGGTAGTGCCGGAAGAATTGTGCCGTGAGCTTCAGCCGTATTTCAGCTAATAGAAAAGAGGCGGCATTTTTCTGCCGCCTCTTTTGGCCTGTCAAACGTAAAACCAGTTATTAATCTTCTTTGCTTTTTGGACATGAAGCACATGCCGATTCGCTGCAAGTCGCTGATTTTTCCACAGGTGATGTTGTTTCGGTTGACGGTGAAGATGTTGCCGGCGCCGGTCCTTTTTTTCCGCCGTAGTCTGTTGCGTACCATCCTGAGCCTTTCAGGCTGAAAGAAGACATGGAAACGAGCTTGTTCACCTTGCCTTTGCAGAATTTGCAGCTTTTTAATTCCGGATCGGTAATGCCCTGAAATGCTTCGAACTGCTTGCCGCATTTCCGGCATTTGTATTCATAAATTGGCATAACTAAAAACCTCCTCCATTAATACTAATTATATAAATCGCAAATTTTAAAACTGCTGCTAAAACAGTCTAAAACTATATCCAAATCGTGATGCTTGGCCGATTGCAGAGCGATTTTGGTTAAATTGTGTACAATAGCTTCTTCCTGCTCCTTCTTTTCCAGGGAGGCATCGAAATCAATTTCGCCATTACTGAAACGCAAAACATGAATCAATTCATGAGCGGCGATATAAAGCAACAAGGGATTAAACTTGATAAATGAATTTGCCCTCTCTACTGCATCCAGAATAATATTGTCCTGCAGGCAAATGCGATAAAAATGAAAGCCCTCTTTGTTTTGTTCGGTCGAATTATCCGGCTTCTCATAAGCATATTTGCACAGGTGGGCAAAAGCGCCTTCTTTTATTTCATGTTGCTCCAAATAAGCAAGGGTTTTTACATCGTACCTGTTTTTTTTCAGCTGTTCCTCGCTTATTCTGAAATTGCGCGCAACCAGCTTTTCGGCATCGTTAAATGCTTTGTTAGCCAACGGTATCTGTGCTGCATTAAAATAGCGAACCATAAAAAACCTTAATGATATTAATTAATCTGTACGTATTATATCCATCGGCCCCACCTCTGTCAACCAGGTCAGTAATTAATGGCTAATATGTTTACAATAATAACAAATACATAAGGATTATATATTTGCAATATATTTTTACCAATTGATTTTATCTTGACAAATTCTCTTAAGTGCCTTAATTGAACTACTGAACAATATGTTAAATAGTTTGGGAGAATAATAATGGCTATTAGCTTGGACCGTAATAAAATTCTTGATGTATGTCGAGCGGAAGTTGCCAGACACGGGTTTCGTAAAGCATCTCTCACAGATATAGCTCGTCATCTGGGCGTGGTAAAAACAGCCCTCTATCATCACTTCCCCGGTGGCAAGCGGGAATTAATGAATGCTGTGATTCAGCGAGAGCAGGATATTGTTCTTCATGAAATGCTCGAAACCATTAAAATAAAAGAAGATCCGAAAAAAATGCTGCGTAATCTTATTCTGGCAAAGCTTACTCACTTCCACCGTCTTCGTGAGCTTTTTGACGTTGTTATCGATGTCGGCGAGGAAGTTGCCAAGATTTATTATGAGCATAAGACAACTTTTCAGACCGCCGAGCTCGATATGATTCAGAGTATCCTTCAGATTGGCCAGGAACAAAATGTTTTCCAGCACGCTAATATGACACGTTTAGCTTCAATTATTCAATCCGACTTGCATTATCTGGAATTGCCGCTGGTCTTTAACAGCAGTGAAGATATGGAACAAATTGTCGATGAACTTCTGGCCATTCTTTTTTACGGTATTGCCGGCAAAACTATTTAGACATTTCGTCGGCAAACATATTTTCCATAAATGTGAGGTGACCTTATTAAAACGATTAACGTACGCTCCTACCTTTTGTTAATGACGGCTCTATTGATATCCGGCTGTGGCAGCACGGCCGTAACCGAACATGCGAACATCGCTATCCCTGTTGTAGCAAAGAAGATAGAAAAGGAGAGTGTTGCCAAGGTAATTGCTGTCAGTGGCAATATCGAAGGCCAAAAAACAGCCCGCCTTGGCTTTCTGGTAGCCGGGAAAGTCAATTACATAGCGGCCAAGGAAGGGGCAACAATTGAAGCGGGGCAACTGCTCGCCAGTCTCGATCCGGAAAGCTATCGCATCGCCAAAGACATGGCTGATGCGAATCTCGATCAGGCTCAGGACGAATACAACCGGTTAAGCATAATGCATGAAAGAAAAAGCATTTCTGAAAGCGATTATGCAAAAATATCCAGTATGTTAAAACTGGCAAAGGCGCAGCAAAAGCTACAAAGCAAAAATCTGTCGGATACGAAGTTATGTTCGCCCTTCAGAGGGGTTTTGCTGAAACGCGGAATTGAAGTTGGCGAAATAATCGGCGCCGGCCTGCCTCTTTTTGCGGTTTCCGATATCGAAGTTGTCAAGGTTAACGCCTACATTCCCGAAACTGATTTGCAACTGATCAAAATGGGGAGTGAAGCCCGTGTCTACGTTTCATCCATCGATTCAACATATACGGGAAAGGTTGTAGAAATCGGCTCCCTTGCGGAACCGACAACACGAGCTTTTTCCGTGAAGATAGAGCTGAAGAATCCTGGTTTAGTTATGCGTCCGGGTATGACGGCGGAGATAAAAATTGTTTCGGGACGAAAGACGGATATTTTAGCTGTGCCGGGGGAAGCGGTTTTACGCGATCTGGACAACACAGCCTATGTCTTTGTTGCCGATGAAGTCAAAAAACAGGCCTTTAAGCGCAAAATATCACTCGGGCAAATAAACGAAAACAGCATCACTGTTGCTGCCGGGCTTGCTCCTGAGGAAATGGTCGTGGTTGGCGGCCAGCATAAGTTAAATGACGGCTCTTCTATAGTGCTGAAATAACTGATATGAATTTTGTAAAAAAATCACTCAAATATCCCCAAGTAACAATCTCGATTCTGCTGCTGACGTTTATTGTCGGCGGGTATTCCCTGTTGGAAATGCCCCGTCGCGAAGATGCCAAAATCCCTATCCAGGTGGGCCAGATCATTGCGTTTTATCCCGGTGCTAATTCTTTGCAGGTTGAAGAGCAGGTCACCAAAAAACTGGAACAATATCTTTTTCAGTATGAAGAAGTAAGAAAAGAAAAAACGACTTCCACCACCCGCGACGGCATGGTTATTATTAATGTGTGGTTGAATCATAATGTAAAAAATCTGGATGTTTTCTGGAGCAAGCTGAACCATCAACTGCTCGTTTTGAAAGCCGCCAAGCTGCCGCAGGGCGTGCAAGGTCCCATTGTCAATTACGAATTAGGCGATACGGAAGCGCTGATGATTGCGCTGGAAATGGATAATCCCGACTACTCTCAGCTCAAAGATTATGCCCAAAAGCTGGAAGACAGCCTCAGAACCATTAAAGCTGTCTCGAAAATCAAACGCATCGGCGAGCAAAAAGAACAGATAGTCATTTCCTCAAACAGTGCGAAGTTAGAGCAGTACGGAATCACATTGACGACAGTCATGCTGGCTTTGCAGTCGCAAAATACCATCGGTCCCGCCGGTGACCTGAAAACGCCCGATTCCCAAATTAATCTTTATACTCAAGGGTATTACAAAACAACAACGGAAATTGCCGACCAGATTATCGGCCTGGCCAAAACCGGCGAAGTAGTCCGCCTGAAAGATGTGGCCAATATCAAGAGGCAGTATCAGGAACCGGCCTCCAAGGTCATGGTCAATGGGCGCAACACCATGCTGCTGGCCGTTCAAATGCACGACGGCCACAATATTGTAGAGTTTGGCAAAGAAGTGAACAGGAAACTGGCCGAAACAACAAAACTGCTTCCGGCAGGCGTCAAGCTGACCACGATTGTCAATCAACCCCAAATTGTCTCGAAAAATGTCGGTAATTTTATCCGTGAATTTATCCTGGCGATCCTTGCGGTCATTTTGATCATTGTGCTTCTTTTGCCGTTTCGCGTTGCCGCTGTAGCTGCAATGGCCATTCCCATGACCGTAGCGATGACTTTTGCCTTGATGCACATCCTGGGCATTGAGCTGCATCAGGTCTCTCTGGCTGCCCTGATTGTAGTATTGGGCATGGTGGTGGACGACGCTGTCGTCGTTGCGGATAATTATGTGGAGTTACTGGACAACGGAGTGGACAGGAAAACCGCTGCCTGGAAGAGCGCAACCGAACTGGTCGTGCCGATTCTGGCAGCTACCATAACCATCATCGCAGCATTTATGCCGATGGTACTTTTAACAGGCATGATCGGCGAGTTCATTATTGCTTTGCCTTTGACCGTCTCGATTGCTCTGGCTTCTTCCTTTATAGTCTCGATGATTTTAACGCCGCTTTTGTGTCTTACCTTTATTAAAAAAGGCCTGCACGATTCTTCCTTAAAAACATCCCCGGGCAAAAAGAAAAAAACTCTGCTTGACTACATGCAATCAGGCTACGACAAAGCCATCACCTGGTGCATGACGCATTCCAGGGTGACGATATGCGCCTGCCTGGCAACTCTCCCGCTGGCGTTTATTTTATACCAGGTTATCCCTCAGAAATTTTTTCCGGCCGCCGAACGCAATCAGTTTATAGTCGAGCTGTCAATGCCGACGGGTACAAAACTGGAGAAAACCGAGCAGGTCACTTTGAAAATCGAAAACCTGATCAAAAAAGACAAGCGCGTCGTTTCCTACGCAACTTTCATCGGCGCCGGTGCGCCCCGCTTTTATTATAATTTTTTCCCCGAACCCCCAGGTAGCAATTTTGCACAAATACTGGTCAATACGCATAGGGGTGATGAGGCGAAACAAATGCAACAGGAATTAAACGCCATCGCCAACGATGCCGTCCCCGAAGGAAGAGTAGAGGCCAGGCTTATGCAGCAGGGATTGCCGGCGGCGGCATCTGTGGAAATTCGCATCGTGGGCGATGATATTGCGACGCTAAAGAGCATCGGTCGCCGCGTACAGGAAATTCTTCAAAAGACACAGGCCACGGCCTTTGTCCGTTCCGATTTCAAAGAGGATTATTACGGTGTGGCCATTCGGCTCAAGGATAACGCCGCGCGTCTGGGATTTGCCACGGAAAGCATTGCAAAAACGATTTACGCCGGTTTTACCGGCGCCCCGGTATCAACCTTGCATGAAGGCAATACACCAGTGGACATTGTTCTGCGCTTGGATAAACACAGCAGGAGCAGTCTGGACAGTTTGCAAAACATGTATCTGCCCTCTCCCGTAACCGGGGCGACCGTGCCGTTGCGTCAAATAGCAGTTTTGGAAGCCCAGTGGCACAACGGCCAGATTCGGCACCTCAACGGCTTGAGGACTCTGGCAATTCAATCTGAACCGGCGAACGGCTTTCTGGCTTCACAGATTCTGAAAATGGTTAAGCCGGACATAGCCAAACTTTCCCTGCCCGTGGGCTTCAGTATTCAGTACGGGGGCGAAGATGAAAACCAGAAGGAAACATTTTCGGAAATGCTGGTGGCCCTGGTTGTCAGTCTGGTGCTGATCTTCCTTATTCTCCTGTTGCAGTTCCGCAATTTGAAAGAAACATTTATTGTCATGCTGACAATACCCTTGAGCATGTTAGGGGCTTTGCTGGGGTTATTAATTACCGGCAACCAGTTCGGGTTTACCGCTTTTGTCGGCTTGATCAGTTTGTCAGGGATTGTGGTTCGCAACGGCATCATTCTGATTGACCATGCCGACGAGCTTGTGCGCAATGGCTCATGCATAACGACTGCCGCTCTCGACTCCGGCAAAAGGCGTTTGCGTCCAGTCTTTCTCACGGCCAGCGCGGCGGCGATCGGCGTTACTCCCATGATCATTTCCGGCTCTCCTCTGTGGAGCCCGCTGGCCAGCGTTATTGCCGTGGGCATTATGCTCGCCATGCTGATATCATTGTTTTTAGTGCCCGTTCTCTATGCCTATCTGATAAAACCATTTTACAGGAATCGGGATTTCCCGGTTCCAATCGCCAAAGACGCAAAAGAAGGTTATTCGACGAAAGTTGCTTCTCTCTTGCTGATCGCCCTGATTTTATTGGCGACGAATGCCAATGCCCAGGGAATTTCCGAACAATTGAATCTACAAAGGGTTATCGACTTAGCCGTTCAAAACAACCGCTTGCTCAGCATTAAGCAACTGCAGGTGTATGAAAAGCAGCAAAAGGTAAATGAAGACAGGGTTAAATTTTTTCCGGCAGTCATTGTCGGCGGTGCTTATCAATACAACAGCAATATCGGCAGTGCGACCATTAAACAGGGATCATTGGGTCAGGCTTCCATAGGCCCGTTCAATACCCCGCTGCCGGCAAATGACACAAAATTGGAAGTGGGCAATACTGATATTTACAGTGCCGGTGTAATGGTTTACCAGCCCATCTCGCAAATTCCGAAAATAATGGCCGGGCTTAAAGTTGCGAAAACGGACCTGCAAATTGCGAAAATTGAGCAGGCTAAGGCAACCATGCAGGTTAAACAGACCGCCGAAAAACTTTATTTCGGCTTGTTGATCCTCCAAAAGCAAATAGAGGAGGCCCAGATAAAGTTAGCGCTGGCCGGAAAAAAACTTTACGATGTTGAAAGCGCCGTATTGGCCGGCAAGACCACCATGTCCAGTGCAACAGGATTGAAAGCAAATATGGCCGATGAGGAGCAAACCATCCTGAAATTAAATATTCAGATTGACGATTATTTCGCTGACTTAAAACGTCTGACCGGCTTGCCTCCGGCGAGTTCTTTATTACTCGAGCCGATATCCTTCGCCGACTGGGAAATTAATGATTTGCCGGTGGGCGACCTGGAAGGGAAAGCTCAAAGGGCCAACAATGATTTGAAAATAGCAACCCTCTATAAAAGCAAGGCAGGGTACGCAATTGATGCCAGTCTTTACAGCTACCTGCCTGATTTCGGCATTCTTGGAGGTTATGTCTATCAGGAGGGCAATGCGCATCTGCCCCAGGACAATACCAACAGCGGCTTTGCCAACCAGTGGAACATCCAGAACCCCTTTATCGGTGTTACCCTCAAATGGAATATCCAGGATGCTTTTTCCAATACATACGTTAAGAGACAACGCCTTTCCCTGAAAAAACAGGCCGAAGAAAATCTGGCGAATATGTTAGAACAGGTAAATGCGGATCTGGCAAAAGCGCAGCGGAAAGCAACCCATTCGGTCGAATTGATTTACGTCGCCTGGAAGGTAGTTGATTACCGCCGGGAGGATTTAAAGATTCAAACCGACCGTTTTCAGGCGGGCCTCAATCTCGAAGCGGACTATCTTAACGCAAAAGCTGCACTGGCGAAAGCTGAGGCGGATTTATTTGCCGCGCAATTAAATTACAGGATTGTCTTAACTGATTTGCAAATCCTTACCGGTAAATTCTAAGGGATTTCTTAGGTTAAACATTTTTTATTTTCTAAAATTAATTTGACATCCTGCTTTACGCCAGAGTATATCTTTCCTGAACCATAACTACTTTCCGGGGAGCAGATATGATGAAAGCTTCAGCTAAAATGAAAATCGGCGTTTTGTACGGCGGTAGGTCAGGAGAGCATGATGTTTCTCTTTGCTCGGCAGCATCAGTAGTTGCCGCCCTGAGCAGCAGTAAATACAAGATCGTGGCCATAGGCATAGACCGGGATGGCAAATGGTATGTTCAGGATAAACCTCAGATAGTCGGGCATAAAGATTTCGGAAAGGTTCTTTCTTTAAAAAAACGGGGAACCTGGCTGGTTAATCATTTTGAGCAGGAAAACAAGCTGTTGCTCTATAATTTGGAAAACAGCGGTGAAAAAGTTGCAATAGATTTTGTTTTTCCCGTTTTGCATGGGACCTTCGGCGAGGATGGTACTTTGCAGGGGCTGCTGGAACTGGCCATGGTGCCCTATGTCGGTGCTGATGTATTGGGATCTGCCGTGGGTATGGATAAGGATGTGGCCAAGAGATTGTTGAGTGCAGCCGGTATTCCGGTAGTGCCGTCTTTAACCATCAGCCAACAACAATGGCAGAATAATCAAAAATCGATTATGAAGAGTGCCATCGACAAACTGGGATTACCGCTTTTTGTCAAACCGGTGTGCACCGGCTCTTCGGTCGGAGTAAAAAAGGTAAAAGAAAAAGCTTTGTTTTCGGAAGCCATGGATTTCGCTCTGCAATTTGACACACGCGTAATTATTGAAAAAGCCATCGATTGCCGGGAGATCGAGTGTGCGGTGCTGGGCAATGAAAACCCCGCTGCCTCCGTGCTGGGGGAGATAATTCCCAGTCATGAATTTTATTCCTATGAGGCCAAGTATATTGATCCTCATGGTGCAGTACCGCAGATACCGGCGCAAATTGAACCAGCTCTTGCCGATGTGATCAGGAAAGTTGCAGTTGCGGGCTATGTAGCTCTGGGCTGCAGCTCGATGGCGAGAGTTGATTTTTTTCTGGATAAAAAAACCAATGAATATTATTTAAACGAAATTAATACGCTCCCCGGCTTCACCAGTATCAGCATGTATCCCAAACTGTGGGAAGCCACCGGCCTTAAATACGGCGACCTTCTCGATAAACTGATTGCTCTGGCCCAGGACAGGCATAAGAAAAAAATGGCCATTAAGACGGAGTTCAATTAGTAGTAAAAAATCGAGGTGATTCCATGAGGCGCAAAATAATTAAAATCGACGAAGAAAAATGCACCGGCTGCGGCTTGTGCATACCGAACTGCCATGAACAGGCGATAAAAATTATTAACGGAAAAGCACGGCTGGTGAATGACGTTTTTTGCGATGGATTGGGTGCTTGTCTGGGTGAATGTCCCGAAGGTGCGCTGACATTGGAAGAACGTGACGCCGAGCCGTATGATGAAACAAAGGTTCTGGAAAATCTGGTGCGGAAAGAATCGGCGTTAATAGAGGATCATCTGCAAAAGCTTTCCGGTAGCGGTGATACCGAACTTCATAAAGGATACGGCGATTTGCTCAAGGTAATACAAGGGGATGCCGCCGGAGGCGGCTGTCCCGGTTCGGCGGCGTCCGTTTTTGCAAAAAAGCATAAAGCCGTAAATTCTCCACAAGAAAATACACAGCAATCAGAGCTTAGTCATTGGCCGATTCAGCTGCATTTGCTCAATCCGGTGGCCGATTTTTTCGCAGGCAGTGATGTTGTCCTTGCTGCTGATTGTGTGGCGTACAGTCTGGCCGATTTTCACAGCCGGTTTTTAAAAGGCAGGAATCTCGCCATTGCCTGTCCCAAACTCGATCACGACATTGAAGTTTATACTCAAAAGATTCGCAAAATGGCCGATGATGCGAAAATTAATACTCTGACGGTCATTATGATGCAGGTTCCCTGCTGCCGTGGACTTCTGCAAATAGCACTCTCCGCTTTGCAAAAAGCCGCCAGAAAAGTTCCGCTGAAAGCGATTATTATCAGCACTCAGGGTGAAGTGCTTTCCGAAGAGTGGGTTTGAGAGGGCATTATTATAAAGTTATCATTCAACTTATTTGTCTTAGCCTATACTTGACTTGATGTTTAGCGTCAAAATAAGTCGTATCTAGATAATTGTTACACTACAAACAATTATCATTGGATAGCTGGAAGCACCAAATATTACGGATAGAAATGTTGCTTTTTCACTCGGATATATTTAGAAATAATAAATTACGAGACTCCAAAATTATAGTTATGGACACACTTTAATTTTTCTTTGGCGCAATTAACTGCGGTGTCTGTTCATTGTTGTATTGTTTCCGTGCAATACGCTCTACTAGTGGTTTCACGTAAGTGAATAAGTCGATTATAGCAATTGAACCATCCTTTTTCACAACATCTTCATTTTTGATTCCCTTGAGCATGAAATAAGTAAAGAGGCCATGCCCTTTCTCTTTATATGTCGAACTGATTTGATTTCCAGCTGCCGCTGCCAAAATGACCATATTTTTAGAAATCATGAGTGATTTTTCAAAATTCATTACCAGCGGCCTCGCACCTTCTGCCAGGACAGACCTTCCACCAGCACCAGAAAAACACGAATCGAGAGCGACAACTATTTCTTTTGCTGGTAATTTACCCAGCACATCATACATTCTTTTTAAGGAATAGCCGGTTTGATCAATAAAGGATGGGTCGCCATCGTAGGGTACAAGATAGGCATCGCCCGTTTGGGGGTTCGGCGCACCGTGGCCGGAATAGTAGATGAAAACAGTGCCCCCTTTTTCTATGTTATTTGACAGCCATTTTTCAAAATATTTTTCTAAATCGCTTTTTGCCGCTCGATCATTTATGAGTGTAACTATATTTTCTTCAGGGTATCCCATAACCTTAGAAAGATAATTACTGACCAGTTTTGCATCACTTACCGCAAAATCGACCTTGGGAAGTTTCTGGCGATATTGCTCGATGCCGATAACGATTGCATAGGCATTCTTGTTTGGTTTAATATTTATTAATGGGACTTCATCTATATCGGAACCGATCACGGTAGTAGAAGATGCGGATTCAAGAGATCCTGGTTTATTAGCACGTTCAAAATTGTCAGCCACGTCCGGTAAAGACGGCGACTTTGCTTTGCTGAATACTTGCAGTTTTTTTGAGGCCAAAAGGGCATTTTCAAAATTAATCTTTGCATCAGTGATCGTTAAAGCAAGAGATCCGTGTCCCTTGGCGACACCTTCTGCCCGTACAGTATCGATCTCTGCCTTGCCGTTAGTGAACAGAATAGAAGATATTTCCGTTTTGTTGGGATTGAAAACCCAGTTACTTAATTCCATATTAATGTCAAGGATGGCAATAATGTCAACTTTGAGCTTCCGAGCTTGTTCAATGTTGTTAGTGATCGTAACATTACGGAAATTTTTCTGGAAAATACTGGTAACCCCATTGAAAAACTTATTAATATCAACCTGCTCGCCAGGATTTAACATCATCATCCGGTTCCACTTCTGCAGTTGCTCACCTGTGTTTTTGATGTTTTCAGACATAATCAGAGCGAGTGACAGTTCTTTATAAGAATAAAATTCTGATAAGCGTGGTGTGGTCTCTGTAGTGAGGCTCGCTAGTGGATCGACACGGACAGCACTGGGAGCGCAACCGCACAGAGATGTTAGTAAGAAAAAAATAGAAATATTGGCGAATATCCTTTTCGTAAATTCCTCCTGGTATGTTTTCCTTTTTTGAATCCGCTTCAGTTATTTTATATCAAAAAACAAAGTCTTTAAATCTTTTAATTGAAACGGTGTTCGACAGTTTCTTATTGGCATTATTCTTACAAAAAGGTTCAAATTGGCTATTACTTGCCTGTTGGACAGTACCTTTTTTAGTTTTTTTGCGCCCAATTTATTAAAAAGTCAAGAGAGGAAATCCAATGATAACCATTTGAAAGAATGTATATCTGTCAAACATCTACTTGGTACGTATAGCAGGTAGTAGTTCATGCTAAGCTAGCCGGAAAAAATCACGCACATAATAAGTCCTCTAAAGTGTGTTTTAATAAATCAAACTTACTTCTTCTTTCTCAATGTTTTCTCCTGTGTCACACAAACTTTTTTATATAATGTTTCTCCTCTACTATTGGGGATAATACTGTCCCATTCATTATCGTTATATCTATAACGGTTTAAGACCATTTCATTCTTGTCAAACTCTATATAATCTCTCACCCTTAGCAGTCTCTGGTTACAATCAATTTCCCATAAAAGAACGTCATGGTGATAATCTTTATATTTTATTGATTTATCTAAATCATATTTCTTTACTTTTTCAATCGTCTTTTCTCTAGTATCATCCGTAACAATCTTATAAGTCCAGACTAATGGAATGTCGGATGGTTTCCTGATTATTTTTTTATTGTAATATGAATTATATCCAATAGACTCCCATATTTTAGGATTTGGTTGTTCAGAGAAACAGATTGATGGGAATGAAACAATGATAGTTAGTATGAATAGTAATTGTGATTTATTTTTCATAAGTCCTCGTGATTTAATCGGGGAAGGATCGCATACAGGATGGAACTTATTCAACCGTCGGTTTTACCGGTTCTTCCTGAACTGGTGGAGGTGGAGCGACGGATTGCCATCTACGGTTAAATAATGCGAGAAAAACACCGCCTAAGCCAAATGTCAGGGCGCAGACTTTAACAAGTAAGCCCACATAAGGTATCCAGCCGATCAGCCACAACAAAATTAAACCCATGATAGTTGCACCGGTCAGTGATTTCGTTTGTCTGCGAAATATCTTTGCTAAGATGTAATCGCCGAAGATTTTCCCTGCAGCAATATAGCCAAGGATGAATGCCAAAAGCAGCAGAGTAAAGACCAGGGGAATCAGGGTAATGCCGATAATCGAAATCACCAGCAGCATGAAAAAAGGCACCATCATCAGTGTTGCGGCAAATCCCCAGAAAAATGATTTTGCTTTATAGCTTTGAATTTCCCTAGCGACAGCAATCAAGGGCCGGGGAATAAAAACTGTCACCAGCAGGGCGATAATGAAGATGACGGCAAAAAAGCACAAAGAAATAATGTTTAAAATCAGTGACCAACCTTCGAGTTCCCCGCGCAGGGCGGAAGAAAAAGCATTGGAAATATTCGCCGAGTTTATTTCCGTGATGTCGCCGAATACTTGCGCACCGTTGCCTTTAACGATAACTCCTCCGGCGCATACAACATCGCCACGCACTACAGATTCGTTGGTAAGAACAACAGAGCCGCCGACGACAATAACATTACGCTCGACCAGGCCATGCACTGTTACCTGTCCGCCGATATCAATGACTGTATCCACTTTTTGATCTGCTTCGACAGTGACATCACCGCCGATTTTGAAGATGCCCCTGGCCTCGGCGGAGGCTGCCGCCACAAGTAGAATCAACAGGAAGGTGGCAATAAGTGGTATAATTTTCTTCTTCATAATTGGCCCTGCAAATTTACTTTCAGTTGTTTTCTCTTACGGCAATGCGCTTCTGCCGCCAATACTCGATGAAACCGGGCAGAACAGACAAGATAACAATGACAATAATTACCACAGTAAAATTATTTTTTACAGAAGGTATGTTGCCGAA
>CAIVQG010000067.1 GCA_903907985.1 uncultured delta proteobacterium
AAGAGAGGAAGGAACAAAATGGAACGTGATATCCACCATAAGCAAACGCTGGTGAATATAGAAGATGAAATGAAGAAATCATACATGGATTATTCCATGAGTGTCATCATCGGTCGGGCGCTTCCCGATGTGCGCGACGGCCTGAAACCAGTGCATCGCCGCATTTTATATTCAATGTATGAAATGGGTTATCGCCACAATAAACCCTATAAGAAATGTGCCCGCGTGGTCGGTGATATCATGGGTAAATATCATCCTCACGGAGATGCGGCCATTTATGACACAATGGTGCGTATGGCGCAGGATTTTTCTTTGCGTTACATGCTGATTGACGGGCAGGGCAACTTCGGTTCCATCGACGGTGATCCGCCCGCGGCCATGCGTTATACGGAAAGCCGCTTATCGCGTATTGCCGATGAAGTAATGGCCGATCTGGAAAAAAATACAGTCGATTACGTGCCCAATTATGATGAATCCTTGATGGAGCCATCACTTCTCGCGACGCGCCTGCCACTTTTACTGTTAAACGGAACGTCGGGTATTGCTGTTGGTATGGCGACCAATATTCCGCCCCACAATCTGACGGAAATTATTAATGGTACTGTTGCCATTATTAAAACTCCGGAGATTACAATAGAGCAGTTGATGCGTCACATCCCCGGACCGGATTTTCCGACCGCTGGATTTATCAACGGCCGCGAAGGCATTCTGTCTGCTTACAAAACGGGGCGTGGTATTATCCGCGTCCGGGCACGGGCACTGATTGAAAAGAATGCCCGTAACGACAGAGAAACAATAGTTGTGACTGAATTGCCCTATCAGGTCAATAAGGCTACACTGATCGAAAAAATAGCTGAACTTGTGCGCGACAAGAAAGTTGGCGGTATCTCCGATTTACGTGACGAATCGGATCGTGATGGTATCCGCGTGGTCATTGACCTCAAGCGTGATGAGAATTCCACGGTCATTCTCAATCAGCTTTATAAATTTACACAAATGGAAGTTTCCTTCGGCATTAACATGCTGGCGATTTCGGAAGGACGTCCACAGGTTTTTAATCTCAAAGAGGTTCTCGAGAAATTCGTGGCCTTCCGGAAGGATGTGGTGGTTCGCCGCACCCAGTTTGAACTGGCCCGCGCTAAAGAAAGGGCTCATATCTTAGAAGGCTATATCATCGCCTTGAATAACATCGATGCAATTATCAAAGTCATCAAGGCTTCGAAAAACGCAGCCGAAGCGGCGGTGGCGTTATGTACCAATTTTAAATTATCTGAAATTCAGGCCAAGGCTATTTTGGAAATGAGGTTGCAACGCCTGACTGGCTTGGAACGGGCGAAAATTGATGAAGAATACTCAGAGGTGACCCTGCTTATTGCCAAACTTGCCGGAATCTTAGCTGATCCACAAAAAGTGCTGCAAGTGATTATCGACGAACTTATGGAAATAAAAGAACGTTACGCCGATGAGCGCCGGACGGAAATTGTGGCGAGCACCGAAGATATCAATATTGAAGACATGATTGTCGAAGAAGACATGATGGTGACCATTACCCACAGCGGTTATATTAAGCGCAATCCGGTAACTCTATACAAAAGCCAGCATCGGGGCGGGCGCGGCAAAATGGGCATGGGAACCAAGGAAGAAGATTTTGTCGAAAAGATCTTTATTGCCTCCACTCACCACTACCTGCTGATTTTTACCAATACCGGGAAAGTTCACTGGGTGAAAGTTTATCAATTACCCCAAGCGGGACGGGCAGCCAAAGGCAAGGCTATGGTCAACCTGGTAAATTTAGCTCCGGGTGAGCGCGTTAGCGCGACCTTGCCGGTGCGGGAATTTGTCGCCGATAAATTTGTGGTTATGGTTACGAAAAAAGGCGTCATTAAGAAGACCGATCTGGCCGCTTACTCCAATCCGCGCTCCGGCGGCATCATTGCCGTTTCGATTGATGAGGGTGATGAACTGGTGGATGTGCATCTGACGATGGGCAATCAGGACATCTTCCTGGCCACCAGACTGGGGATGGCCATTCGTTTTAAAGAAGATGATGTCCGCGATATGGGCCGGACAGCCCGCGGTGTCCGCGGCATTAATCTGGATGAAGGTGACGATGTTATCGGTGTGGAAATTCCCGCCAACGGCACTTTCATGCTGACTGTTTCCGAAAATGGATTTGGTAAGTGTACGCCCATCGAGGAGTACCGAGTGCAAACTCGCGGTGGTAAAGGAACCATGAATCTAAAGACAGTGCCTAAAGTGGGCAATGTTTCCGGCGTGCTGCAAGTTACCGGCGAAGAAAATATTATGCTGATCAGCAATGCCGGAAAGGTTATCCGGCTCAAGGTGCAGGAAGTACCAATCAATCATCGCGTTACTCAGGGCGTTAAATTGATTGAACTTGATCCGGAAGAAAAGCTGGTCGGAGTTGCCCGGACTACATCAGAGGTTGAAGATAAGGATGATGAAATAAGCGGCAATGGTGACGATGATGCAGATGTGATCATCGACAATAGTACTCCCGAAGAAGAATAAATAATTCTCTAATTGTTTCCATATATAAAAAAGGGCGCGTTAATCACGCGCCCTTTTTTTGTTCCGGTGACAGCCCCCCCCATTTGATCAAAAGAGGGGCAGGGGTTATTCTCAGGGAAGAATTTATAAATCCCCCTTTCAGTAAGGGGGAAGATCAAGATATCATCTTTGCTTTAGAAGGCGGATTAGGTTATGCTTTACCCATGCAAAAGTACAAAGTCTTTAATCATACCGCCGATATTGGTTGCGAAATATTCGGCAAAACCAGAAAAGAGCTTTTTGCTAAAAGCGTTGCCGCTCTGTTTGATTTAATGCTGGAGCAAAAGAGCGGTAAAGGTAAGGTCTCTGCGACGCAAAGCATTACTGTTGCAGGCAGCGATCTGGAAGACTTGCTTATTAATTTTCTGCGAGAAATCCTCTATTTTTTTAATGGGCAACAATGGGTGGTAACTAATTGTCATGTTTCCGAGATAACAAGGAAGCATATTGTTGCTCAATTGTCCGGCGAGCCTTATAATCCCAAGAAGCATCAGGTGAAAATTGAAATAAAAGCGGTTACGTATCATGGCCTGAGTATTAAAAAAGCAAAGGTAGGTTGGAAGGCAAGGGTAATTTTTGATGTCTGAAGTAAAGCTGGAACGTATAGATGCTAACCGCTGGCTGATTCCCCAAACAGGGAGCATGAAAGTTCCCGGTGTTATTTATGCCAATGAAAAAATTCGCGAGCTTTTGAAAAACGATGAAAGTCCCAAACAAGTGGCTAATGTTGCTCATTTACCCGGTATTGTAAATTATTCACTGGCCATGCCGGACATTCACTGGGGATATGGTTTTCCCATTGGTGGTGTGGCAGCCTTTGATATGGACGAAGGCATCGTTTCGCCCGGTGGTGTCGGTTATGATATTAATTGCGGATGCCGTTTGGTAGCGACAGATCTCACGCTTGCCGATGTAAAAGATAAAATCAAGGACTTAACAACGGCTTTGTATCAAAATATCCCCTCCGGAGTTGGTTCCACAGGGCAGGTCAAATTATCAGGTAAAGATCAAAAAAAGGTTTTGGAAGAAGGCGCCCGGTGGGCTGTAAAAGCCGGATATGGTTCGCTCGAAGACCTGGAGACAACCGAAGACGGGGGTGCCATATCGGGTGCCGATCCCGAGCTGGTATCAGCGCGCGCTATGGAGAGAGGCAAGCAGCAGTTAGGTACGCTGGGTTCCGGTAATCATTTTTTGGAAATTGAAGTGGTGCAGGAAATATGTGATGAAACTGCGGCGCAGGCCTTCGGATTGCGTAAGGGCCAAATCGTTATTATGATCCACAGCGGTTCGCGCGGCTTGGGTTATCAGATTTGCGACGATTATCTGGCATTGATGGTCAAGCATGCGCAGGAAACGGGAATCGCTCTGCCCGACCGGCAACTGGCTTGTGCATATCTGGCCTCCCCGCGAGGCCGCAATTATCTGGCAGCGATGGCCTGCGGAGCTAATTACGCCTGGGCCAACCGGCAATTGCTGATGCACCGTACACGGGAAATATTTGAAAAGACGCTGCGTATGGCGCCGCGGGAGCTGGGTATGCGGCTGGTCTATGACGTTTGTCATAATATTGCTAAAATCGAATCATTTCAGATAAAAGGGCAAACAAAAAAACTTTGTGTTCATCGTAAAGGAGCTACCCGCGCCTATCCTGCCGGGCATGAGGCAGTGCCGGCGCGTTACCGTGGTGTCGGACAGCCGGTGCTGATCCCCGGCGATATGGGCAGCGGATCTTATGTGCTCGTTGGTCAACCCAAGGCAATGGAAGAAACATTTGGATCGGCATGTCACGGCGCGGGCAGGCTGATGAGCCGGACGCAGGCAACCAAGGTTAGCCGGGGGCGTTCCATCAGTCGCGAGTTGGCTGATCAAGGTGTTTTGGTCATGGCCGGTAGTAAAGGTACGTTAAGTGAAGAAATGCCGGAAGCCTATAAAAATTTGAATGATGTTGTGCAAGTAGTTCATGAAGCGGGAATTGCTAAAAAAGTAGCTAAGCTGAAGTCTATTTCTTGTATAAAAGGCTGATGACTCTAAAAGGAAAACGCACTGTCATCCTCGTGCAAGCGAAGCGCGACACGGGGATCCAGGTTGATTTCTGTATAGCAATATTTTTCGAGATGGTATAAGAAGCTTCGATAATAAACACTGGAGAAGCAGATGACCGAAATAATTATTGACGAGAATGAATACTGGGAAAAACGCACCCTATGCAGTGATGAGTCCTGCATCGGCGTAATTGGTCCCGATGGTAAATGTAAAGAATGCGGCAAAGTTTACGCAGGTGATCTTCCCGCAGGACACGATACAAGTAGCGTTCAGACAGTAACATCAGAGGAACAAAAACCAGTTTCGTCAGCGGATGCGCATTGCGATGACGATTGGGATAAAAGAGTGTTATGCAGCGACGGCGCCTGTATTGGTGTTATCGGTCCGGATGGCAAGTGTAAGGAGTGTGGAAAACCGTTGCAGTGATAAGTAGCATTAAGAACAAAAGATTGCAATCACCCATGCGGGTGGCAAGACCCCTTGATCTTCTTTGTTTATAGGTTAATTGTTTCCAATCCCAGGAATTTTACCATAGGATCGAAATCCCGATCATCATGTAACAGCGGCAGATGGCAGTGAATACAGAAAGTGCCAATCATGACATCAATTGTTTTGCGCACCGTAACGCCTTTCTTCCTCAAAAGCCGATAGTTTATGGCGCTTTCCAAGGCGATATCCTGTCCGCCCATTGGCAGAAAGGGAATACTCAAAAGAAGATCTTTTGCGGTTTTGAAATCTTTATCACTTTGAAATCCCTGAAGTACTTCCGTCAGAATAAGATCGCCAATGATTATTGGGGTGTGGCCAAGCGCAGAATCCAGCCAATCCGCCTGCGGTGTTTGACTGCCGTTGAAATAGTCGATCCAGACGGACGAATCAACGAGAATCATTTATCTGTCCTCGTCTTATCGAGATTCCCACTCCATTTGAGTTTTCCTCTAAAGTTCTTAATTGCTTTCTGGCTTCTCATTTGCACTAATAATTTTAAACCTTCTTCAATGGCATCCTTTTTCGTTTTTAAACCGGATGCTTTGAGAGCAGAGGCCATCAAAATATCATCAACTACAACATTCGTTCTCATGTCTTTTCTCCGATGTGTATCATTTGGCTCAATTATACACATTAATGAGGTGGTTGGAAAGATTTTTTTCAGATTGGGATAATAAGGGTATTGTGTAGCGACGAATCCTACATCCGCGTTATCGGTCCGGGCGGCACGTGTAAGAAGTGGGTAAAGCTTTAAACTGACAGGCAACAGTGAGCACAGAACAATGGGTCTTGTCACCCGCAGTATTAATTTGTTATCTTTTCAATTTATCTAAGTTTTCTTTTGCCTCAGGCGCATTATCTAAAACGAATTTTAAATCACTACATGCAAAAGAATTGCATACAATACACGTATCATATTGTTTATCAATGCAACATTTACGAATTTTGCATAATGTGGCGCAGTGAAATGATTTTCTTCCATCTGCCTTACAACCATCACAGATAACATGTTCAGGTTTTACATCAGAGTGAAATTGTGCCGACCATTTAATTGCAACTTCAGCAATCTGTTTATCATCATTGGCTTGCGTTGCAAGATATCCATAACACTTCGAACAATCTAAGCCACAATATGCAATCATTTTATGCTCCTATTTTTATTTCGTAAGATTACGAATAAATCAGAAGATTGCCGGGATGCCTGATAAGGCACTATGGCAAACCCGACAACCGAGACAACGATTTATATTGTGCTCAGTAAGTACGAGGGTCTCACATTGGGCACCGGCCTTATCAGCACACTCAAGAAGTTTGTCAATGAGAAATTGAGTATATCCGTTGTTTCCGCAATGACTTCCATCAATAGCAACAATTTTCACATTACTTCCTGCTGCTTACAGAAAAGATGACCTACACAAAGGGTGGAGCACCGCCTGGTTATGTGAGCTACATCTTTTCTTCTTTTCATTTTATCCGAATGTTGGTAGGCGTTTTTCACTAAATGCCTTAAGACCTTCCTGTCCGTCTGCATGATTTGCACAGTCAGAAAGCCCTTCTCTTTCCAGTTCTAGGTGTGACTCAAAGGAGTTATTGAATGAGTCTGTAAGTAACTTTTTGGACCACCCGAAAGAATATGTTGATTTTTTTGCCAGTTTGGTCAGCATGCTTTTCGATGCTTCCAAGACTGTTCCGTCATCAACAATTTTGGTTACTAAACCCCATTCTAATGCCTGTGTTGAAGAAATCGGGTCATCGAAGGCTGCAATCTCCAAAGAACGGGCAAGCCCCACGATTCTTGGTAAGGTAAATGTACCGCCTCCATTAATACATAAACCGTTTGAAGTATATGCCTGTCTCAAAAAGGCAGATTGTTCCATTATCCTAAAATCACAGGCTAAAGCCAATGAAAAGCCTGCTCCGGCTGCTGTCCCGTTTATTGCAGCTACAACAGGTTTCTTCATCCGCCTAATTTCAACTATGGCCAGGTGTAATTGTGAAGCCAGCGTGTGAAAAGAGGAACCGGATTTTTCAGAAAATTCAATTGCCCACTTGAGGTCTCCACCGGCACAAAACGCTTTGCCTTGACCTGTGATTGTAATACCTTGTACAGAATTGTCTGTAGCCAATTGCGTGAGAAGTTTTGCTACTTCTGTTATCATTTCTAAATTGAAGGCATTATATGCTTCGGGACGGCTCAAAATAATTTCTGCGATATTTCCGTTTTGTTTTAACTCAATATATTGACTCATATCTTCACCTAGAATTGTTGCTGGTAAATTGAAAACACATAACGATAAGATAGCCGGCCGGCGGAACTGCCGCGTCCGAGAGGATCGTTATGCAATGTCCTTCACAATATCTCCTGTTAAAACAACTTTTGCATAGGGAAATGATAATGCAGCCATAAAGGATGCATGAACCTCTGGTGCTTTAATAATTCTGTTATTAAAATACAAGTCCATTGTTGCGCAGGCATCCTCGGCAACAACACAATTGAAACCCAAGTCGAAAGCTGCGCGGGTAGTTGCGTCTATACACATGTGACTCATAGCGCCACAGATTACGAGATCGTCAATGTGCTCATTCTTCAGGATTTTCAATAAGGGTGTATCACGAAAACTGTTTGGATAATTTTTTACGACAATTTCTTCACCAACTTGGGGAGCCACTCTGTCATTTATTTTTACTCCATCTGTTCCAGGTAAGAAGAAAATAGCGTTAGGAGGTATAGAAATGTGCTGCACATGAATTATGGTTAATTTTTTCTTTCTAAATTCAGTCAATAGAATCCGAGCATTTTCTACAGCATCTTTAATGCCGGCAAGTTCCATTTTGCCACCGGGGAAATAATCATTTTGCAAATCAACCATAATGAGACATTGATTCATAATCTACTCCTTTTAATTTAGTATCAAAGGGATTAACGCTCCGGTTCAGCATCGGTGAAACTGCCGGGTCATATGTATTTATTGGTTATAAGTGTTTAATTCAAATATTATCAGGAATGAATGACGGTTTCATTTTCCTTTGGAACCGTCCCCTTTTACTAAAAATCGTACAGCTTTTCTCCTGGCACAACCGTAAACTTATGCGCGAGCAGTACTTCAATGGCTTTTTCGGGGTTATCGAAGCGGAAAATAATGACGGCGTTTTCGCCGCTTTTTTCTACGAAGGCGTAAAGATATTCTACGTTGATGCTCTCGACGGTCAGCACTTCCATAATAGAGTGCAGTCCGCCTGGTTTGTCCGGTACTTCGACTGCGACCACAACCGTTTTATTAACCCGGAAGCCGTTTTCTTTCAGCACTGTATTGGCTTTTTCCACGTCATTGACGATCAGGCGCAAAATGCCGAAATCGGTAGTTTCGGCAAGGGAGAGAGTGCGAATATTAATAGCTGCCTCTTTAAGAATGCGTGTGGCATGTTCCAGCGAGCCTGGTTTATTCTCTAAAAATATTGATATTTGTTCTACTTTCATGTTGTCATTTCCTCCTTATGTCTTTTATCATATGCGGCGGTTATCAATGACCTTGGCAGCCGAGGCTGGGGATGACTGCAACGTATTGGGTTCTATCAGTTTTACCCGGGCGGCAACACCCCTTCTTCCACTTCCCTTCTTCCCTAACCTTCTCTGAGAGTAATCATTTTCACCTGTTTTTCAATTCTTCTCTTGAAAGGTCGAAACCTTGAGCACTTTGTTTTTTTTCCCTCCTCTCAGTGCTGTGCATAGTTTTTTGTTGAAATACTATGCTCATGTCAGTAACTGCAGACCTTGCCACAATTCACACCTAGAATGCGCGTTTTGGAAAACATGATTTTGCCCCCAAAGGAAAGCTTAGGAAAACATGTGGAAAGAATGCCGGTGCTGGTCAGCAGATTGCTTTGCGGCTTCTTGTCTCCCCGTTTTTGATTCGCAGAAAGCCCTGTCTGCGCGGCAGCAGTCCGATGGAGAGAGCGACAAGATCCGGGAAGAGCAGAAGACCCTTCGCTCCGAGATGGATAGGATGAGGCTAGAAGTAGACGGGAAGAAGAAGAAGCAGGAAGAGCTCAGGAAGGAGATCCAAACCATAGACACCAAGAAAGCTGAGCTGGTGCGGCGTGCCCCGCGTTTACTTTTCTGTTGCCCTCACCGT
>CAIVQG010000068.1 GCA_903907985.1 uncultured delta proteobacterium
CTTTTCCGCGTGACCGCGGGCGCGCTGCCCCTCGGGTATCTCCATCAGCAGTAGTTCCGAGTAACCACTGAGTATCCCCAGTACATTATTCAGATCATGGGCTACTCCGCCGGCCAGTTGACCGAGAGCCTCCATCTTTTCCGCACGATTCAGACGCTCTTCCAGACTTCGCTTTTCCTCCTCCGCCTGCTTGCGCAAGGTGATGTCCCGGAGGACGCCTTCCTCTTGGAAGTAGTTCCCCTGTTCATCAAAACGCATGTGGGAGTTCAATTCTACCCACCGGACAGATTCATCCTTGGCTAGCATTCGGAATTGCAGCCCTCCAGTATATTCCCGATGGTCTTCCATTGCCTTCAAAAAAGAATTGACCACTCTTTCTCGGTCATCCGGGTGGATGAGGTCAAGAAACGGTTTTCCTAAGATCATGTGTACATCATAACCATAGTGCGAGGCGCCATGTTCATTGACTGCGAGAACATTTCCTGTTGTATCAAGAGAATAGATTATATCCGGAATATTATTGTATAAAGTTCGATATTTATCTTCGCTCTCCCGTAATGCATCTTCCGCCCGCTTGCGTTCGGTGATGTCAATGGAAACATTGGCCAGATAAAGTGGTTCACCATCCGCATCACGAACAGTGAAGGTCATCGTATGCACATCAATCAGGGTGCCGTTTATTAGGTTGCGGTACTGGAGGTCGCCTTCCCAATGGCCTTCTTTCAACATGGCCGGCAACACCTCATTTTCAACTTTGGATTTCAGCTTGTCGGGGATAACTTCCATAATGCTGTGTGTTTCAACATCACCGGGTGGTATGCCGAGTATTATTCCTCCGGCCTCATTTAGGAAAATCATCTTGCCATCCAGAGTAGCCAGGTTAACAAGTTCATTGCTGTGCTTCACCACTGCAGCAAGTTTCTGCAATTCTGACTCAACCTTCTTTCGTTCCTCAATTTCCGCTTCAAGACGGTCCCGAGAAACAGTTGTAGCCTGAAGATTTCTCATCATGAGATTAAACGACCCGGCCAGTTCCCCGACCTCATCCTGGCGGTCAATCTGAAGTTCCTGAGACCACTGACCGACTGCCAGAGATCTTGCTGCAATATTGAGCTCAAGAATCGGTCTGGTAATCCGCCGAGCAATCATTAATCCGACCATTATCGTTATGCCGAGGGCAAGAAGACTCAACAGCACGGTGTTGAAATTACCGGCTCTGATGGGGGACATGAAATCTTTCTCAGGAACAATCACCACTGTTAGCCACTCAATGCCGCGGCGATCCATAAGAGGGGATAAATGGACAAAGTACTTTTCACCTTGCAAGCGAATTGACAGCCGTTGTCTCTGATCAATTTTACCAAGGTCGCCAACCTGCAAGGATATTGATTTCCCTGTCTGGTTGATCAGGGGATTCTTGCTTTCAAAAGATGCAATACGTTTTTTATCAGGCGTGTATGTTTCATCAAGAGTTGAGGTCGCCACCAGTAACCCGGAGCGTTCAACAATGAACGCCTGTCCCGACTCTCCGATCTTTAGACTGCGGAGAAACTGATTGATATGGGAGAAGATAAAGGAACATCCGAGGACCCCTGTCAATTTTTGAGACCTGTCGTACAGGGGGGTTGCCGCCGTAATGGTAAGGCCCCCGCCACCGGCATCTATAAAAACGGGGCTCCACGTCGATTTACCCGCTTCGATACCTGCCTTATACCAGGGACGGGTTCTGTGATCATAATAGGGGAGAGTACTGCTTATTGCCGCTATGTGGCCCTGAGGGTCTGTATTGAAAAATCGGATTTCACCTCCCGTCAGAGTTTTCGTGGCTATGGTTTGTAATGTCCCATCGGCAAGTCTCCTTGCCCCGAAAAACCCACCATCTGCACGACCAATGTAGGAGTAACTGCTATACTCAAAAGATCTTACCTGGTGCCAGAAATGAAGCTCCTGAGCTCTAATATTCTTTAAGTTGATTTGTCCGGATTTAATGATATTGGCATTTATCTCATTGACTATATGAGCCCTGTCAAGAAACATCAACACACGGCCCTCAATTCTTGCTGCAATTTCGTCCATCAATTGCCATGCCATCGTGTCAACAGCCTTTCCGCTGTTGTATAATGAAAGAAAGCCGGTCGATACGACTGCCATCACAATTAGTATGACAAAGGGATAAATTAGAAGGGATTGAAGCGAAGCTTTCCGTAGTTTAAAGTTGAGTTTATTAGAGAAGCTGCTTTGCATAGGATTGTCTCCATGTTATCAATAAGCTCATCCGGTGATTCGAGTTACTGCTTTGATGGATGCTCCATTCGGGATGCCCAATTTCCTGTGCCTAAAATATCATTGTCGTTATTTCGTATCAATGTCTTCAAATTGACTGATCTACGTATGTCGTCAAAAGGTTTTGGACAAATTTTAAAAAAACTAAGATAGGGTTTCGGTATTCATATAAACCTTTCCTGCCTTTTCGGCAAGTCTCAAATTGCGATTGTGCTTCCTTCGTAAAATCATCGTTTTTTGTTTAATTTGGACACGCCGTTCCAGAACTTCAAAATTACGTCCATAATACACATCTGCCGGCGTAACATTCTCCAACGCCTCGGGATACCGATCATGATTGTAATAATCCACAAATACTCTGATCTGATCCTCTAACTCCGATGGACTGTAATAATGATCCAGAAGAATGAGATTTTTCATGGATCGGTGATACCGTTCGATTTTCCCTTGAGTCATCCGATGATACGGCTTGCCACGGGTATGGCCAATCCTTTCTTATTCGAGATAGTCACTTAGGGCTTTGGCGACATGGCAGGGACCGTTATCCGATAAGAGCCAGGGCCGACTAATAACCTTGATATTCCTTATGCCTGTAAATAAAATCGCATCGTCAAGGGTCAGTTTTACATCATCTGCCGACATGCCCTAACACAGCCTCGATGACAGAATAAAGCGACTAAAATCATCCAGTATAGTGGACAGGTAATACCACCCCCAATGCATCACTTTGAAAAAAGTAAAATCCGTCTGCCACAGCTCATTAACCGTCTTTGTCGGTTGAGGAAACTTCTCGTGGGCGCTGATCACAATATAGACAGGGCTAGTCACCAGATCATGGGCCTTCAAGATCCGATAGACAGTTGATTCCGAGATATAATGGCCCATTTTATCTGTGATATACCACGCAAGCTCTCTGGGGGGTTTCTCCGGATAACTCAATGCCGTTTCCACGATACGCTCTTTCTCTCACGGCGGTATCTCATTGTATGTCATCAGATATTTGAAATCCGTTCATCTGAACCTGCGATATACTTTTTAATTTACCCATCCCTTTTGACCATACCATTTATCTTCACGGTTAGTAAAACTAAACCGATCTTTGTCTTTTCCGTATGAAAAGTGTTCAGTCCAGCTAGTCGGACGACCATCACTGGAAATTCCATTATAGTCATACTCATACAAATAATTTACTTCAATACAATACCATTCTTCACCGTTTTTTTTAATCGTGAAATCGTTTGTTATTTTAAATCCTTTAAATGATACATGAAAAATATTTCGTCCAGCATCTTTTGTCAGGTTAAATATCATACTCTTCATCTCTCCACCAGATGGTTTGCCATATAGTGCAGACAGTTTAGAACATCCGTAAGTTAAAGTTAATGAAGTTATTAAAAATACTAAAATAAACAAGTTCTTCAATCTGATATTAAACATAATATTGAGCCTCCGTATTTAACTATTATAGTTTAGAAACTTAGCACAAATTTATAAGATTGGAAATTGAGGATTACTGGATGATGTACTTGCGTGACTGCATGTCATACATCCACACTTCTAAATTGTGTATAAAAGCCATCTGATTTAGCTGATCAATGACTGCCTTTTTCTTTTTTAACTAATGCAGCAAGAGTTATTATTTCCTAGCCATGCTTGTTTCCTATTTTGTCCATTACCTCGTCAATTTGCTTATTTTTATCTTTTTTAACATTGCCTTCCATTTGGTCAAAAAGCGACAGCTGATCCGGAGAGCAATCTTCGTGAAATCCGGTTATGGTTATTCCAATCAATCTTACCGGATGGAACATATCCCAATTTTGTTGAAGAAGAATGTAACCAGCTTGATATATTTCCTTAAAAAGACAACACGGCATACGTGGCTCTCATATTTTTTTTGCCCACAGAAAATCATCTTTTCTTCCTGCTATCCACACACCGGCAGAGTCATGAAAAGTTGCTGATTTGAAGTGATACACAGCATCTGGCGGCCCGTCAATCTCCTTGACAAACACTCACCGCTTTCATATACTGAACCCGTCAACGAAGGGTTATTTTCAAAACATTAGGATGGCCCGATGAAAAAGCTCATCACGCTGCTTTTGATGGTCGCTACGGTATCGATTTCATCGGCCCGAGAACCTATGAAAATGGTTTACTTCGATAATTTCCCCCCCTATTCATGGCTTGAACGGGGGGAAATGAAAGGCATTCTCATCGATGTTATGGATGAGGCGCTTCAAAAGCGCATGGGGATTGCTGTTATCCATCGTGGATACCCCTGGGAAAGGGCACAGAATTTCGTCAAGAATGGGGAGGGCGATGCCTTTGTTACGGTGCCCACGCCGAAGCGTATGACCTATACCAGAGTCAGCAAGGAACCGGTTGTAAAACCAAGCTTCACAATGTTCGTCAACAAGGACAGTCTCCGGATTGATGAGCTCAGGACGGTTGAAAAGATTTCCGACTTGAAAAAATTCAGGCTCGGCCATTACCTCGGCAGTGGCTGGGCACAAAAGAACCTTGCAGGCATGGATGTAGACTGGACGCCCAATTCTGATACCTGCCTGATGATGCTGGGTAAGGGAAGATTCGATGTGTTCGTCGACGTGTCACAGGTCATTCGCTACAATATTAAACTCCTGGGGCTGCAGAAACAAATTACGGAAATTCCAACCGTCCTTGATTCTTCCACCTTCAATCTCTGTATCGGTAAACAATCCGCATACGCAAGTATCCTGCCAAAGTTCGATGAGACCATCAGGAAGATGGGAATGGATGGGACTTTGCAGAGGATCTACGATAAATACAGGTAACTGAAAGCCCTTTTATGTTCAATGACGATATTTTGGCGACCGAGTGCCGAGCATTTCTGCTGTCTCCATGTTCCAATTGTCATCGTGATGATGTCTGATGTCCGCATCGCCTCCGGGTTAATGCCGGTCCTATTGGCTGAACCGGTTCGCGGTTGCGATAGAATGAAAGGAATCGGATGAATCTGATTTTCAGCAAGAAGATTGTCTATAAACTGATTATCGCCATTACGGCCGTTGTTTCCGTCATCAGCATTATCTCCGCCCTGTATTTCAGCAAGAATTCTGCCCGTGCCATGCACGAGATCCTGCAAAATTCCGTTGAATATTCCGTGCAGGTATCCAAACTGGGTTATATCACCCCTCTGTGGCATTTAAACCGCAAAGAAATCCGATCCCTGAATACAGCTTTGCTGGCTAACCGCAACATTGTGGCCATCAATGTCTACGAGGGGAACAGTCTTATCTCGAGCTTGAGAAAAGATCTCCGGACGATGAAGATCGACACCGACAACGTGGATAAGGCCTTCAGCATCCCCGGCGAGAATAAGGATCTCCGGATGGTTTCGGATGATGTCAGCTATGAGGGGAACATAAAAATCGGTCGTTTTGAGATCTTTTATACGGAACGATTTGCCAAAGATGAGATCGTACGGGGGAACATCAATCTCATCGTCGCTTTCATCATCATTGCCCTTAGCATCACCAGCATCGTTTTCCTCATCGTGAGAAATTCATTTATCAAGCCCGTTCTTGCCCTGACGGATATTTCCGAAAACATCACCAGGAGCAACAATTATGCCCTGAGAATCGATAAATGTTCGGACGACGAGATAGGTACCCTCTATGATCGCTTCAACGATATGCTCCAGGAGATCGAATCCGGTCGCGTTAAACTTCAGAGAAGCATGAATATGCTGAGCAATATCATCGAATCCATGCCGTCCATGCTTGTCTCCCTCGATGAAAACGGGGTCGTTTCCCAATGGAACCACGCTGCGGAGATTGCAACGGGCATCCGCGCGGCAGACATCCTTGGGAAGACGATTTGGGAGATGACGAGTTATTTTGATCCATACAAAGATTCCTTCAGGGATATTATCACCAGCCGGAATCCCGTCCATTATTACCGCCAGAAGTATGTGAATGGAGGGGTCGGCTATAAGAATGTTTCCCTTTTTCCCCTGGTGGCAAACGGCGTCTCGGGATTGGTCATCCGCGTCGATGACATCACGGAGTCGGAGAAGAAAGAGGATCAGCTCCGTCAAGCCCAAAAGATGGAAACCATTGGCACCCTGGCAGGAGGTCTCGCTCATGATTTCAATAATATCCTGGCGGGTATCATGGGCAACCTGTCTCTTCTCAGGCTTAAATTGAACTCGGGGGTGGATACTCCGCAGAAGACTCTCAATGGCTATATTGATACTGTCGAGAAGCAGAGCCAAAGAGCTGCAGACATGGTGCAACAGCTCCTGACCCTGTGCAGGAAACAGGAACTTTCTTTTTCCCTCGTCGACCTGAACCGGACCTTGGACAACGTTATGAAGATCTGCGACAGCACCTGCGATAAGGCGGTGGAGCTGAAGCCCATTTACGCAGAGGAAAAAGCCATAATCAACGCCGATCCCGGACAGATCGAACAGGTTATCCTGAACCTGTGCGTGAATGCATATCATGCCATGACGATGATGAAAAAGGAAGGGGAGACGTTTGGCGGAAGGCTGACCGTAACGATCCAGAAGATTTTCGCCGATAGGTCTTTCCGCTCGACTCATCCGGAGGCGAAGGAGATGGCCTACTGGTCCGTTTCCATTCAGGATACGGGGGTCGGAATGGATTCCAAGACTATTGCCAAGATATTCGATCCTTTTTTCACGACGAAGGAAAGAGGCAAGGGATCCGGCCTGGGATTGTCCATGGTCTATAATATCGTCCAGCAACACGGCGGCTTCATCGATGTCTATTCCGAGATTGGATTAGGATCGACATTTGCCGTTTATTTCCCCCATGCGGAAGGAGAAGAGTTTCTTAAGGAGATTGATAGCAGAGACAGTCTCATTAGGGGTGAGGGGTTGATCCTGGTTGTTGATGATGAGCTCGTCCTGCGGGAAATGGCGAAGGAGATCCTGACGGAATGCGGGTATTCGGTAATTCTTGCCGCCGATGGCCAGGAGGGGGTTGAGGTTTTCGAGAAAGAGCACGATGGCATCCGTCTGGTCATCCTTGATCTTGTGATGCCGAGGAAGTCAGCCAAAGAAACCTACCTTGATATGAAAAAGATCGACAGCAAAGTGAAAGTCCTGCTTGCATCCGGATTCAGCCAGGATGAACGAGTGGAGCAGATATTGAGTATGGGCGTCCAAGGATTTATTCAGAAGCCGTATACGATTGCACGATTGACGAAAGAGGTCCGTGATATTATCCAACGATAGTCTGTTGGGTTTGATGCAGGGTATTGATGCTCGAGCGAGAGGCACAATTTGTTTCCGGAGGGAATGGGGAAATAAGGTACAGCGCCCAAATAAGAATGCACCTCTAACCAACGCCAATTCTAGTTTTCCGACCGTACATGACAGTATCATATATTCTTCAATCACCATTTATTTTTGTGTCGTTCGGTTCGCCTGAGCAGTTTGTACGTCTGCAGGTAACTGTCCATAGCTTGGGACATATTTAAAGATTTGAAGTGGCAATCATTACTAAATTACAAACCAAAAACTGTTGACAAGATGAAAGAAGCGGGGGACGGGAACTAAAACTATACATTATGTTAATTTAATTTCTACATATATGGCGATAATTTGTAATGGCTTTATGATGTGAATCGGTGTGCAATAATGACCCACCTGTAGGCAAAATCGGCATCCAAAATTTATCCATGTGAATCGGATTTTTTATTAATATTATTTATGCAATATCTTACATAAGGGTGGATCAGTTTTGGACGCCGATAGTGGGTCAATTTTCAATGCCTATTGACACTCTGTAAGTCGATTGTCTTACACAGCATTATCAAAGTTCTCAATCTATCAAAATAAGCCCTGTCCAGGTTACCCTGTCGCTTATGGGAAAAAAAACGGGCATCCCTACTTTTTTAGCCGTCGCTATGACATCAATCCCCATGGCCTCCATGGAAGGCCGAGCCTTGAAAGGAAACCGGCATTGGATACCGCCACGAACTGCCACACATTCATCACACAGGCGGCAACAACCACCAATGAAACCAGCGGCAAAAAGAAATCCCTCGGCAAAGGCCTTTTTCTCAGCAAAGTTGACCAAGTCATGCAGCTTTTTTGCAGGAGAAAAGACTTCTTGGCATGTCTGTGTGGTTATTTTTCAATTCAGCAGTTACCTGTAGGAGGATGGCACTTGAATATAGTTTGAGAGCCTTACGGAACTCTGCAACTGTCGGAACGTAAGGTGGACACATGAGATTTTTTCCGTAACTGTCACATATGGGCACCTGACATTTCAAACGAACGCGTTCATCAATCACAATATTGGAAATGTCTATCAACAATATCAATGAAGCTCCTCGTTTCTTCAATGAAGAACTTATACTAGCCAAAATATTTTCGTGATTCTTGATCATAGGGATATAGAACTGATAAACAATTTCTTTTTCATTGCTAAACTATAAGAAACTCGGTCTTATGTGTCAATAAATATTGTCCAACGTATGTGGATTGATGATGTTTGTCGGCTGGTGGAAATTGAGTTTATTCCTGATTGATCTTTATATTGCTGTTAAGAAAACTTGATCCTATGGCACTTTTTAAGGCAATTGCTTCCTTTTGAACTGGAAAATATTCTTAGTTTTTATTAGCTTTTATTAGCATATTTCAAACTTTTATTGATCTGTATCTTTCTGTACCTTTCTTAACCTTAAGCAGACTGTTTGAATGGTCCTGTCCTTCCACACTTTACACTCGCCAGGGATCACCAGCCCGATCGAAGATGCGTTGAATCAAGCCCGCCAGGCGCACTACGAGCATGGCGAGACGCCAGAGGTGAGGAGATATGATTCTATTGGTAATGTGCAGAATTGGTCGGCTACTGCGTATAAATCCGGTAGTCCACAACCGCCACACCATGTTCATAGACCAGAATCGGGTTCAGGTCGATCTGATCGATCTCCGGATGATCCTTGACCAGTGTTGATAGGGCTTTCATGATCTCGACCAGGGCCTTCTCGTCCTTCGGCTGCTGACCTCTAGCTCCGGAAAGCAGAGGATACCCCTTGATGTCCCTGATCATGCGCCGGAACTCGTGAATCGTACCCGGCAGCAGACAGAACTGCACATCCCGGTAAATCTCCGTGAAAATCCCGCCCAGGCCGAACATCAGGGCAGGTCCGTACTGGGGATCCTTGATAATACCCAGAATGACCTCTAGCCCGTCCGGAGCGGCCATGGGTGAAACCGTGACTCCCTCGATCCGGACGTTAGGCGCCTTCTTCCTGACAGTTTTCAGGATGTCCTCAAAGGCGCTTTTGACCTTGGACGATTTGGCCAGATTGAGACGGACCCCGCCTACATCGGTTTTGTGAGATATATCAGGGGATGCAATCTTGAGTACCACCGGTTTTTTATATTTTTTTGCCAGCGTAACCGCATCCTTCGACGACGACGCCAGTTTTGTGGCGAAGACGGAAACCCCGTATTTCTTTAATAAGGCGGCTGCCTTCTGGGCAGGCATGAGGTTCAGAGGTGTTTCCGGTGTTACCGCATGAGGCGCTTTTTTTACAGGCCGGTCTTCATCGAATCGGACAAGCTGGTAGAGGGCCCGAATGCCGCGCTCCGGCGTGGGGTAGACGGGAATCCCCTTGCTATGTAACAGCCTGGTTTCCTCACGCTCCACGTCGGCGCCGCCGCAGTAAACGATCAGTTCCCCCTTGCCGGTAACCATGTCGGAAGCGCCGTGAATGGGATCGCCGAAGATCACCACGCTTGTGTCATAATCCGACTTGGCGGCGGCAATGACTTTGGCATAAAGGTTGGGATCGGAGATGGCGTCGCCCGTGAGATCAATGGGATTGCTGACCCCACAGTGGGCCGGCAGAAAAGTCCGCAAACGTTGCTGTAGCGCTTTCGACGGCGCCGGGTTTTCAAAACCCAGTTTTTCCGCCTCGTCAATGGCCAGGATGGCCGCGCCGCCGGAACTGGAAATATTGAGCAGGCGCTTTCCGGAAGGCTTTTCCATATAGGCCAGGGCCTTGGCAAAATCGTAGAGTTCTTCAAGGTTATCCGCCCGATGAACCTTGTATTTGTTGAAAATGGCCCCGTAAATGGCGTCATTGCCCGCCAGGGATTTTGTGTGGCTCTCAGCCGCGACACGGCCACGGGCCGTTCGCCCGGACTTCAGGATCACAACAGGCTTCGTGGCTCCGGCAAGGGCTTCCAGAAATACGGCAGGCCGCTTGACACCTTCCATGTAAAGCGCTATCACTTTAGTGTCCGGATCGTCATTGAAATACCTGATGCAGTCCGCTTCGTCCACATCTACACGATTGCCCAGACTGACAAATACGCTGAAACCGATCTGATCCTGGCTGGCCCAGTCGATGAGCGCCGCACCGACGGTACCGCTCTGCGAAACGAAGGCGATCCGGCCACTGGCGGTAATCAGGGGCCAGGAGGCGCAAAGGCCTTGGTGCGGGCTGTTAATCCCCTGACAATTGGGGCCAACGACGCGAACACCATACCGATAGGCTATAGCAGCTAACTCTTTCTGGAGTTTTTCTCCATCCGGCCCCGCTTCGGCGAAGCCACCGGTTACGACGACTGCCGCCTTGACGCCCAGTTTGCCGCATTCCTCGATCGCTCCCGAAACCATACGTGAAGGGATGACAACAACGGCCAGATCGGGAGGTGCGGGGAGTGAGGCAATGTCTTTGTATACTTTCAGCCCCAGCAACTGATCCGCCTTGGGATTGACAGGATAAATGGGCCCGCTGAACCCGGCATGGATCAGATTGTAAAGAATATCATAGCCGAGCTTCCCGGGGCTGGCCGAAGCCCCGATCATGGCCACGCTACGCGGCCTGAAGAGTGCATCCAGATTGCTGATCGATTCCATCGTCCCCCCCTTGGGAGACAGGGGGGGACGATGTTAACTTATAAACTACCCGGCGGCGCTACAATATTTCAAGCATGTATCCGTCGCCCTAGCCCCTCACACCCATCCGCCCATATTGTTATAAACCATATCACAATTATGGATTAAAAGAAAATTATTTATAACGGGTTGAAATCCAGAATTCTCATCAAGCGTTACATTTTGCTGACTAGGAAGTTACTGTTAAGAAACTCCGGAGAGCATTTAGGAATGCTGATAGAGAGGCTCAAGGCCAAAGATGGCTCTCGCCTTATTGCACCTAGAATTGTTTATTCCTGACTTCGAAGAAGGTTCGAAATTCCGGCACACGGAGGGACGGTGCTCGTAAATTGTGCATTGTACTTTTTGACCCGGTGTTCCACGGAGCGCAATACAATGTTGATCCTGAAAGTTGGTTCGGCGCATAGCTCTACGAAAAGCATTCACATTCACAGTTAGATGAACAGGTACGCCCCCTTCCATGGTATCATCCCCTTCTGCCCAGTAGAAAGAGGCACGGAAGAGAATACAACAGGCACCACAACTCATGCAAGGGTTCGATGCCACCATTTCATCTTCTATATAACAACACTGCTCTTTATGATCTGTCTCCATGCGCCGTTGCCCATTTTTAATGTTGATTTTTCTTATGAACCACCTTCTTTATATATACAAAAGATATTTTAATTTATTTCCTTCTGTTATGTAGCATAAAAAATAAGATATAAAAATCAATAGTTCAGGAAACTAGTTTTAGTAAAAACTAAAGCAATCTTTTAACCAGTTCCTCTGGAGTGAAGAACCGACCACTTCTTTCAACTTCCTTTACTGTTGCAACTATCTCCTTATTAAAGGGAGTTGCTACACTCAGCTTTTCCCCTATGCTTACTATTTCTCCATTGAGAAAGTTAATTTCGGTAGGCCGACCCCTCTGTAGGCTCTGTAAAGTTGAACTGGTAGTTTCTAATGATCCCATTCTCAATTTTAGGGTTAAGGAAGCTAAGAACATTGGCGCGTTGGCAATAAAATGAGCTGTAAATGTTGGGACTTTCGGTAATCCACCGAGCTGGACTCCTGCTTTTTTGGCAACAAAATAGCCCTCCCTAAATTCCATTATTCCTATTTTCCTCAATCCTGCATGTTCCATGCACTTTCCAATTGGCAAGCCGGTCATACCTTCCAACCCATTAACCAGATTGTTAATCAACAATTTAGTCCAGCGAACACCAATTATATTATTACTTATCTCCGTCGGTATGGCCATGTTAAGAAGAACCTGGACATCTTTTGTGCGCGGACCATTATCGCCGAAGGCCTCTCCTATAATCAGCGAACCACCAAGAGTATAATTAACGTGTCCTGGGGTTGAAAAATTGGCGTTGAACATCACCACGCCACTAATAACACTAGCTCCCGGCAGTAAAGAAGCTATAATATGTTCGCATTTCAACCCGTTTTGCAAAGTAACAATAGTTGCATTCTTTAGAAGGGGTATTATCGGTCGGCACGTCGCTTCAATATCCTGAGTTTTGACTGTTAGCAGTACAATGTCCGGACTGAAATCCAATGTTTCTGAGGCTCTGACCGGAACGGAAAAAACTCCTAATGTGCCGTCGATCTGAAGCCCTTCGTTGTTAATTGCCCTGGCATGTTCCGGTCGAGCGATAAGCGTCACATCCTCACCGGATTTATGCAGCAACCCGCCGATTAGACTGCCTACAGCACCGGCTCCCAATACTGCTATTTTTATTCGAGAGTTACTGCTGAAGTTTGACATGCGATAAGCCTAATACATCTTTAAATAATTTTGGAGAATTAGCAAATTTCAAATTCATTTATTACTAGCTGAAATCTAGTATGGATAAAGACAATATGCCCTACTCTGTTACAGCTATATGCACATTAGCAAAACTATCGCGGCATAGACAAAGACGCCTTTGCTGTGGGGCGGCGTGGTGGTTCTAGTGTGAAGAAGAGGAGTGGCGGAGCGTTATAGGATTGTCTCCCATTTCTTCAATTCCAGATGAGGTGCTACGCGGACACCCTAAAGGACACGATACAACCTGTCGTCACCATAATAAAAGCAGCCTTCCGTAACGAGAATTTAGAAACCGCGGTAATAGAAGGAAAAAGTTTTATTTACTTCCAGCTAATCAGACAATTCCCCTGTTCCTGGCAATCTGCATCATCTGTTCGCCGCTGGTTGCTGGCGGTATACGCCTAGCCGCAGCTTCCTTTGCTTTGATGCTCATAGCGTTAACGGGACAGGTGGTACCGCATAATCCGCAGCCGATACAACGGTCAAGGTTGATTTCTGCGATGCCGTCGGTCATGGTGATAGCGTCCATCTGGCATCGATCCAGGCATATTTCGCAGCCTGTACAGCTTTCCCTGTCAGTAACAGCTTGATAATTTGAAAAAACGAGTTCAGCCGGTTTGGAAAATTTTTTTACAGCGCCCAGAACGCCGCAGCAGTCGCCGCAACAGTTGCACATTCCCGCAGGGTTCTGTGCAGTACCGGGTTGTGTTACCAGCCCTGCCTCCTGTGCTTTAGTCAGAAGATCTATGGCTTCTTCGAGATTCACACGTCTGCCCAGTTTGTTGTCGATATAATAACGGGCCATGGAGCCGAACATGAAACATGCCTCAAGAGGCTTTCCGCACCCCTTGTCGAAAACATTTTTTTCTTTCCTGCAGATACATTCAGTCACTACAATTATTTCATTTTTTTCCAAAATTGCCCGGGCATCCTCGAAGGCAGCAATATGATGTCCCACGGTAATAGATTCATGAACCGGCACAGTCCGGAGGAACATCCCCTTAACATCTGCAATGGCCTGGTGAAATCCCTGATCGAAATACTGCTCCATTATCTCAACCATTTCGCGGTCAAGCCGTTTGACCTGGAATTCCATCAGTCCGTGCATAAACGGGATCGCTCCGTATTTAAGTGATTCCCCTTTTTTGAGCCGGAAAAGTAATCCCCTCTGAGCCATGTCCTCAAGCTGTGCCGCCACTTCCTCTGCCGGTCTTCCCAATCGAGCAGAAACTGCTGCCGGTTCTTCCACTAATGGTGACATATTGAGGAACATCTCAGCATCTTTTTCTGTGAACAGCCGTTTAAGTATGGTTATTTCAATCCCTGTCTTGGTAGCTGGAAATCCCAGCGAATAAGAATCCAGGCGTTTTTGTAAATCGCGAAAAATAGTATCTGACATTGCTGTTCTCCTTTTGTTCGATAAGACATTACCTGTTCATGGTTGAGCTATAAGAACTTCGGTCTTGTATGTCAAGGAAATCCTAAACACAAAATGTGGGATGAGGTGCTTATGTTTGTCAGTCATGAATTATCTTTATTACGTATTCAAGTCCTGTGGACTTCAGGAAGCAACAAATAAAAATTCCGATCACAAATTATTCAAAATCGCTGAATCAGCGGAAACGCTGAATAAGCCTACAACTAAAGTGTTTTCGATTTGGAATTGCGATGATGAATACCACTTCAAACATTCAATACGCCCCATAAATAACAGTCCTTAGTGACTGGATCAGGCTATGTTTGTGGTGCGTTACTGTTTAATTGTTAAACATCTCATCTTTATATCTTCCACATCCGTATGTGCATCCATATTTGGATAATATGTCACCACTATACGTACTGTTGCAATTAGTTTTACATTGTTCTCTTACCTGTATTGCCATTTCCTTACATTTCGCTTTGATCGACTCTGCTATCCATGGTGAGACTTTCGCCTCATTTAAAATCTGATCTCCTAACCAATTACAACCTTCTGAAGCATACGCCTGCCCAGCTCCGATTGCGAACATTGCCCCCATTAACAACACAACTACCAGCATTCTCTTCATGACAGTTCTCCTTCAAGTGATAAAATATAAGCAAGTCATTGCTCTTGAATGACAGGAATATAAAAGAAGCCTAAAGGGCTGTCAAGGGGATTGAATGACCAAAAATAGACATTGCTTTTTAAAATATTCAAATTTGGGACATTTTGGGGCATATGATTTCCATTGATAACATGGAAGGAGCGTAAGGCGGTTATTGCCGATTTAAAAGGTGTATATCAGGCAGCGACGGAAGAATATGCTCGGGAAAATCTTGGGGTCTTTGCAGGTAAATGGTACAGTAAGTACCCTGCTATTTACAAGTTCTGGCAGGCCAACTGGCAGCGGATTGTCCCATTCTTTGCCTATCCCGAAGAGATCAGGAGAATTATCTATACGACAAATGCCATTGAGTCAATTAACAGCGCCTGGAAAAAAACCATCGAAAACAGGGCTTCTTTTCCCAATGACGAGGCGGACATTAAACTTTTATATTTATCATTGAAAAATATTCAGAAAAAATGGACAATGCCCATCAGAAATTGTGGCAAGGCTTTAAATCAGTTTGCTATCCTTGACGGCGATAGGATGCCCTGATTGAAAATGAAAATATTTATTTACACAAAATATCTGACACACTCACCTCACGATATTGAGGATAGACGCGGGGAACGGGAGAGCGTACTACCCGAGGTTTCACAAGAACGCCGAAGGCGAGTGGGAGCTAAACGACAAATCACGTCTGAGCATGCTCATTGATCCGTTTCATGCTTTTTGGGACGACTCTTTTAAAGAATATTCACTTTTTATCACATGTCTAGTGATCTTTTATCGTGATTTATTTTAGAATGACACATATTGAAAACATGAAATGCTCATGTGTTGAATATACTTCGTGCTAATTCGTTTTTCTGATAAAATTTTCTCTAGCTGGATTAAGATAACAGAAACAGTATGTTACCAAAATTAAAGTTTTGCTAAAGAAATGCCGATAGATTGAGTGTAGGGGTATATAAATAGCTGACACTTATGCTTGTATTTATTAGATATACCAATAACTGACAATTCTTAACAGAAGGAGGGTTGAAATGGCTGTCAATTCTATTCAGGGTAATACGCAGTTACAGCAAACTGAGCAATACCAAAAAGTTAAACAACAACAGCAAGCGCCGAAACCAGAGCAACAACAAAACGTTCAACAACAACAAGTTCCTGACAAACCGCAGGAAACGCCCCCTGTCCAGCAGCAGAGCCAAACCGAGGGAACAGTTGTTAATACTTTTGCCTAAACAAAAGAAGGGGAGTGGTATAAATTGGCAGTTTTATCAATTACAGCAAATCAAGCCAATGCAGCGCCTTATGTGCAAACTACTCAAAAGATGTCTGGAGCAAAGATTAATAGTAATGTTCAAGCTGCCAGTGGCAAAAGAAACTCTGATACAGTGACTATTTCTCAGCAAGCCCAGAAAGCTGCAGTTCAGGCTGACAATAAAGCGCCTCCTGTGCAAAGTACGCAAGAAACATCTAAAGCAAATGATAATAAGAATGTTCAAGCTGCCAGTGACAAGACAAACACTGATGTAGTAACTATTTTACAACAAGAGCAAAATGCCGCTGTACAAGCTGCCAATGCCGCCAAAGAAGCCGCTGCCGCCAAAGCTGCCAAAGCAGAACAGGCTGCCACCGCCGCCCTAGCTGCCGCCGCAGGACAGAATGCTAGCACAGCCCTGGCTGCCACTGCAGAACAAGCTGTCTCTGCAGAACAAAATGCCAAAGCAACCCTATCTATCGCTGCAGCACAAGCTGCTAATGCCGAGTACATTGAAGCCAATACTTAAGAGGCAAAGAAGAGAGTCCTGTCACAGCACAAAGAAAATTTTGTAGACATGAAGTAATAGCCAAGATTTTACATTTAAATTTCATCTAATTCTGGAAAATGCCCTCTTCAGTTTCGGCGATGGCGATTGGAGCTGGTTCCCTCAGTCCTACAACCTCTACCGGGCACTCCCGGTGCGTTCCGCCAAATAGGTTATTTGTCATTTGGTTATATCGGATGCAGGGAGGCGCATTTGTAACTTTAATGTTGTTTTCTAATTTCTTCTATTCTTGCAACATCACAATCGTAAATAATCAAAACAGCTGAACTCTAACTTAACTTGTGGTAGAAGCACAGGGGACAGGTCAAACCTAAACGGGGGTAATATGCTAGATCCTATCTTTTTGTCGAACTCAAAGGCACAGATTTATTACCAAGACGACAATTTTAATATCTGGAAGTTCCCTGCCCAGGTAGAAATTGAGAAGAGGCAACAGAGACCTATCATATTGAACTACTCGATCATGACCAGGGCTTATGGTACTTTCTTTAACAAGGACAGTTTCATCGATTATTTCAACAAGCACGGCTTTGACGTGTACCTGATGGATTGGGGCAAAGAACATCTCTTTACCCTCAGTGGTTGGACATTGGACATGCTGGCTGATGCCCTTAAGGATAAGGCTCTGGATCCACTGCTTAAAGAATATGAGGTGGACAACCTCAATATCTTCGGAATCTGTATCGGGGGCCTTATCATATCATATCTCATCAACCGTGAGCAAAAGAAGGATAAGGACTTCGCGAAGAAGTTTCATAAGATCGCCTACTACGGATCGCCCATCCTCGGTGTTCGAGACCTGGGAATGTTAAGAACCTTCATGAATTTCTACAATACCATGAAACCCTATCGGTCGCTTTTGCATAACACAGGTATCTCACTGGTTACTCTCAATATGTTCATTTTGGAAGGCACGAGCAGTGCCATGTTGAAATTTGCCTGGGAACGATTCTGGGAAGATGGTCCAGATTCTTTCTCGAAGCTCCTGGCGTTCACCAATGATGACAGGTTGGTGCCGTTTGCGGCCTTTATGGATATACTGGAAGACGCCTTTGGATCAAAAATCGAAAAAGAAACGCAATCCTATCACTTTGACGGTGATGTTTCGAATATCCATTTCTTCAATCTTGTTGGCGATCGTGATTCTCTGGTTATGCCTTCGGCTTCCATAGTGGAATATGGTTCCCAGATTCCCTGGGAATTTGCTTCTTTTCAGCAGTTAATCTTCCATGGCGGTCATTTTGCATTTGCACGACCAGGATTCAACGAGGTTAAAGAAAAACTGGCGGTTTGGTTTACGCAAGACCCTCTGACACTCAATTGGGAATAGAAAACCTCAAAAGGTGTGAGACAATTTTGCAAGTAGTCATCCTCCAATGTTTACCCGTAACTCCATATATTCGGGGGACACAACACTCAATTCAACGCTATTAACTTCAGCGAAAAACCGGGATTAAATCTTAAGTCTTGCGATCTCAAAAAATCAAAAATCATTTCTTATCGTCAATATTCAGTCAAACATTAGGCGATTTACTGGCCGAGGTTAAAGCAATTACCGGTGGCAGCGAAGGGTAAATCGCATTTATTGCTTGGTTAAAGTAACGAAAAGCGTTGCTTTGACCAAGCAATTGATACTGGCGGGACGATATGCATGGACAAAAATTCATATCCGGGTTGACGGCAAACGGGCGTTACAGCTTTACTACGGAAGACGCGATCAAGGTTCTAGGCGCTTCGCCCGTGGCGGCGCGCGCGGCGCTCCGGCGTTTGCGGCAAAAAGGAGAACTGGCCATGCCATATAAAGGTTTTTACGTCATTGTTCCGCCAGAATTCGGAAATATCGGCTGTTTGCCGGCAAGTCATTTCATCCCCGACCTGATGAATCATCTGGGTGAAAAATATTACGCGGGTTTGCTCAGCGCTGCGGAATTTTTCGGCGCGGCGCATCAACGCCCCTCCGGTTTGCATGACGTAACCGGCATTCTCCAGATGTAAATAATGTTAAAAAGAAATAACAAAAGTTGTAAAGGAAAAAATAAACAACTGATATCCAGTTGTCGGGCTAACTCGGTGTAAGAAATCACCGCCTCTCGGGATGCCCGGTAATAAAAAACGCTCCTTGTTTCGCCTTTTGTTTTTTACCTGCCTCTGGTAAAGATATCTTCCAGTGCAACAGGACAAACCTCTGCCGGCCCCGCGCGGGAGTAAAGTGGAAATAAATTAGTTAATCCAACCTAGTTCTTTGAGGCATGCTTTGTATGCTTTATCGCGTTCTATATTCAAGATAAGGTCTACAGGATTGTTCAATATATATCCGTCAACTTTCCCTGACTTAACAACACAGCCTTTATTGTCAAATTGCCAATCGGCTTCTGTTTTCCCATTGGGAATTCTTTCCGGGGATAACGCACAACCCGTAAATAAAACGAAGGTTATTATTAACAAAGATATTTTTTTCATTCACACACCTCGATTACTGGATTCTATGATTATTGTTGCATGAAGCACAGGTATTTACGTAACCTAAATCATTTTCGGAATGTTCTTCTAATGTTTGTTGCTACGCTCTTAGCTCTACCAATGATGGAATCTGAAACAATTGTTAACAAATCGTTAATTTCTAATATTTTGTAAATGCCCAAATATTATAATGTGGGTAAATTTTGCCATTATTTATGCCGTGATAGGCAATTTATTTCACTATAATATCATTTTTTAATTCATATACGCATATCAGCATTTACCATGCCAAGCAACAATCCCAAAAGCAATTCAAGAAACCATTATAAATAGATGATATGTCGACTAATTCCTTTCTTTCGTTTTTTAAGATTTTTTGTCTCTGCTAACCATTACCTTGATCTTCTTACCAAGACCTGACTCGGAAGATAATAATTATTTGATATAATAAAAAATCCATTAATTGGATATTCGGTCAGTTTATAAACAGAACTGTTGAATAAATTGTTGATAAAGTTGTTGATAAATATTCTAACTACTCAAAATAATCCGCTTTATACCGCATTGCGCAATGATTAGGCAACAAGTAATAATTTGTAATATCAACATGTTGCAAGATATGTCGTGAAATTATGACGGTTTACGTTTGTGTAAATCAAGTTATCAACGTTAAGAGAAAAAGTATGTCAAAATATGACGATAATATAGCTACTTAAAATTTATAAATAATTATTGCCGAAAAACTGCTTCCTTTATGCTAAGAAGGGGAAAAATCGGGAAGGTGAATCTGAACGTGATGAATATGGCAACGATGCTTCAGGAGACGGCTGAGAAATATCCGGAAAATACGGCTATCATTTATGAGGGAAACGCAATATCCTACCGGAAGCTTAACCTGTTTGTGAACTCCCTGGCCCATCATTTCAGGACGCTCGGCATTCAAAAAGGCGATAAAATTGCCCTCATGCTGCCGAACTCCCCTGAATTTGTTATTTCCTATTTTGCCGCACTTATGCTTGGCGCTATCGCCGTGACCCTGAATGTCATGTCCACGTCTTATGAGCTTCTACATGTAATAGAGGATAGTGATGCCAGGATTTTCATTACAATGGAAAGTCTTTCCAAGCGCTTCCATGAAATCAAGGATCGCCTTAATCTTTGCCGACATCTGATTGTCTCCAGTGGTCTGGAAGCCGGATCTCCTTTTGGCGAGATTATCAACAGCGAACCGGTGACACTCGACGTGCCGAAATTGCAGGGAGATGATCCTGCTGTCATGATCTATACGTCGGGTCTGACGGGCAAGCCTGTGGGTGCGGTTTTGACGTTTAATAACCTGAAAACTCAGGCCGTCCTGCTGCGAACGGTTTTCGATGGAACGGAAAACGATCGGAGTCTGGCTGTAATTCCCCTTTTTCATTCCTTCGGTGCCGCCGTCAACATGCTGGCCGCCATCCATGTGGGAGCAGGTATTGTCCTGATGGATCGTTTCACCATGGACGGGATTTTTACGGCAATTCAAAAGGAGAAGGTGACCTATATTGCCGCTGTTCCCCGCCTTTTTATGGGCATGCTTTTGCACGAAAGGCGTGCCGAGTATGATCTTAGCTCACTGCGCTTCGGCATCACCGGCGGGTCAGCCATGCCGCCGGAATTGTTTCCGGAATTCGAAAGGTATCTCGGTATCCGGGTGCTGGAAGGATACGGTCTGACGGAAACGTCGCCCTGCTGCGTCTTTACAATGCCCTTACTTAAGCAGAAACCCGGTTCCATTGGAACGATTCTTCCCGGTGTTGAAGTAAAGGTTTTAGATGAAGAGGATCGGGAAGTCGCGGCGGGAGTTACAGGCGAGCTTGTCATCCGCGGTGATGTAGTGATGCAGGGCTATTATAAAGATGAAGAGGCCACTGCCTGGGTTATGCGCGGCGGCTGGCTCCATTCCGGAGATCTCGCTTACATGGACGAGGAAGGATACGTTTTCCTTGTCGGCCTGAAAAAACGAATGGTCATCACTAGTGGTTTTAATGTCTACCCCAAAGAAGTGGAGTTGGTTCTGGATATGCATCCCGTTGTGGCCACAGCGAGAGTCATAGGCCAGTCAGACGTTATGCGGGGACAGATTGTCAAAGCCCTGATCGTGAAGAAAACCGGCGCTGTGGAAGACGAAAAAGAGATCATGCGGCATTGCCGGATTTACCTTTCCTCTTACAAGGTTCCCCGGGAGGTGGAGTTTGTGGCGTCCCTCGATTGAAGTGAAAAAAAGTAGTAAAGGTACTATAGTGTTGCCCCATCGTTAATCTTAATCATGGTTCATCAGGTTTGAAATGCTTATGCAAGAAGATATCTTGCCAACTGAAATATTTTCTTGAGAAATTCTTAGAACCATTTATAATTACATCTATTCATCCGTACATATTAGTATAAATAATGTGAGAAATCAGGAGGTAAGAGTAAAAAAGATATCTAACCCTTTAACTGTTGGAGGAACCGGTTTGCCCGGCTCCGTCAATCCAGAAAATGGAGAAAACTAACAATGAAGAAGATAATGATGAGATTAGCCCTGACAGCGTTAACACTTCCATTGTTTTGTTCACTCGTCTTTGCTCAGGCCCAGATTCCTAAATTTCCCGATGCAGCGGCGTCCGATCCCGTAGCGCTCGGATGGATGCAAGGGTTTCCGCCCAAGGCCGAACGGATTATCCGCTTCGGCGATGCCAGTTTCTACCGCTTTCCCGCCCTGCGCTGGTCGTTTAGCAACATAAGCCAGCTTTTTCCTTTAGTTCCGGTTCTGCGCGGCGATGGACCGGTGACAAAGCTGCCTCGCGCTGAGAGGCAGGATCTCGATGCGGTGGCTTTTACAACCCTCGACGGCCGCAAAATGAACTGGGGCGAGTCACTTTCCGCAAACTACACCGACGGCATTCTTGTGCTACACAAGGGCAAGATCGTCTATGAGAGATACTTTGGTGCTTTCAGCCCGACAAAGAAGCATGCGGCGATGTCGGTCACGAAATCCTTTGTCGGAACACTTGCCGCTATTCTTACGGGCGAGGGCAAACTTGATCCCACGGCGCCAGTAACAAACTATGTGCCGGAACTAAAGAATACAGCTTACGGTGACGCAACGGTCCGCCAGGTTATGGATATGACCACCAGCGTAAAGTTCTCGGAGGTCTACTCCGACCCCAAGGCGGAAATCTGGGATTTTGCCCGGGCTAGTGGAATGATGCCGGCAGCGCCGAACTATCAGGGTCCGCGCACAACTTTTGACTTCCTCGCTACGCTTACCAAGAAGGACCAGCATGACGAGGCATTTGCCTATAAGAGCGTTGATCCCGAAGTTCTGGCCTGGATAATGAGCCGCGCCACAGGAAAATCCCTCGCTGAGCTTACTTCAGAGAGGATCTGGGCGAAACTCGGCGCCGAGCATGATGCTTTCTATATGGTGGACAGCATTGGTGCGGCAATGGCAGGCGGCGGTCTGAACACGTCACTGCGGGATCTTGCCCGCTTCGGGGAAATGCTGCGTCTGGACGGTTACTACAATGGCCAGCAAATTGTTCCCCGCGCAGTGGTCGCAGATATACGCGGCGGTGCAGACAAAGGGAAATTTGCCAAAGCCGGATATAAGACACTGCCCGGATTCTCTTACCGCAATATGTGGTGGGTATCGCACAATGAGCATGGTGTCTACACGGCGCGAGGGGTTCATGGACAGCTCATCTGGATTGATCCGAAGGCCGAGATGGTGATTGTCCGGTATGCGTCTTATCCCATCGGCGCGAACGCTTTCATTGATCCCACTTCTTTACCGGCATATATGGCCTTAGCCAAACATCTGATTGGGGAGTAAGAACATAAATTGCATGAAATATCGATTGGCAGCAATTGGCCTTGCTCCTTTTTTAATCGCTCAGGGTCTCTATGTTCGGCATGTAATGCCCAGGTTACCTGAACCGCCGGGTGAGCGGTCCGGCGTTAATGGATCCGGTCCGCCTCTGAGCCTGCTAATTCTGGGCGATTCGGCAGCGGCCGGCGTTGGTGTCCCGACGCAGAGCCAAGCCCTGTCCGGTCAACTGGTCACTGCCCTTGGTTCCGATTTCCAGGTATGCTGGAAGTTAATGGCCCAAACGGGTCATAAAGCTCAAGAAGTTGTGGCCAAGCTGAAGACAGCTGCACCGGAGACGTTCGATGTTGTTGTCACGTCAGTAGGGGTAAATGACGTCACCCATGGTACAAAGTCTAATAAATGGATTGATCAACAAGGTCAGATCATAAGCCTTCTCCAGTCGAAGTTCAATTGCCGACACATATTTTTATCGAGCATTCCTCCGATGCATCTCTTTCCGGCCCTGCCTAAACCTTTAAGGTGGTACCTCGGCGCGAGAGCAAAGCGACTTAATAGTGAGTTGAAAAAAATTGCAGAAGGCTGCGATCAGTGCGAGTTTGTGACAACAAACATCCCCCTGGAGGCTACGTATATGGCCGAGGACGGTTTTCACCCCGGGGCGCTGGCCTATTCTATCTGGGCCAATTATATTGCGGGCATTATTCGCAATCGGCTGGCGTAGATGTTTCTCAGGAGGGATAAGCACATTTTCCGGATGATGCATATAATCAAATATATTAATAGCCGCGGAAAGAAGAAAGCTTATTAAAATAAAAAACCCCTTTAAAAGTTTGTGTTTTAAGGGGGTTTTAAGTTCTATATAAAACAGATCATGTTTTTTTGCGGAGGTTAAACATCTTTTCTCTTTTTCCAGGCTTCCTGATAGAGCCGCATAACGCTAAGGAAAATGGCCAGAAAGAATAAAC
>CAIVQG010000069.1 GCA_903907985.1 uncultured delta proteobacterium
CCAACCTATTATGGTTCACAGAGGCTTGGGACATACTGAAATGAGGGCTCTATCGCCCAGGAAGCACTGAGTCCTCCTGCCTTCCTATGAATAACAAAACCATTATACATTATTCTATATACGAATTCATGGTAGGAGGAAGAACGCCATGGAAAAAGCTGCAAATAATTTTCCTATGGTCGGTCGGTGGTCATTCTCACACTGTCCACAAACAAACGCTCTCTGATAGTTGAGGGTACTGATAATTACCGATAGAAGCATTGTTTAACTTTGCTGCAATTAAGTAAACTATCCCTGCCATTAGATCCCAAAACAATCAGTTGAATTTATTTTCATCAGGTGCTTTCTTTCGGATTTCTCTTGTGACTATTTGGATGAAATTTTTCAATCAGAGTAGTTTTTTCATGCTTGGTCGGCGATTTGCGTAGAACATGAGAGCTTACATCGTAAAAAATAACTTGACTTGCAAGCTCAGTTTTCTTTAAAAAAGACCAGTTGGTGATTTTCTTGCTATAAATATAAGTAAAAGAAAATTGTTGAAAAACTTTCCTTATTTGAAAGGTTCTTTATGGAGATTCCATACCGTTTTGATCCCTGCACAGAGGCAGAATACCTGGCGATAAAATTCCAGGAATCAAGAACATTTGTAATTATGGTTGGTTTTGCAACTTCGTTGTTGGCTGTTGCATTGTGGGTGTGGGATTGGGTGATTGATCCGGCGCACGCCATGGATGCGCTTGGCTTGAGAATTATCATGGGAGCGATACTGCTTTTGTATCCTGTTGGCATACTGGCAGGGATAAAGAGGCATTTATTGCCCTGGTTCTTTTATGCGGTTGTTCTGACTACCCAGGCCGTTTTCCTCTATCATCTGAGCTTTTTGACCACTGGTCTCATCTATGGCATTGCGGGATTCATGTACTGGTTTATCCTACCCGTGTTTCTCGCGTTTCCCTACAGTACGACCAGCAGCATATTGGGATTTGTTGCCATTGCCGTCAATCCCAATATTCTTGTCTGGGCCGGAATGTCCACCAGCTTTGAACTTGCCAAATACAACATCATCATTTGGCCTACTTGCATCATTGTCATCTTTGCCGCTTTTATGCTGGATATTCTTTTCAGAAGCATATTCGTGCAGATGAATGAACGTAAAAAACTTATAATCGAAATTCAGGATTCAATTGCAACCGTAAAAATTTTGAGAGGGCTCTTGCCGATATGTTGCTCATGCAAGAAGGTGCGTGACGATAAAGGCTACTGGAGCCAGATCGAGAACTATATTACAGAACATTCCGAGGCGGAATTCAGTCATGGTTTATGCCCGGACTGCTTGGAAAAGCTGTATCCGGAATATGGAAGAAAACAGAAGCCGGAGAAGTAATTTAATAAATCGATATTTCTTATACTTCATCCATTAACAAATGGCAAATAGATGTTACAGATTATCATTCATAATGATCAATCTTTTTCAAAGGCAGTAACGTGTTTAGTTCAGTCAATAACGGGTAATGAATACCAATCGAAAGAGTGGATGTACATCAAAATTACCGACCGCTTGACTTGAGGAAGGAGCCCTCAGGCTCAGTCACCCTTAATAATCACCCTGGTCAATATTATAAAGACAGTGGCTGGGAAATAGACGGTTGCACTTTGGTTGCGGTTGCATTAAACACTTTCTAAGAAATTGATTATATATGTGATTTTTAAGTGGCAACGGGTTCAAATCCTCTCGCCCCGACCAGTTAAATTAAGAGCTTGCGGTTATTTCGCAAGCTCTTTTTATTTTTGGGGTGTGGTTTACCGTGCAGACCATTATTATTAATTTAAAATATTTCAGTTATTTGTTTTTTAACGATGCGCAATGCAACTCTCGGGGCTTTAACATCGCGTAGGCAAAACGCATAACCGGTGTCGGGACATTGTGCTTTATGCCCAGACGTACTGCAGCACCGATCATTGATTCCAATTCGGAGGGCTTTCCGGATTCCACATCGCGCTGCATCGAAGGCTTGATGCCGGGTTCACCGCTGTCAATGAAAGCGAGTGTCTGGGCGGCAACATCAGCGTCCAGCTTTACACCGCTCGCCTTGGCCAAAGCAGACACCTCGTTTATGGCTTCAAGGAGTACGGCCCGCGCTTCCGGGACGTTGCGGTAATCTCCAAAAGTCATCCGGGTGAGGCTTCCTATAAGCATCACCGGCGCAATAAATACAAATTTGGTCCAGAGAACTTTTAAGATATTGTCACACAATTCAACGGTGAATCCGGCTGCATTAAATGCGTCACAGACAAACTGGAGGCGCGACGTCGTTTGGCCGTTGAACTCACCCAACGCAATGCGGCGAAACTGACTATACTGGCCGATCACACCCGGCGCCTCCAGCGCAACAGAGCACCACGTTGTCCCGCCGAGCATATGTTGCAATCCCACCACGGCGCCGATGCGATCTGCCGAATCTATGCCATTCTGAAGAGAAACAACCACAGTATTTGGTCCGATCAGAGGTTTGATCAACAGCGCTGCTTCATCTGTCTGATAAGTCTTGGTTGTAAAAAGAATGACGTCCGCAATTCCTGCTTTAGAAGGATTATGGGTTGCACTGGCCGGAAACACGGTAAAATCGCCATGGACACTTTTAACGATCAGGCCCTTCTCCCGAATGGTCTGAAGATGCGTCCCGCGGGCGATAAATGTAACATCCTGACCGCTTCGGGAAAGCAGACCGCCATAATAGCCGCCGATACCACCTGTCCCCATAATAGCGAACTTCATGTGTGCGTCCCCCTTTACTTTTTATAGTTAAGGCATCTAAAATTAATTGATATTTACCATTCATTTGAGGCAATGCTTCACCGATTTGAAAAGCGGCTCAAATCATACCGTGGAATGTGCGGGGGAAGGGCTCAGCAACCGCCGAGATAGGCATGAATTACCTTTTCGTTATGCAACAGATTGGCGGAGGTGTCTTCCAGAACAATTCGTCCCGTTTCGAGCACATATCCCCTCTGGCTGATATCGAGGGCCATTTGTGCATTTTGTTCCACCAGCAGAATACTCGTGCCCTGTTTGTTTATCTCCGTAATAATATGAAAAATCTCCCGGACCAGAATGGGCGAAAGACCCATTGATGGTTCATCCATCAACAAGAGCTTAGGTTTGGCCATTAATGCTCTTCCCAAAGCCAACATTTGTTGTTCACCTCCGGAAAGATTTCCTGCCGGAAGTTCGGCCTTTGCCTGGAGTACGGGGAACCGGGCGAAGATGGCATTCATGTCCTCTTTCAGGCGGTTACTTTTTCTGGCAAATGCTCCCATTTCGAGATTTTCTCTTACTTTTAGCGTGGTAAGAATAGCCCTTCCTTCCGGGACTTGGATAATGCCGCCCCGGACAATCGCCTGAGGGGAATGTCCGGTTATAGGGCGCTTTTCATAGTTAATGTTCCCGCTGGTCATTTTCAACAAGCCGGAAATAGCATTCAGGGCTGTGCTTTTGCCCGCACCATTAGCACCGATAAGGGCTACGATCTCTCCTTCTTTGACATCGAGAGATATTCCTTGCAGCGCTTGGATGTGATCATAGTTTACGTAAACGTCTTTGAGTTCCAGGAGCATAATTTTAACAGGCGTCCTTTCCCAGATAAGCTTCAATTACCAGAGGATTGCACTTGACTTGTTCCGGTGTGCCCAAGGCGATCAATTTCCCGAAATTCAGCACCGCTACCTGCTGGCACAAGCCCATCACAAATTTCATGTCATGTTCAATCAGGCAGATAGTGTAGCCCCGGTTGTTGATCTGCACGATTTCGCCCATTAATTCTTCTGTCTCGGAGGGATTCATCCCGGCCGCTGGTTCGTCTACCAGAATCAACTTGGGTGAGGTGGCCAGTGCGCGGGCCAGTTCAAGTTTTCTTTGTTCCCCATAGGAAAGGCTTTCTGCTTGACGCTGCGCTTTACCGGTCAGATGAAAAATATCCAGTATCTCCATTGCTTTTTCGCGCATGACCTTCTCTTCCTGCCGCTGTATCGGTAGATTTAATAGCATTGCTACGGGAGAATAAGTGTAGAGGCAATGCATGCCAGCGAGTACGTTCTCCAGTAAAGATAATTCTTTAAAGATTCTGATATTCTGAAATGTTCGTCCCATTCCCCGTGCGGCAATTGACGAAGGAGAAAAATGGGTGATATCCGTTCCGTTAAAGATAACCTGCCCGTTTGTGGGACGGGAAAGGCCGCTGATTATATTAAACAGTGTGGTTTTGCCGGCACCATTCGGACCGATCAGACCGAAAATCAGCCCTTCCTCAACTTGCAGAGAGAGTGAGTCCAGTACCCGCAGTCCGCCAAAATCCTTGATTATGTTTTCCAGTTGCAGCATTTTGTTTTCTCGTCAATCTTTCTTCTTCACCGTTATGATTCCATTGGGCAAGTAAATCACCACGAGAACCAGGATCAGGCCGTTGAGCGCCAGTCGGTACGGTCCTATAAATCTGAGCATTTCCGGCATAATGGTCAGGATTGTGCTGCCGACTAATGGCCCCCAGAATGTTCCAGTTCCGCCCAGAATGGCAAAGGTCAGTATATCTACGGCAAAGTCGAATCCATATTCGCGCGGCGAAAGAAAAAAAGTGAAATGAGCATTCAGGCCGCCGGCTATGCCGGCGATAAAAGCCCCTATAGCAAAGGCCCACACCTTGAACCAGGTTGTCTTGATTCCCATGACCGACGCTGCCACTTCATCTTCTCTAATTGCCTCCATCGCCCGACCGAACCGGGAATTCTTCAGCTTCAGAAAAAAATATATCAACACCCCCATTACCAAAAAGAGATGCCAGAGCTCTGTTTTGGGTGGCACGCCGTTCAATCCCACCGAACCACCGGTGATGCTAATATTCAAAAAGACTACCCGGACTACCTCACCAAAACCAAGCGTGGCCATGGCCAGATAAACGCCCGAGAGTCGCAAAGTTGGTGCGCCGATAATCAGGGCTACGAAGGCCGGCAGCATGCCACCGGCAAGCAGGGCGAGTCCGAAGGGTGCATTCAACTTCATAGTGAACAGGGCGGCGGTATAGGCGCCAATTCCCATAAAAGCAGCATTTCCCAACGACAATTGTCCGCAGGCGAGCGTAATGTAGATCGAAAGCGCCAGCATGCCGTGCACCATGATGGTATAAAAAAGTGTATTATAGGTTTGCCAGAAGGACATTAAGAATTCTATCATGCCGTCTTCATCCTTTCCGCTCGATATGGCTGCCGAATATGCCGGCCGGTCTGACCAGCAGGATGACAAACAGCAGGCCGAAGGAAATTGCATCGCGAAAATCAGAAGAAAGGTAAGCAACGCTCATTATCTCAGCAAAACCCAGAATTAATCCACCCAGCACAGCGCCCCTGATATCTCCCATGCCGCCCAGAATGATCACTGCTATTCCCCGATGCATAATCGGTCCACCCATGAAAGCGTGAATGGCATTGAAATTGATTCCTGTCAACACTCCGGCGGCTCCGCCTAAAGCCGAAGCCGCAAAAGCAGTAAGCAGAAAAACCCGTTCTACCGGAATGCCAAGTAAAGCTGCTGTGCGGGGGCTTTCAGCAACAGAGCGTACGGCTTTGCCCCATTTTGTTCTTTTCAGCAGGAAGATAATGATCATCATCAGGGAAAGGGCAACACCGACAATAATTATCTGTAACAAGGTCAGCTGTATAGCCCAAAAGTTGAAAGACGTGGCAGGCATGAAATCGAAGGGGAAACGATAAACCTCAGCGCCGAAGATACCCTGGGAAATACTGATGATAATCGTGGCACAGCCAATGGTGGCGATCATCGGCGCCAGATGATGAAATTTTCTTTTTCTTAAAGGCCGAACGGCTACCAGATCTATCAGACAGCCGAGCACTCCCGAGGCCATCATCCCGACCAGAATTGCGGTGATAGGGTTGGCATTAAATTTTGTAACAACCATAAGACCGGCAAATGCGCCAATCATGAAAACAGCGCCGTGGGCCAGGGTTACAATTTCCAGAACACCGAAGATCAGAGTAAACCCAATAGCGAAGAGGGCGTATACCGAACCCAAGGCCAGGGCATTGGCAAATTGTTGTAAAAACACCTTTTCTACCTCAGTAAACCAGAATAAATACTAACAGTGAATACATAAAACCACTTACCCCGCATCTGCCCAAGGGCAAGGCGAATGACAAATAGACCATATTTTAAACATTGAAGGTTCCCCGCTTATTGTAGCGGGGAACCTTCAATAAAACTGTAATTAAATCCAGCTGTTGCGGGGTGGTTGATTAAAATTATTCGGAAAAAATGGCAAACTTGCCTTTTTTAATGGTCAACACGCGTCCCTTCTGTTCAGCATCCCGGCTTGCGTTGAAAGAGAAAGTACCGCCCACGCCTTTGAAATTTTTAACCTTGGCCAGGGCATCACGCAATGCCGTTCTGTCCTTTTCCAGAGTGCCGGATAGTTTAACAGCCTTGATTCCTTCCGCCATAATGTAAAGTGCATCATAGGCCTGGGCAGCGAATTGATCCGGAGCCATGCCGTACTTTTTGGTGTAGGCCTTTACAAACGCCTGATTTTTCGGGCTAGGATCATCAAGAAACCAGGGACTGCCGCTGATGGAGCCTTCCGCAGCCTGACCTCCAATTTCAATAAGTTTTGCCGAGTTAAAAACCGTTGCCACCGATAAATCTGACCTTGTTGGGTATTCCCAGTTTTCTGGCCTGCAGGATGATGTTCGATGCCTCTTCGACGAGGGCGCCACAGAAAACGGCGTCGGGGTTAAGACTCTTGATCTTGGTGAGCTGAGCAGAAAAATCAATATCTCCCTTGGCAAAAGTCTCTGTGTCTACCACTTCCAGTTTTTCGGCTTTAATGGAACGCAGAAAGATTTCATAAGTGGACTTAGTCATGGAATCGTCATTGCCATAAATAATGGCGACTTTCTTCAGGCCGAGTTTTTTTGTCGCCACCTTAGTGACAATGGGCAGTATGTCGGCTTCCGCTACCGAATTACGGAAAACATAAGGGCCGATGGCTGTAATGCCCTCCGCTGTGTTGGAAGTGCCAAAGACGACCGTTTTTTGTTCATTGGCAAAAGGATCAGAGGCAAAGGCCGAATTGGAGAGGGTAGGGCCGAAGATAGCGAGCACTTTATCCTGGAAAATAAATTTTTTGAAGACGTTGATCGCTTCTTCTTTCTTTGCCTGCTCATCTTCGATAACGAGGGCGATTTTGTTCCCTTTTATGCCGCCGGCCGCGTTTATTTCTTCGGAAGCGAGCACGAAGCCGTTTTTAATGGGCACGCCATACTTGGCAACAGGTCCCGTCAACGCCTCGGCAATACCAATCTTGATTTCCGCAGCCTGAGCTGTGAACGCCAAAGATATTATGACCGCAACAAAAACAAAAAATCTGATTAATAACTTCATTTTTTCCTCCTTTAGTAAAACTGAGATATTGTTAACGTATGTTGGCTGATAACATAATGGATAAGAACTTCCTTTTTCGATTTCGGAGTATACGAAGAGTCATCTTGTACGTCAAGGAAATTTTAAAAGGGATTTTAAAAGCGATATTTTTCCGCCTTTGTCATTTCAAGTGATGTGAGAAATATTGATATTAATGAATTCAATATACATTAGGATTTCTTACATAAGTTCGGAATAGGACTTGTGCTAATTGCGATAAAGTTTCCAGATCGTTAATCAAGTATTTTTTTCCAGGCAGTGCTAAAAGGCAGTACTGTTTGCAATTTCCCTTGACATGAAAATTTCGGCGGTGCATCATATAACCAAGTAATGATGTAAATATTACAAATATGTCCTTTTCATAACCTGATCGAACCCCTGTCCATGGAGGTGCCAGGATGTCCCAGGACGAACAAAAAAGCAATGCCGTTGCCGATTTAAAAATCGGCGGGAAAATCAAAGATCTCCGGGAAAAAAATTTTTATACTCTGCAGGATCTCACCGCAAAAACCGGACTTGCCAAATCGTTTCTGTCCGAAATAGAAGCTGATGAAATTATGCCGCCGGTAGCTACTCTGCTCAATCTGGCCAAAGCGCTACATGTTGGAATGGCCTATTTCTTCAGGGATGAAGCACCGGCCGAGCAAATTTCCATTACTCATCCTCAAGATCGGGTAATAATAAAGCGCCGGCCACATCACCGGGAAGGTGAAGTTGATTATATCTACGAGTCCCTCGAGGCTAGAATGCCCGGTAAGCATATGGAGCCGTTATTGGTCGAATTTGTCCCAATGAAGACGGCAGAGATGGTATTTAACAGTCATGAGGGAGAAGAGTTTTTATTCCTTCTGAAGGGGAAAATAGAGTTTCGTACCAATGACAAAGTTGAAACCCTTTCTGTCGGTGATGCCCTCTATTTTGATTCCAGTCAAAATCACAGTTTCCGCTCGCTGACGAAGTCGAAGGCGAAAGCCTTGGTGGTTGTTTGGAATAAAACATGATGAGGGTAAAGAGATGATCGAAATCCGTTTTCACGGCCGGGGCGGCCAGGGGACGGTGGTTGCCACCATTTTATTGGCTAAAGCATTTTTCCAGGCAGGCTATCAGGTCCAAAGTTTCCCTTTTTTCGGGGTGGAGCGGCGTGGTGCACCTGTGGAAGCGTATGTCCGTCTGGATAAAAAAAAGATTCTCTTGCGAACTAACGTAACCGAACCTGATCATGTGGCGGTTCAGGATCAGACCCTCCTGCATAGCATCAATATCACCAGGGGGCTGAAGCCTTCGGGTTGGATACTGATCAATAGCCCGACCCTGCCCGTTGATTTACAGCCTTTTACCGGTTTTCAGCTTGCCCATGTGGATGCCAACCGGATTGCCCTTCAGCGCCGTCTGGGGACGCGAACTCATCCCATAGTAAATACCTCCATGATCGGCGCTTTTGCGCGAATGCTGGAGATGCCGCCGCTTGCAGCTATTGCGGAAGCGATTCGTGAAGATTTTCCGGTCGAAACAGAAGCAATGCGTAATATTGATGCGGCACAGGAAGCCTATGCCGAAGTAAATATTGTGGGCAGAATATGATGAGAAGATCGGGGCAATGATTATGAATAAATATGTAAATCCCGACAACTTATACATTGCGCGCAGCTATCTTACCACAGAGAGCAATAAAACAGGATCATGGCGGTTTTTGCGTCCGTGCTACGATGAAAAAACAGCGCCCTGCAGCATTGCCTGTCCGGCCGGAGAAGACATTCCCCGGATTGAGATGATGGCTACGCAGGGGCTGTTCAAGGAAGCATGGGAAAAGATTTTAATCGAAAATCCCTTTCCCTCTGTATGCGGGCGTGTCTGCTTCCATCCCTGTGAGGGAAGCTGCAACCGGCGGGATTTCGATTCCGCCGTGGCCATTCACAGTCTCGAGCGATTTATTGCCGATACGGCCATCCGCTACGGCATATCCCCAGAGTTGGAAAAGAAACCTTCCCGAAAACAAAGAATTGCTATTGTCGGTGCCGGTACGGCGGGACTTGCGGCGGCATGGTTCCTCTCCCTGCTTGGTTATTCCTGTGATGTTTTTGAAGCGTCGTCTGAAGTCGGAGGAGTCCTGCGCTGGGGAATACCTCTATACCGTCTGCCGCTTTCTGCACTCAGACATGATATTAAGCAGATCACAGAGCTGGGAGTTGCCATATTTACAGGCAAAAAGGTGAGCAAGGAGATGCTTTCGGAACTGAAGAAAAAATATGATGCCGTCTTTATAGGTTGCGGTCATAGCCTTGGAATGCCGCTTTCTGTACCCGGTGAAAATCTGTCAGGGGTCAGTGAGGGATTAGAGTTCCTGCGGCAAATCCGGGATGGTAAGTCCCCGGTTTGTTCAGGCGTGACTGCAATTATTGGCGGCGGTAATACGGCTGTCGATGTGGCGCGCAGTGTTGTCCGTTTGGGAGGGAAAGCTTTGCTGCTTTATCGCCGACGCCGTCAGGACATGCCCGCTTTAGCACTGGAAGTGGAAATGGCTCTGGAAGAGGGAGTAGAACTAGAGGAACTTGTAGCCCCGGCGGTAATATCAGAAGAAAATGGCAAAATATTACTGACACTGCAGGAGATGAAAGTTGAGGGAGAGGAATGTGGCAGGGACCGTGTTATTGCCGCTACAGGAAAAAACCGCCAGGTGCGGGTTGAACGGATTTTGAAAGCAATTGGTATGCAGGCATCGGAGTCATGGCAGCAGGCAGACAGAACGGACAATGAAATATTGACACTGAGCCATAGTGTATTGGATAGCCGGGGTCGGGAAGCCGTCATGGTTTTGGGCGGAGACATAGTCAATAAGACGAAAAGTGTGGTAGATGCTGTTGCATCCGGTAAACAGGCAGCCCTAGCTCTGGATATTCTTTTTCAGGAAGGAATCGAAGCTGTCGTTCCAAAACTGCAGGCTTGTTTGGTTGGGCCGGGCTCATCCCTTTCCATGGAAATATTCATGGGCGGAGAGCGGCGGTTGAGAAATAAGCATGTGGTCAGCTATGAGGAAATCAACACCGATTATTTCCGGTTCAGCCCACGGGTAACACAGCCCAGGCTGCTCAAGGAAGAAAGGATACAATCTTTTGAAGAAATCGATCTGAAAATATCCGCCCATATGGCCATGAAAGAGGCGGAACGTTGTTTCAACTGCGGTCTCTGTAACCAGTGCGATAACTGTTTCATCTTTTGCCCGGACACGTCAGTGATCTTGGGTAGGGATCATCAGGGACGGCATATCAATTATGACTATTGCAAAGGATGCGGCCTTTGCGTGGTGGAATGTCCTCGTAATGCCATGTCACTGGGGGAGGAAAAATCATGAAACGGGTACTGGAAGGAAGCCATGCCGTGGCGGAAGCGGTAAGGCTGGCAAAAGTTCAGGTTATTTCCGCCTATCCCATCACGCCGCAAACCCATATTGTGGAGATTCTGTCCCAATACTGTACCAACGGGACGATGAAGGCAAAATTTCTGCGGGTGGAAAGCGAACATTCCTGTATGGCCGCACTGATCGGAGCCCAGAGTGTAGGTGTAAGAACATTTACTGCCACATCCGGGCAGGGATTAGCCCTAATGCATGAGCTGCTGCACTGGGCAGCCGGCGCGCGGCTTCCTATCGTTATGGCGGAAGTCAACCGGGCGCTTGCCCCGGGGTGGAATATATGGGTGGACCAGACTGATAGCCTGGCACAACGCGATACAGGCTGGATACAAATGTACTGCGAAGACGGACAGGAAGTTCTCGACTCGACCATTCAGGCTTTTCTTCTTGCCGAAACGGTAAATTTGCCCGTGATGATCGTTTTGGACGCCTTCTACCTTTCGCATACCTATGAACCGGTCGATGTGCCCGAGCCGGAAGAAGTGGATAGATTTCTGCCTCCTTTTGCTCCGAAATTTCAACTGGACACGGCGCAACCATGCGCTTTCGGCTCTCTGGTTGGTCCCGGCGACTATATGGATATGCGTTATCAGATTGCTCTGGCCATGGATGATGCCCTGATTAGATTTGGCGATGTTGAAGATGCTTTTGCCGCGTTATTCAACCGGCGTTATGGGCCGGTTGAAGCGATTGATTGTGCTGATGCCGAAATTATCTTCATTACATCGGGAACAGTGACGAGCACCTGCCGCCTCGCCCTTCAGGAGTTAAGGGCACAGGGAGAAAAGGCGGGAATCTTGAAGATTAAATTATTCCGGCCCTTTCCTGTCGACAGGATCCGGAAAGAACTGCAGGCGGCGAAGAAAATTGCCGTCATCGATCGGAATTTTTCCTTTGGTGCCAGCGGAATCTTTGCCCAGGAATTGAGGGCAGCTCTTTGTAACACGCCTCGCCATCCTGTTGTATTCGGTTATGTGGCGGGCATCGGGGGACGGGACGTAACACCGGAGCTACTGAAGGAGATATACTGGCTGACGAAAAACAGCGAGGTTCCACAAAAGGAAAGTATCTGGATGGGCATACAAGAGGTGAAATATGCCGACTGATGTTTTAGACCGGGAATTGGTTCATTCGGGACATGTAGGATGTCCCGGCTGTGGGGCTACGATTGCCATGCGTTTTGTGCTCAAAGCGCTGGGAGAAAAGACCATTATGGTTCTGCCTGCATGTTGCTGGTCAGTGATTGCCGGGCCATATCCGCAATCAGCATTAAAGATTCCCGTGCTCCATGCGGCTTTTGAAACCGGCGGAGCAACGGCCACCGGGGTGCGAGCCGCCTTGGACATGAAGGGCGACACAGAAACAACTGTGCTCACGTGGGCGGGTGATGGCGGAACTTTTGATATTGGTTTTCAGTCACTCTCCGGTGCCGTAGAGCGCGACGAGAATTTCATTTATGTTTGCTATGACAATGAGGCCTATATGAATACAGGCGTTCAGCGCAGTTCTTCCACACCTTACGGTGCCTGGACGACTACGACAACAGGTAAGGACTGGAAAAAACTACGGAAGAAAAATATAGTTGAGGCGCTGGTAGCTCACCGGATTCCCTATGCGGCCACAGCCAGTATCGCCTTTCCCGAAGACTTGCTCCGCAAAGCTCAGAAGGCAAAAAATATGAAGGGGTCCAGGTTTCTGCACATTTATGCGAGTTGCCCTACGGGCTGGCGCATTCCCTCGGAGATGTCTATTAAGATTGCCCGAATGGCAGTTCAGACAAATATCTTCCCTTTATATGAAGTGGAAGAAGGCCTTAGATATACCATCAATTACAGACCAAAGGAATATCTTGTGCGGGAGTATTTCCGGCTCCAGGGACGCTTCAAGCATCTAACTGAAAAGGATCTTGACCAGATCCAGCAGATGGTCAACGAAGACTGGGAATTGCTTCTGCGCAAAGCCGGTGAACACGTTTAAAATGATGATAAAATAATGGTTATCGATTGATTATGGGAACAACCTTCTCTGAATTTATGATTAAAATAAAGGAACTGGGGAGCAGAATACGCTTTTTAGAATTATGTTGACACAGAAAACTCCAATCCTTTATACTCCAATTATACTACATATTAACAGCGGCAGATTTATAGCGCATAATTTATCACTAGACTGAGCCGCCGTTCAAAAACAGCCCGAGCATAAATTATTGCAAACGGCATAAGGAACCGTAACGAAATAGAGAAAAAGAACAGATAATTTCGTAACGGCTCCTACACTGGTTTTTTCTTTCACTTTTAATTTTTCTACTGAAAACTTGAAAAAGGAGGAAGGGATATGAATGCAGTGACTCTTGTATTTGTTTCATTGTGCGTTTTTGCAATTGCTTATCGGTTCTACGGTCTATTTATTGCCAATAAAGTCTTGGGCCTCAAGCCGGAAGTGGCCACACCAGCCATTGCTATGGCTGACGGCCACGATTATGTTAAAACCAACAAGTTCGTGCTCTTTGGTCATCATTTCGCAGCCATTGCTGCTGCCGGCCCCTTGCTTGGTCCGGTGCTGGCTGCCCAATTCGGCTATTTGCCCGGCGCTCTCTGGATAATTATCGGTTGTGTCTTGGCCGGAGCCGTGCACGATATGGTTGTTCTTTTTGCCTCAGTAAGGCATAAGGGGCAGAGTCTTTCCAAGATAGCAGAAAGCGAAATTGGCAAAGCTGCCGGCGCTGTTGCTTCCGTAGCTTTTCTCTTTATTCTGATTTTAACACTTGCCGGTCTTTCCATTGCCGTTGTTAATGCTATGTTTGAAAGTGCTTGGGGAACTTTTACCGTTTTTGCTACTATGCCGATTGCTTTCCTGATGGGAATCTACATGTACAAAATACGCCCCGGTGATGTAAAAGGCGCCAGCATTATGGGTGTAGTCCTGCTTTTTATAGCTATTCTCGTCGGACCTTATGTTGCGGCCAGCCCAACATGGTCGTCAATATTTACTCTTTCGAAAAAACAAATTTCTGTGATTATTCCTATTTACGGATTTATTGCTTCGGTGCTTCCGGTATGGATGCTTTTATGTCCGCGTGACTATCTTTCTACTTACTTGAAAATCGGGACAATTGTGATGCTGGCTGCCGGAATATTCATTGTCCGTCCTGATTTTCAGATGGCTGCATTAACGCCATATATCCATGGCGGAGGGCCGGTGATTCCCGGGCCCGTATATCCATTCGTTATGATAACGATAGCCTGCGGAGCGCTTTCCGGTTTTCATGCCATCATTGGTTCGGGAACAACACCAAAAATGATTGGTAACGAACGCGATATTCTATTTATCGGTTATGGTGCCATGTTAGTTGAAGGATTCGTTGCCATCATGGCCTTAGTTGCAGCCTGTGTGCTGGTACCGGCAGACTATTTCGCCATTAATGCGGCACCGGCGGCCTTTGCCAAGCTGGGAATTGCACCTGTTAACCTGCCCGACTTAGCCGCGCAGGTCGGTGAAAAATTACAGGGCAGGCCGGGCGGCGCAGTGTCACTGGCTGTCGGCATGGCTTATATTTTTTCCGCTGTGCCCTTCATGAAAGGCTTGATGTCTTACTGGTATCATTTTGTTATTATGTTTGAAGCGGTATTTATTTTAACGGCTGTGGACACCGGAACACGTGTTGGCCGGTTCCTCCTACAGGAAATGATTGGCAGAGTTATCCCGAAATTTAATGAAAAACGCTGGATTCCCGGCATCGTCATAACCAGCTTCCTGTTCACCGGCTCCTGGGGCTATCTGGTCTATACCGGAGATATTGCCACAATCTGGCCGTTGTTTGGTATGAGCAATCAGCTTCTTGCCGCCAGTGCTTTAATAATCGGGACAACTATGCTGCTGAGGATGGGAAAACTGAAGTATGCATGGATAACCGCTGTACCGGGAATTATTATGGCTGTTACAACCTTATATGCCGGCTATCTGAACATCACTACGAACTATTTGCCCGGCGGGAAATATCTGCTTGCCGTGCTCTCGGTCATTGTGATGGTTCTGATCATTATTGTCTTATTCGCCGCTGCAAAACGCTGTTATGATCTTCTGCAGATGAAGAATCCGGTGAAAGACAGGTATGGTGATTTTGTGCTGGAAGTAGTCAAAGAATGAGAACAGCTCAATAATAGAGGGGAGGAGCTATGGAAATAAATAAAATAGTTTTTGCGACAGATTTTTCCGCCGGTTCTAATTATACGGCGCCTTATGCGGCGGAAATGGCCCGCAAGTTTAGTGCAAAGCTCTATGTCATTCATGTCATTCAGGACACAGAAAAAATGACATCCTGGTATGCTCCCAAAGTTAACATGAAAGAGCTGGAAAAGGCCATGGAGGAAAAATCACAAAAGGAGCTGCAATTATGCTGCACAACAGGGTTTGGTGATTATAAAAACGTCGAATACCATTTGCTGAAAGGCGCTCCCTATGAACAGATATTGAAGTTTCAGCAGGATAACAAAGCAGACTTGATTGTAATCGGTACCGTCGGCGGACACAATACCGGCAAGAAAAATGTGTTTGGCAGCACGGCAGACAGGGTCGTAAAAAAAGCCCTCTGCCCCGTATTAACGGTTTCACTGCCCGCTAACGAAGCAGCAGAAAGTACCGATCCCCGGTTGTGCAGTAGCGGAGAAATAAGATTGTAACGATTAAGTCACAAGGAGGGCGGTGGTTAAATAGCCTGCCCTCCTTGTAAAATATTGCCGGAGCAAATACAGGCTCAGAGACGGCATTAAAGCAAGCGGGAATAAAATATGGGATGTTGTGAATTTGAATTACTGGAATTAAGTCAGTATCGGGTTGTGTCAAAGGTAAAAAATCAGCATAGGACTAAAAACTTTCGCGACAAAATACGCTGCTGTCAGTGCAACGAAATAATCAAACATGAATTTTTGAAAAAAAATATCCTTGGATTTGCCGTGCGAATCAACTGCCCTGGTTGCGGCTGGAAATTTGAAGGGTAGTATAGATGATATGCTCGTAAGAACAAGGAATGGTGACCAGGATGAAAAAGCCAATTAAAATAGTGTTTCTGGATACCGTAACGGTTGGTGAAGCGGATAACCTCCCGGCTATTCAAGCGCAGGGAGAGTATGACGGCTACACGTTCACTCTACCGCAGGAGCGCATTGAGCGCATAAAAGGGCATAATGTCGTCCTCACGAACAAAGTGGTTATTGACCGCGAAGTGATTGATGAATGCCCCGGGATTGAACTGATCTGCGTCGTCGCCACTGGCATGAATAATATTGATCTGGAATATGCCGCTGAAAAAGGAATTACCGTAAAAAATGTCGCCGGATATTCTACCGAATCGGTGACCCAGAGCACTTTTTCCATGCTCTTCTATTTATTACACAGCAGCGCCTACTATGATAACTACGTCAAATCAGGAGCGTACGCCAGAAGCTTGGTGTTCACACACCTGGACCGTGTGTTCTGGGAATTAAAAAACAAGCTCTTCGGGATTATTGGAATGGGAACCATCGGCAAAAGAATCGCCCAGGTCGCCGAAGCTTTTGGCGCACGTGTTGCGTATTACTCGACATCGGGGAAAAACCTGGAAGGGACAGGCTACCCGCATCTGCCGCTCGATGAATTGTTGAGCACTGCCGATGTAGTATCCATTCACTGCCCACTGAACATTGATACGCGTAATTTGCTTAACGAAGCCCGGATTCAACTGATGAAACCATCAGCTTTTCTGCTGAATATGGGCAGGGGAGGTATTGTGGATGAACTGGCCCTGGCGCGGGCCATCGATGACAATCGCATTGCCGGAGCAGCAATGGACGTGTTGTCTGCCGAGCCGATTTTCGGTGATAACCCCCTTCTGGCGGTTCGCAATCGCCATAAGCTTTTCATTACACCGCACATTGCCTGGGCAAGCAGGGAAGCCAGACATTTGCTGATAAAAATAACGGCCGAAAATATCCGCAGTCATTTTGCGAAATAGCAGATTTAAGTTATCTCATTATACAAAGGAAGGGTAAAGTCCATGAACGTCGTCGTCTTAAACGGTAGCCCCAAAGGGGAGCTTGGTGTAACCCTCCAGTACGTGCGTTTTGTGGAGAAGAAATTCCCGCAGCATTCATTCAGATATTTCTCCATTGCCCAAAATATCAAACGGCTGGAAAAAGATGAAGCAGCATTTCGGGAAGTCATCGACTCAGTGCAAGGGGCGGATGCCGTGTTATGGTCCTTCCCCTTGTATTTCATGCTGGTCTGCGCACAGTACAAACGCTTTATCGAATTGATCTTTGAGCGGCATCAGCAAACGGCCTTTGCGGGAAAATATGCCGCCTCGCTTTCCACATCGGTACATTTTTTTGATCATACCGCCCACAACTATATCCATGCAATTTGCGACGACCTGCGAATGAAATATACAGGAGCCTATTCTGCGGGCATGTATGATCTGATGCTTAAAACGGAACGAGAGCGCTGGCTTACCTTTGTGCAATTATTCTTTGATTCTGTGTCGCGGCAGATCCCTGTAGCGCCGGTTTATCCGCCCTTGCCGACTGCCACTTTTGTCTTTCAGACCGGAGCTTCCAAGGCTGCACTTGATGCAGGCGGTAAAAAAATTCTGGTGATCAAGGATGGACAAGACGAGGTGGGGAATATTAACGCCATGATAAAATCGTTGACGGGAAACTTCCGCACCGACCTGGAAGTTATCAGTCTGACGGATATTGATATCAAGGGAGGTTGCCTGGGATGCTGCAAATGTGGGCTGGACAACGTCTGCGACTACGAGGGGAAAGACGGCTTTATCGATTTTTACAATGAAAAAGTGAAAAAAGCGGATGTTGTGGTTTTTGCCGGCGCTATCCACGACCGTTATCTTTCTGCCAAGTGGAAAACATTTTTTGACCGTTCTTTCTTCAATACCCATATGCCCACACTTATCGGCAAACAGATTGCGTTTCTGATTGCGGGGCCATTGGGACAGATCCCCAATCTCCGCCAAATCATGGAATGCTATGCAGAATTTCAGGAAACAAATCTGGCGGGCATTGTCACAGATGAAGTAGAAAGTGCCGAACAAATAGATTTACTGCTGACCGAATTGGCCGGAAAGCTCGTCTTCCCGATAGTGGCTGGTTTCAGGCCTCCCATGACTTTTCTGGGTGTAGGTGGCCGGAAGATATTTCGGGATGAGGTTTATGGAATGCTGCGTTTTGTTTTCCAGGCGGATCACCGTTATTATAAGAAGCACGGACTTTATGATTTCCCACAGAAGAATTACAAGGCGCGGCGCATGAATTTGCTGATGACCTTGCTCACTAAGCTCCCGTTTTTTAGGAAACAGTTTCTGAAGAAGCTCAAGGAAGAGATGGTTAAGCCTTTGCGCCATGTCGCAGATCATAAGTAAAATCACTTTTAACAAGCGACATCCGGCGTTGCGGCACCATTATCCGCTTGTTGTTGTGCCAGACAACATGGGTTCGAATGTTTATGCGCTCCACACAGTTAATTTAATTAAGGGGTTACGCTTTTAATGTAACCCCTTATCATTTTTGCGCATCGGCTTCGTGTTGTGGTTTTGATAATTTTAGTGTAAATTCGCCCTCAATTTCGTTGATGTGGTAATAAAAGAAAAGAAAGATAATAATGCTTCACTATTTTTCTCCGAAAAAAGGAATTTTATTATTTTCTGTAATCGTTTTTATTTTAAACGCTTGCAGTTATGTTGTGCAGCCGCAGGAAAGCAATTGTATTGCATATCGGGCGGCCTTTGATGTTGGATCCGCAACAACAAAAATGAAGGTCGCCAGAGTGAATAAATGTCTTCAAAAGAATGAAGCAATTATTTATAAAAATGAGATAAAGGTTCCCTATGCGGAAAATAAACGTTCGGGTTTCTTTAGTCAGGAAATACGAAACACTGGAACTATTGCTCTCCAGAAATTAAAAGATGAAGCTATTAACAATAGGGCCGAGGTTTTTTCAGGGGTGGCAACAGAGTCTTTCCGACAAGCATCCGACACAATGGAGTTTCTCAGGGAAGTTCAAGAGAAAACAGGAATATCAATAAAACTTATTGATCAGGATCAGGAAGCAATTTTGGGCTATCTGGCGGCCTGCGATGCTTTCCCCGATAGTACCCGGAATGTTATTGTCTGGGATATCGGCGGCGCTTCAATGCAAATGATATTACGGAAGAAGAACAGAGAATTTTTGATTTATCGCGGGATAATTGCTTCCATTTCTTTTAAAGAAAAGATATTAGTGCAAATTATGCAGCAAAAACCGGAAAAACATTTGTCGCCTAATCCCATTGGCAAAGAAAATCTAAAAAAGGCAACAGAAATAGCCTCGGCTGCTGCCGGGGATGTACCGGAAGATATAAGAAATGTTTTTAGTGAGCCCAATACCGTAATTTTGGGTATTGGCGGTGTGCATAACGAAAGTATAAAAAAGCAGCTAAAGTCCAACGCCCGCTATACTCAGGAAGAATTAATTGATGCACTGAACGCGAGGATAGGATTAAACGATAAGGATATTGGCGGGCAGTATGCGGATACGGAAATTTCCAATATGATTTTAGTTTTAGGTTTTATGGAAAAACTGGGGATAAAAGAAGTCATTCCGGTTAATGTAAATTTGGCCGATGGTGTACTGATTGAACCGGCTTTTTGGTAAATTAAATCAATATTATGTTCAGGGGGTATTTTATTTATGGCGGAAGAACCAAAAGAACAATGGCTTAATTATCTTGCACTGACAACGGTTATCCTGGCAGTCTGTGCGACACTTTCCACGTTTAAAGGCGCTGGTTACTCCACGCGTTCAGTCCTGTCCCAGACGCAAGCGGCTAATCAATGGGCTTACTACCAGTCCAAGAGCATAAAGGGTTATTTATATGAAAACCAGAAAGAATCAATGGAATTAGAACTTAAACAAAATAAAGCGAAATTTCCCAAAGTATTACAGGATGAATATGAGGGGAAAATAGATGCCTATAATCAAAAATTAAAACGGTACGATGAAGAAAAGGCAGTAATTTCCAAAGAAGCAAAAAAATTAGAATCCATTCGGGATGAAGCGCAAAAGCACTCTCAGGCCTTCGGTCTGGCCGTGATATTTTTACAAATTGCCATATTGCTGTCTTCTATTGCCGCCTTACTAAAGAAAAAATCTGTATGGATTCTGGGTGTGAGTACCGGAGCTGTGGGGTTAGTTTATTTTGCCAATGGATTTCTATTGTTTATTCCTTAACAAAGTTAAAATTGGGTATTGGGCAAATATATCGCCCAATACCCAATAAACATAAGCCATTCAGCAAGAAGATAAATAAATTTTAAATATTAAGCAGACCTTCTACTTCCCTTCGAATCAATTGCAGCCTATCGAGAGAAGAAGCTTCGAAACGTAACACTATCACCGGTTGTGTATTGGAAGAGCGGACAAGCGCCCAGCCATCTGCAAAGGGAATGCGCACACCATCAATATCGATCAGGCCGGGAGTGTTCCGGTAGTGTTTTTTTATATTATTGACAATAGCAGCTTTTTTATCATCCGGGCAATCAATACGAATTTCCGGTGTGGCATAAGTTTGCGGCACATCGGCCAGAAGTGAACTGATCTTTTCTCCCGTCTGGGAAAGTATTTCCAGAAGCCGCAAAGCGGCATAAATGGCATCATCATAACCAAAGTAACGATCGGCGAAAAAGATATGTCCGCTCATTTCTCCGCCCAAAACAGCTCCTTCTTCTTTCATCTTGGCTTTGATCAGGGAATGTCCGGCTTTCCACATAATAGGATGGCCGGAGTGTTTTTTAATATCATCATATAAAACCTGCGAACACTTTACTTCGCCGATAATTGTGGAATCAGGTTTTGCCCGGAGAATATAACGCGCAAAGAGCAAAAGCAATTTATCCCCCCAGATGATTTCACCTGTATCGCTGATAACGCCGATGCGATCGGCATCGCCGTCAAAGGCAATTCCTAAATCAGCCTTGTCTTCCCGTACGAGTCTGATTAGTTCGGTTAAATTTTCTTCTACGGTCGGATCAGGAAAGTGATGAGGGAAATTGCCATCCGGCTCACCAAAGATGGAAGTAACATCACATCCCAGGCGTTTCAGCAGGGGAAGGGCAAAACGTCCCCCCACTCCATTGCCGGAATCGACAACAACTTTCAGCTTTTTATTAATGGAAACATTTTCGAAAAGATAGTTTTCATATTCTACAGAAATATCCTTGCTTTTTGCTATGGCCTGACCAGTCGAATATTGGCCTTTTTCGATAATTTTTCTTAAATCCTGAATTCTATCGCCATAAATTGTGTCATTACCAAGGCATATTTTAAAACCGTTAAACTCCGGTGGATTATGGCTGCCCGTGACCATTACGCCGCCGTCTGTTTTCAGATGACGTATAGAAAAGTAGAGCATGGGGGTAGCACAAAGTCCAATATCAATTGTTTCAATACCGCAGGAACTGAGACCTTTGATTAAGAAATTGTGGTAAGCATCAGAACTCAATCGGCAGTCACGGCCAATAGACATAGTCTTAATATTATGTAGTTTTGCATATGTGCCAATTGCCCGGCCTAAGTCGAAAACAAATTCTTCATTTAAATCCTGGTTGACGATACCTCGGACATCATATTCTCTAAAGACATGGGGATTCATAAATACCACTTTCCTCGGAACATTAAATTGATAAAACCTATCTTTTTCGTGGCGGGAGTATAGGAAAAGATCATCTGTGTGTCAATCACAAATACTGGACAGAAGATGTACGCCATGATGGATAATATTTACCTATATTTTAGTTGCATTCTCCATGATTTTATTTTTGAGTTCGGGTTTATCGAGCAGATCGGTCGTGTATGTCCCGGAGAGGAAATCCTCATCTTCCAGGACTGCTTTGTGCAGCGGAACAGTCGTCTTGAGACCTGTGATGCGCAATTCTCCTAGTGCCCGCCTCATGTGGGCTATGGATTCATCGCGCCCTCTGCCCCACGTCATTAATTTCATGAGCAGTGAATCATAATAAAATGGAACAGTGTAGCCTTCGTAAATTCCCTCATCGATCCGGATAGAGGGCCCCAGTGGATAACGAAGTTTTGTAATTGTGCCCGGTGACGGCAGGAAAGTGACTGGGTCCTCCGCGTTGATCCGGCATTCCATGGCATGCCGCTTCAGGATAATTTCGTCCTGGCTGATATCGAGCTGATTGCCCGCCGCGATCTTGATCTGCTGTTTGACGATATCAATTCCCGCTGCAATTTCTGTAATGCAATGCTCGACTTGCAGCCGCGAGTTTATCTCGTTGAAATAAAACTCCCGGGGGTTACCTGGCACATAGAAGAACTCAACTGTCAAGGCTCCTACATAATTCAAGCTCAAGGCCACGTCGATTGCCGCCGCACCCATCTTCATCCGCAAAAAGGGGGTTAGGACGGAGCAGGGGGATTCTTCAATGAGCTTTTGAAACCTGCGTTGCACTGAACAATCCCTGTCCCCTAAGTGAATAACATTGCCGAACTGATCGGCCAGTATCTGAAATTCTACGTGTTTGACTCCGGTGAGATACTTTTCAATGTAGAAGCCGGAAAGACCGAAAGCTTTCCGGCCCCGGGATTTTGCGACATCGACCGCCCTGTCCAGCTCCTTTTGATCCCTGGCAATCATGATACCAATTCCGCCGCCCGCGCCGGATGGCTTAACAACAACGGGATAGCCGATTTCAGCGGCGATCTCGCGCGCTTGATTGATACCCTGCGGACCGGTATCGTTAATGGCCTCATCCGAACCGGGGGTTACGGGAATATTAATCATCTTCATCAATTGCCGGGCGCGGTTTTTCGGTTTGGCTTTGTACATACATTCACTCGAGGGGCCGATAATCGTTATCCCGCGGCTTTCGGCTTTTTCGAAAAATTCAGGATTTTCGGAAAGAAATCCATATCCGGGGTGAATGGCTTCGGCGCCGCAGCGTTCAGCCGTATCCAGTACTTTTTCAATATTGAGATAACTTAGCAATGCTTCCGGCGGGCCGATTTCGTATGCTTCATCAGCCAGATGGACATGCAGAGAATTGGCGTCCACTTCGGAATAAATAGTCGCCGTCCGGATACCCATATCCTGACAAGTGCGGATAATGCGAACGGCTATTTCGCCGCGATTGGCAATACATATTTTTTTGAATGTTTTGCTCACCATTCCCTCCTGGAATTAATCCGTAATGTTAGCATCTATCGGCTGTTCCCGGAAATATAAGTTTTAGATAAGACTTTTTTAATTATAGAAGATGAAGAAGGGGTTGGCAAACTATCATCAGAAATGATACGTAAAAAATTAATTATGATATAAAAAGTAGCACCCCAAAGGATTTCCTGCTCTCCCCGGTCATCGGTGAGCCTAATACAGGGAAATTGATTATTATAAATTGGGTTGCCAAACGGTGTTTCAATTTCCAGTTGTGCATATTTGGAGCCGTCAAAGAAAGTACTGACTGGGATTTCTAATATTTTTTCCACTTCTGAATTTAATTTAAATTCAAAACGTTCAGTTGTAAGACATACTAAAGGGAAAATTGTCCGGGCAATAAGGGCTAATGAATAACAGGGCAGGGCACCTAAAAATGAAACTTTGAAGGGATTTAAGCCAATTTCTTCCCATGCTTCCCTTGCAGCATTACTCAGAAAAAGACGAATTAAATTTATTGAATCTTTATCGTGATGGGACGTGGCGGTGGCTATTTGTTGATACAATGAATGCAATAAACCTGTTGTGAAAATATTGCTGAGAATTTTATCGGTGACCGGATGAAGCATGCCCCCGGGACAACTGATATCACCGGCTTGAGAGACTCTGCTGGAGCGTTTAATAAGTTGAAAAACATATTCGGAATTGCCGGAACTTAATTGTTTGTAATTCAACAACAGGACAACACCGGCAGCAAGTTGAGGTGTAGTTGCCGGAGAAGAATATTTAATTTGCCGGTACTTTTCTTTGTAATCAATAAGTATTGACGATAGTTTGTTGACTATAAAAGAGGGGAGTATCTCTTTCTGCTGGAAAATTTTGATATCCATTAAAATCCTGAAATCAAATCAATTATACTCTTCAAAAACTAGAGTGGCGAAGTCTGTTGTTGGCTAATAACTTTTATTTATTATTGCGGCAATTCTTTCCTGATGCCAGCAGTTTAAAGGGAACAAGTCCAGAAATCCACAATGACCACCGAATTTTTGCCATGATATCTGAACATATTTATTTTCCTGCAACTTTTGAAAATCATCCAGCGGAATAACCGGATCATCCTCGGCGATGAATATAGTAACCGGTAAATTAAAATTTTGAAAGAACTCATTATCTAAAGTATATAAATTGAAATAGTCGCGGTAGGAAGGATAATCGGGGAAATAGGACATCATTGCTTCCGTTAAATCCATACAGGTTTTAGCTTGCAGCAGTTTGCCGAAATCATATTTATGCGGGAAAAGACGCTGTTTGTTTATCAAGGATCGTTTCCATTTCAGTAAAAAATATTTACGATAAAAGAAGAGCCCATTGTCGATGGCCAGAGTTGTTTTATAAGGATCAATCGGCGGGCTGATAGCGAATACATGTTTTAATCCGTTTACCGGAATCTGAGAATGTTTCCGACCAATCCGCAGGGCGAAATTTGCTCCTAAAGAGAAGCCGATAATATACACAGGTGAATTACCGGCGGTCTTGGCCAATTGACTTATCGCTTCGAATGTTTCTTCAATAAGTGCACCATGAAAAAGGTCTTCATTTAAATGATGGGAATTCCCATGATCTCGGAGATTCAGACGGCAAATGGAAAAACCAAGGTTGTAAAAATAAATTCCTGCGGCCTGTATATAAGCGGAAGAAGAGGAACCTTCCCATCCATGCATTAAAATGATTAAACCCTTAGAATTTACCTGCGGGGATAAAAAGGAAAGCAACCGGGAACCACTGGATGTGGTAATTATTTTTTCCTGAGATGTAGCCAGTAGAGAATTTTTACCAAGGACACGCAGACGGGAACTGGCAAGAATTGATTGCAGATGGCGATTCCGAATAAACACGGAAGGTTTAAATTTAAAATCGCCTGATTCTGTATTGTTCTTATTAATCATTTGTTATAATAAAAAAGGGCTTGAGGACATTCCCAAACCCTGTTTGATTTTGGTGGCGGTGCCCTGATTTGAACAGGGGACACTACGGATATGAGCCGTATGCTCTAACCAGCTGAGCTACACCGCCGCTCTAAGATAAAACAAATTATGAACGACGCTCTATATAGAACCGCATTAATTTTGTCAATAACTATTGATTGACTGTGTCCAGTTTATAAACAACAATCACACTTTTGTCTCTTATTGATGAACCTACTGATAAAACTAACGCCAGAACCAATTCCGGTTTGCCGTCATTGTCGATATCTTTGAAGACGTAATCGGCGACATAGCCATTAATTTTTTTCGTTCTCCAGTTTTCGGCCATACCTAAACCATCCCATTCTAAATTGTATATTTCGCTGGAGGTGAACATTTTCGCATTCTTTAGTAAACGACCGGAAGCTGATGAGTTTTTAACAATAATCAGTTCTTTTTTCCCACCTTTATTAATGTCATAAGTAAGAATCCGTAAATTAACATAAGCGCGCTTTTCATATTCAGTTGATGTGGTGTCTTTATCTGCACTTTGGATAAGGTTATTACTACCGCCGAACTCTTCATCTCCTCGCCAGATAAGGTCATCATTTTTAAAGCCAAAAGAAAAAATCTGGTTCAAGGGTTTAGTGGTTTTTCGGAAAATACATATATGGTCTAAATCATCTAGGGCAATAATTTTATCATCACTGCCACCTGTGCCAAAATTATCCATGATTACCCCATAAATAGACAAGCCTCGGGGTATTTTCATTCTTTGATCCTCGATAAACTTGCCGTTTCTCCAGATCATTTCATAAATTTGTGTATCAAATATTTGACCAAAACCGTACGACTGACATAGTAGCAGGGGAATTCCTGAAGGTGTATCAATTACCCGTAAAAACCACTTTAAATCAGAAGCTATCTTTTCATATTTCCCATCTTTGAATTCTAAAACGAAGGAATCAAGAGTTGAGCCATTAACAGATGTGACAAAGATTTGCTTCATGCCGCTTCTCTTGATGTCCGCTATGTCAACAGATAAATATTTGTCGTATTGGTTCCCTTCAATTTTTTGTAAAAGTCGTAATTCAGTGTCCAACTTCTGGTAAATGTAAATATTATGATCATCAATTGTAACTACTTCATTTTTGCCATCACCGTTGACATCACCGATGTCCATGCCTTTAAATTCAGTTGTAAATTGTTGGCTCATCCAGAAACCCTTGCGTTTAAAGGGATCATCCGGAGCATTAATATAGTCGGTATTAATTATGGAAGTCAGCGTTCCTTTTTTACCTGATTTCATTCCGGCAATTATCAGGGATTCCCGTGATACTCCTGAAGCAACCGATGGTTTTGCAGCAGCAGATGGTGCGGCAATTTGTGGATCAGTACCTAGAATATGCTGTACAATTCTTTGTGAAAAATCATTAACTTTGGGAATAACTTCATCCATGTTGGGAGATTGAGTAAAAAAACCGACATCGGATTTGGCAGATGCAATATCGACCAATTTGCCATCGACGCTGATACTATTGCCAATTTTTGTTATACTGCCCCAAACAACATAATCGGATTTTAATTTTTTGCCGATGCTGTATACTTCTGCTAAAGAAATATCTTTAATCTTTGATATTTTCAATTCATCCGCAATGGTATCTTTAGCTGTTACCTCAATTTTATTGGAAACTGCAATCCGTGTGATGAGCATATCCTGTATTCCCTGTCGGACATATTCGATATTTTCAGAACTATTCAAAGTGAATGGCAAAACAGTTATTACATTCTTATCTTTTGCCCAAAGTGTTCCTGCTGACATCAGGATAATTATTAAATAAATCATATATTTAAAGATTTTATTCATGTTTATCTCCTTTTGTAAAGGTCCATATCCGTTTAGAATACTCGGGACTTCTAACATTTAAAAAATGATAATTCAAGGCTCATTTATGTTTAGAAATGTTAATGGAGGGGGGGCTGTCTAGCCAGGCGTAGTTGAAGACGTCACATCTTCCAAAAAATTAATGGTTAGATGATAAACACCTGATTTAAATTTTGACTGAACAGTAAAGGGCAATTTTTCGTAAACTTTAAGCATAGCTTTATTATCACAAAGTACATCAGCGGAAAAACCGGTAATTCCCTGCTCACCAGAATACTTGATAAGCATTTCCAGTATAAATGATGCTATCCCGCGGCCTACGAATTTTTCATCAACAACAAATGCCGTATCGGCCAGAGAATTATCCTGGTGGCGGCTGTAACGTCCTTCAGCAATTATTTCCTCTCTTCCCGCTTCTTCAGTAACGCCGACGATAGACATGTTGCGCCGGTAATCAACATTGACATATTCCTGCATTTTGGAATGAGGCATAGTTTTAATGGGACTGAAATAACGGTAAAATACTGTATCATCGGAAAAACGATAAAAAAGCCGCCGCATTGCTTCTTCATCGGAAGGCTTAATAGCGCGGAAAGAAACTTTCATGCCATCGGAAAATTTATGTGTTGTGGCTATTTTCTCAGGATAAAAATGGCCGGAGTCCTGAAGGTAAATTTGATCGGCATAAATAATTCTGGCTTCTCTGGCCATCTGAACTAACTCGGCCCGATCATCCGGATGGGCAATGTCGATCAGGGCTTGTGCTCTTTCACGGACCGATTTGCCGAAAAAAGATGCAATGCCGTATTCAGTTACAATCAAATCCAACGATTCTCTTGTCGTGAATTGGTTAGGGAAATTATCAACGGAAAGCAAAATATTGGATTCATTTTTCAGGTTGCGGCTGGGTAATGCAAAAATTGCTCTTCCTCCTCTGGAGCGTTCAGAACCGGTAAAGAGTTCCTGAATCTGCCCGGGGCCGGCGGTAACATTCCTTTTGCCGACATGGAGAGCAATGTTTCCGGTAAGATCAATTTTTCGTGCCGGTAAAATAACAACAAGTTTGTCAATTAAACCAATCTTTAAATGATCAGCAATTAGATCAATGCCTTGAAATTCAATAAGAGGATTATTGTGCAGCCACTGCATTAGTTCTGGAGTTCCCTGGGCATAGGCAGTCAAAGATTTTCCCGGAAAAGATTTTTTCTTCTTATTGGTAACCGCACCGCATTTTATTAAATCCATTAATACATCAGTGAATGTATAGGTATGAATTCCCAGATGTCGTTTATGCTGTAAATGCTTGCCTAGCGCCTCGTAGAGTGATCCGGTGAAAAAGGAAAGGCAACTGCCATCATCAATAATTGAGGCAATATTAGCGGCAATTTTGTCTATCACGGAATCAACCGGCCACCGGGGAAAGTACATCAATGGTTCGGTTGCTTTTATTAAATAATGGAAATCATTGACATGAACAAAGGTATCGCCCATTGTTCGGGGTACATTTTCATTAATTTCACCAATAACGAGAAACGCCTTTTGCATTGCATGCTTGGCAATGTCCACAGCTAAGCCCAGACTCGCAAAACCGGCATCATCCGGTGGTGAAATCTGGACAAAAGCGACATCAACTTTTAGTGTGCCGGAAGCAATAAGACGAGGTATATTGGAAAACTGACAGGGAATCATGTCAACAAAACCTGCAGTAATAGCTTTACTGGCCAGCCATCCGGAAAAGAAAGTTTTTAAACGAAATTTTAGTTTATTTTGGGAAGTGCTTAAGGAAACAACATCACCCAGGCTGATAAGCTGGATTAACTCCAGATCGCTTAAATTAGCCATCTGTGCGGAAAAGAGATGTTTTACAAGTGTACGTGGCTCCGCAACTCCCGTTCCCAGGAAAATACTCATGCCTGGTTCAATGCCGGACATTGCAACGGAAGGTGCTACTATTTTTTGTTTCCACTCAGGGTCAGGTTTTTTTTGCATAGTTTTTTAAATTTTCACTGGTATAACATAAAATAATACAGATATAAAATGACAAACACTGCCGGCAAGAACAAATAAATGCCAGATAGCATGATTAAACGGTAGTTTTTTCCAGGCATAAAAGATTGTTCCCAAAGTATAAGCCAGCCCGCCGGCGACAAGCCAGGCAAGGCCGCCTTCGGGCAGTGTCTGATAAAGAGGCTTAATGGCTAGAATAATCAGCCAGCCCATTACAATATAGGCGATTGTAGAAACAATTTCAAAGCGGTTAACAAAGAAAGCCTTAAATATAATTCCTAAAATAGTCAAAGACCAGACGACGGCGAAAATTGCCCAGCCTAATGTTCCCCGGACAATAATAATCAAAAACGGCGTATATGTGCCGGCAATTAAAACATAAATGCAGGAATGGTCGATAATTCTAAAAATTCTTTTGATATTTGGTCTTTGGAAACTATGATAAAGTGTTGATGCCGTGTAAAGTAACACAAGGGAGATGCCAAAAACAGTACAACTGACAATATGGCTGGCCTGTCCGTAAATGCTGGACAAAACTATTAATAAAACCAGTCCGGCTGCACTGACCAGCAGGCCTGCTCCATGAGTCACGCTGTTCATAATTTCTTCTGCTAGACTATATTGAGCTATTTCTTGTGATTGTGACATTCTTCTTTATACCATATTTGCGAATATTAAGTTTAGTTATGTTTTGGGCTGCAAATTGTCAATTATTATTTGACCGTTAGATTAATTCTTGACTGAATACCAGAAGTCGTAATAATGATAAGGGCGATATTTAATATAGATAATCATGTTTCATGATTTGGGTTACAGATTATAAATTAACTTTAAGGAGAACAATGTGATACCAAGATATTCACGGGAGAAGATGGTAAGTATCTGGAGCCCGGAAAACAGATATCAAAAATGGCTCGATGTGGAAATATTTGCCTGTGAAGCAATGGTGAAGTTGGGGAACGTTCCCGCAAGCGCGATCAAAACCATTAAAGAAAAAGCAGTGATTAATGTTGCACGCATCGATGAAATTGAAAAAATTACTAAACATGATGTTATCGCCTTTTTAACTTCCATTACTGAAAAAGTGGGAGAAGATGGACGTTTTTTACATATGGGCATGACTTCATCCGATGTTCTGGATACCTCCTATGCCGTCCAATTGAAGGAGGCTGCGGAAATTCTTCTGGCTGATATCGATGATCTTCTAGTTGTTTTAAAGAAAAAAGCTTATGAGCACAAAAAAACTTTGATGATCGGTCGTTCGCACGGTATTCATGCGGAACCGATCACTTTCGGCCTGAAGATGGCTCTCTGGTATCAGGAAATGCAACGTAACCGCCTGCGTCTGCTTAATGCCAAAGAATCAGTATGCACCGGGAAAATATCCGGAGCTGTCGGGACGTTTTCTTTTATTGATCCTTCTGTCGAAGAATATGTTTGCAGTCAGCTTGGTTTAAAAGCGGCGCCGGTTTCTTCCCAAATCGTTCAGCGTGACCGGCATGCGGAATTCTTTACAACTTTAGCCATTATTGCATCATCAATTGATAAGTTTGCTCAGGAAATCAGGCTGCTCCAGAGAACGGAAGTAAGGGAAGTCGAAGAATATTTTTCACCGGGTCAGAAAGGTTCTTCGGCCATGCCTCATAAACGTAATCCGGTGCTGTCGGAAAATTTATCCGGACTGGCCAGGTTGATGCGTTCTTATGCGGTTGCGGCGCTGGAAGATATTGCGCTCTGGCATGAAAGAGACATCAGTCACTCGTCAGTGGAAAGAGTCATCGGGCCGGATGCCACGGTCACGCTGGATTTTATGCTGGGACGGTTTACCGGTATGATGGATAAGCTCGTCGTGTATTCGGAAAGAATGCTCAATAACTTGAATATGACCCATGGAGTTATTTTCTCGCAGATGGTTTTATTGACCTTGATTGAAAAAGGGACAACCAGAGAAGATGCCTATTCTATTGTTCAGCGCAATGCCATGAAGTCATGGGAAGAAGGTGTGGAATTCAAAATCCTGCTGCAAAAAGATCCAGGAGTCGCTGAATATCTGAAAGAGGATGACTTGGCGTCGATTTTCAATGTTAATAATTTTTTAAAAAATTTAGATTTCATCTTTAAGCGTGTATTCGGAGAAGAAAAGTAAAATTGTTATAAGGGATTATTCTTTGATTATAATTGTATCTGTGTTCATTTCATCATGCGTTGCCGGATAATCAATATTGTAGTGCAAGCCACGGCTCTCTTTGCGCAGGCTGGCGCTGCTGGTAATCAGTTTAGCAACAATTGTAATGTTCCGCAGTTCGATAAGGTCTTTGGTTACCTTATAATTTCTGTAGTAGTCGTCAATTTCTTTTTGAATGAGTTCAATTCTTCTCACCGCACGTTCCAATCTCTTATTTGACCGGACAATACCGACATAATTCCACATACAGCGGCGAACTTCATCCCAGTTATGAGTGACAACAACACTATCATCACTCTCTGTCGTTCCACTGGAATCCCAGGGAGCAATAAAAATTTCACTTTGCCGAGTATGGGCAAAGTCTTCAGATATTTTTGTGCAGACCCGATGAGCATAAACAACAGCTTCCAGAAGGGAATTGCTGGCCAGACGATTAGCACCGTGCAATCCGGTGCAGGAAGCTTCACCGCAGGCAAAGAGCTGAGGAATAGAAGTTTCTCCATAAGCATTTACGGCAACGCCGCCACAGATATAATGAGCAGCAGGAACAACAGGAATGGGGTCTTTACTGATATCGATGCCGAATTCCAGACATTTGTTGTAAATATTGGGAAAGCGGTTGACTAGAAAATCGCGATCGCGATGCGTGATGTCCAGTAGAACATATTCATCACCGGATTTCTTTATCTCCGTATCAATTGCTTTGGCAACTATATCACGCGGAGCTAGGCTTTTCATGGAATGATATTTATCCATGAAAGGGGAACCGTTTTTCAGCTTTAGAATTCCCCCTTCGCCTCGTACCGCTTCACTGATTAAAAAAGCTTTAGCATCAGGATGATAAAGGCAGGTAGGGTGAAACTGAATGAATTCCATATTGGCGATTTGCGCCCCGGCGCGATAAGCCATAGCGATGCCATCTCCGGTAGCAATATCCGGGTTGGTAGTAATTAAATAAACTTTACCGGCTCCGCCCGTGGATAAAATTGTATATTTGGCGCGGTAGGTGTGAATATCACTGTTGTTTATATCCAGAACATAGGCGCCGAGGCAGCGCAAAGGTTCAACGGCAGGGATTTTTTCCATGATCAAATCGATGCCGATATGATTTTCATAAATAACAACATTCTGCAGGCTGGCCACTTTTTCATGTAGCGCCCTTTCAATCTCATGGCCAGTAAGGTCTTTTGCGTGTAAAACCCGCCGGTGAGAATGGCCGCCTTCCCGACCTAAATCATAAGGGTAGGGTGGGTTTTCGGATTTGGTAAATTTCACACCCCACTCAATTAGCTCGGCAATACGGGGCGGCGCCTCTCTGACAATGAATTCCACTACATCTTTTTTGCAAAGGCCGGCACCGCAAATTAAAGTATCGTTTATATGCTCGGTAAAACTGTCTGTATTATCGGTAACGGCAGCAATGCCGCCTTGGGCATAATTGGTATTGGATTCCGTTTTTTCTTTTTTGGTAACAATAGCAACACTGCCTAGAGCCGAAGCTTTAATAGCCAGGCTGAGTCCGGCGATCCCGCTGCCGATTATTAAAAAGTCAGTTTTAAATTCCATGATAAAATAACCTTTATTATTAATAAAGTAGAAAAGTTTATTTACAAATTGCCTTTCCTTTTATATATAGGAAAATCTTTTTTGGCAAAGAAATAATTAGAAATGGAAATTTAATGCTGGTTTTAGGAATTGAATCATCTTGTGATGAAACGGCGGCGGCGGTAATCGATAGCGGGAAAATGCGATCCTCAGTGATTGCTTCGCAAATCAAAGATCACAGTAAATATGGTGGCGTAGTGCCGGAAATTGCCTCCCGCAAACATATTGAAGCAATAAATATGGTAATACAGGAAGCATTGGCCAATGCTCAGGTGACACTCAATGAGATTGAGGGCATTGCTGTAACCCGCGGTCCCGGGCTCATTGGATCATTGTTAATCGGCTTATCTACAGCTAAAGCCCTGGCTTATGCGTTAAATATTCCTCTGGTCGGTGTTAATCATCTGGAAGGGCACATTGCCGCATCATTTCTTGCCGAAAAACCTCCGACATTTCCTTTTTGTGCTCTGGTTGTCTCCGGTGGTCATACGAATGTTTATCTGGTTAAAAATTATCATGATTTTATTTTACTGGGTCAGACGCGGGACGACGCCGCCGGTGAAGCTTTTGATAAGGCGGCAAAACTGCTTAATCTGGGCTATCCCGGTGGAGTGGTTATCGATAAATTGGCTAAACTTGGTAATCCGCAAGCTGTAACATTTCCCCGGGCAATGAAAGACTCTCCTGATTTTAGCTTTAGTGGTTTAAAAACTTCGTTATTAACGATGCTTAAAAAACGTGGCCGTGATTTTGAAGAAAGCCAATTGCCGGATGTAGTTGCGAGCTATCAGGAAGCAATAGTAGATGTGCTGGTAGAAAAAACAATCCGGGCGGCTCAAAATAATAAGATTGACCGAATTGTTGTTTGCGGCGGTGTCGCCGCCAACGGAAGGTTGCGTGAGAGATTTGCTGTTGCGGCGGATGCCGGGAAAATGGAATTGTTCATTCCGCCAATCATCTTATGTACGGACAATGCTGCCATGATTGCAGCTATTGGGGAGATTATGTTGAAGAATGGTCGTAGCGATTCGCTGGATTTGAATGCTGTATCTCGTTGGCCATTAGTTTAGTCATATGACTTCACCAAAAGAAATCATTCAGCATTATGGAATTAAGCCCCGCAAAAAACTAGGCCAATCTTTTCTTCTGGATCAAAACATTATCAAAAGAATAGCTACCGCCGCCCGCATTACGAAAGACGATATTGTGGTGGAAATTGGCGCAGGCATCGGTGTCCTAACGGAATGTCTGGCGCAGCAATCCCGAAAAATAATAGCGGTGGAATTAGACGAAAATTTAGTCGGGGTATTGAAAGAAAAATTGGCCGGTTTAGATAATGTTGAGGTTCATTCAGGTGATATATTGAAATTTGATTTCAATTCAATATCAATTACATATAATAGTAAAATTAAAGTAGTAGGTAACGTACCTTATAACATATCCAGTCCATTAATTTTCCGGTTATTAACATTTCGTTCTGTCATTGATGATTTTATTCTCATGCTGCAAAAAGAAGTTGTTGAGCGTCTGGTTGCGGTCCCGAATAATAAAAGTTATGGCGTACCTTCGGTACTTTTGCAGATGTTTGCCGCAGTGGAGAAAATATTTGATGTTCCGGCTACATGTTTTTTTCCGCAGCCGAAAGTTGAATCGGCAGTTATTAGAGGGGCTTTTCTGGATAAACCTGTAATGGAACTAACTGATGCAGCTTTTTTTACACAAGTGGTTAAGGCCTCGTTTGCCCAGCGCCGCAAAATGTTAAACAATAACTTGAAGTCTGCGATATTTATGGAAAAAATATCTGCCACGGATTTAAAATTTGCGCTGGACAAAGCCGGAATCGATGGCCGGAGAAGGGGAGAAACCCTGACAATTGCCGAATTTGGTCATCTCAGTAATATTTTGCAACAGCAGCAAAAAAGGATTTAATAACGCTCTGCAGACTGGGTGGCAAATTCCTATAGAATATTCTTCCATTGACAGAACAGAGCGCTTAACCTATACTCACAAACAACAAAAAAATATCATAACATATCAATTCATTATCAATTGTAATAAATATAAAGGAGATTAAAGTGTCTGTAATTGGCGAAAATATCGATGCATATTGCTTAAAATGTAAAATGGTACTTGCTCACGTTATCATGTTCAAGGTTGGTGAAACCGTGAACAAGGTCAAATGTAATACCTGCGCTGCGGAACACAAATACCGTCCTGAAAAAACGGCGGCGAAAAAAACCACTGTCCCCAAGGTTAGCAGGCCGCTAACGCTCAAAGAAACAATGGCGAAAAGGGCTGCTGCAGCTAAAGTCCAGGATAATAATGCTCCAATGAAGTGGGACCTCAGAAACCGCAGCAGGGACAGCGCAACGACTGTCAAAGATTACTCAATTCACAATCAATATCGTTCTAAAGATGTAGTTAATCATTCCGTTTTCGGTTTGGGTTATGTTGAGCGTATCGTTTCTGATAAGAGTATGGATGTCTTATTTAGTGACGCCGTAAAATTAATGGCAATGAATATCACTTAAGATTTAAGAGAATGAACCATCTAATCCTTTTGGTTTAATTTCTTTATTTTTCCCTTGACTTTTCTCAGCCATTTGCAATATATGCCGCAGTTAAGAGGTTGTTATAAATATGAATAAAAAAATATTTTCTCATCAGGCAGCTTTTTTTTATTTTTTTAGCTTTAGCGCCAGGGTCTGCCTGACAGGATCATGACCAGTAACTAGGGAAATGAACCGTGGGCAGCTGAGTAACAGCCCACGGTTTTTTTTTGCCGTAAATTTAGGCAAAGTGGTAATGAAAAGCATATAATGAGGAGGGGAAATGAAAAAGATTAATGTTCTGACCGTAATTATGGCCGTAGTTTTCTTGCTAGCAGGCTTTACAACAGGGCAAGCTAAAACAATTAAAGTTGGAGCAGCAATTAACATGACCGGGCCGGCTTCGAGCTGGGGCCAGTTTCATGAAAAAGGCCAGCGCGATTATTTCCGCTATATCAATGATGTTAAAGGTGGTGTGTCCGGCAATAAGATCGAAATGATCTCCGTGGATACAGCCTACAAAGTGCCTGAAGCTGTTGCCGCCGTCCAGAAATTTGCCCTCCAGGATAAAGTGGATATGATTGCCACCTGGGGTGCAGGTGAAGGCCTGGCTGCAAAGCCGATAGTCCAAAAATATAAAATACCCACAATCAATTATTCGACCAGTTGGGAAATTCTAGAAAAACCCTTTGAATATATGTATCTGCCTTTCGGCAGCTATAAAATGGATTGTCATGCCGTTTTGGAATATGTCAGAGCAATCCATAAAGGAAAAGATGCACCCAAAGTTGGCCTGCTTACCTATAATAATGCCTATGGCCGGTCAATTCATGAACCAAGCAAGGAATATGCAGCAAAGCTGAAAATCAACATCGTGGCCATTGAAGAATTTCCCCCGAAGACAGTCGATCTGAACACGGAATTGCTGCGCCTGCAAAAAGCCGGCGCTGAATATATATTTATCCAAATGTTGCCGTCCGCCATTATCACCGCTTTCAAGAGTGCTGATCGCATTAATTATAGTCCGTTGTTTTTGGGAACATGGACATCAACTGACCCTGATTTCTTTAAAATGAGCAAGGGATTAATTCGCGATCGCTTTTTAATTCAATTCCCGGGTGCTCTGCCAACGGATAAATCAGAAGGTATGAAGGTGATGAAGGAACTATGGAAACGTTACAAAACAGTGGAAAAATTTGATGCTTCTTATTGGGAAGGGGTCGCGGTTGGTATGATCATGGAGAGAGCCTTTATCCGTGCTTATGAAAAAACTAAAAACATCAATCCGGAAACAATTAACGCGGCTATGGAATCATTTAGAAATGAAGATTTTGGTGGTCTGATACCTAAAGTTACTTATACTAAAGATGATCATGGTGCATCATTCACTGCCCGTATGGTTAAAGTCACGGAAGACGGAAGATATGTGCCATTAACTAATTTTTACGTGCCGGGCAAGGATAAAATTAAACTGTTCAAACAGTAAATTAACTGTGAAGATGTTTTATTATGATCTTCCAGAAGGATTTTCATGAAAGCTTTTCGTGGCCGGCCGTCAATATTCAGCAGCCGGCGAGAAGAAGATAAAAAAGCAGAATTGGTAATTAAAGATTTGCGTTTGAACTTTGGCGGCGTTATTGCGGTCAAGGATGTCGATCTTAATGTCCATACCGGAGAATTGATGGCTATTATCGGTCCTAATGGAGCCGGTAAGACCAGTTTGCTCAACTGTATTACCGGCTTTTACCATCCTCAAAAAGGGCAGATTATTTTCAACGGTCAGGATATTACCAACCTCCATACGCATGAACTGGTTTCGGTTGGAATTGGCAGGACATTTCAGAACATAGAATTATTTCCGGGAATGACAGTACTGGCCAATATGACTTTGGCACGCCATATTCATTGCAATTACAGTTTTCTTCGTTCCTGTTTATTTTCCGGGGCGGTAAAAAAAGAAGAAATCCGGCATCGGCAAATTCTGGAAGAAATAATCGATTTTCTGGAAATGCAACCCATCCGTAAAAAAACTGTAGGATCTCTGCCCTATGGAATGATGAAAAGAGTAGAATTGGGAAGGGCTCTGGCTCTGGAACCCCGTTTGCTCATTTTAGATGAACCTTTTGCCGGAATGAATCTGGAAGAAAAAGAAGATATGGTTCGTTTCCTCTTGGAATTAAATCAAACTTGGGGACTGACGATGATTTTAGTTGAACATGACATGTCCATTGTCATGAGCATTTCCCAGCGCATTATGGTCTTAAATTTTGGCGAAAAACTGGGTGAAGGCTCGCCTGAGGAAATCAGCAACCATCCGGAAGTAATTAAAGCCTATCTGGGTGATGTTGATACTTTGTAGAAAGATAGATTACAATAGGCGGAATAGCTTGGATTTCACGATGCAAAAACACATGGACAGTTACAATACGCTTCCCCAAATACTAGCCGGAAATTTCTCTACATATGGCGATACAAAAACAGCCATCAGGGACAAAGCATATGGTATCTGGCAGAAATACAGCTGGACAGATTATTATCGTTATATGGAGAAGACTGCGGCCGGATTTGCGGCCCTGAAACTCAAGCGCGGCGATGCTGTTTGTCTGATCGTTGAGAATCATCCGGAATGGTTATTTTCGGCAGCGGCTGCCCACGCTCTGGGTGCAACAACACTAAATTTATTTACATCATCTGTAGCCGAAGAATTAAGCACATCTATCATACGTATTCATTGCCCGATTGTTGTGGTGCAGGATCAGGAGCAAGCCGATAAGCTACTGGAAATAAAAGATAAGGTACCGTTCATTCGGAAAGTTGTTTACATAGATCCCACGGGAATGACTTCTTACGAGAATGATCCCTGGCTGATGAGCTATGCCCAACTGCTGGAAAACGGTGAAAAATATCTTCAGGGAAATGAAAATTTCATTGCAGAAGAAATAAACAAAGGACGGCCTGATGATATTGCCGTAATGATTCAGACTTCAGGAACGACCGGCATTCCCAAGTTAGCCATGCTTTCCCATCGCAATTTGATTTCCATCGCCCTGCAATGGACAGAGGCAAATAATATTCAGCCTGCGGAAAACTGGATATCGATATCTCCTCCGGCCTGGATTGTCGATCAAATGTGGTGCCTGGGTATTGCCCTGCAAAGTGCCATGACCATTAATTTCCCCGAAACAGCCGAAACAGTGCTGGAAGATTTTCGTGATATCGGCCCATCAATAATCATAACATCGTCGCGCTTCTGGGAGGACATGGCTTCCAGTATTCGGGTTAAAATATCTGATGCCGGTTGGTTGAAGAGAAATTTATTTTACCTCGCTGAATCGGTTGGCAAAACAGTCGTCGAAAAAACTGCTAAGAAGATCAAAATTAATTTTTCATTGAATGTTTTATATAAATTAATGTCATTTCTGGTTTACCGCCCTCTTTTGGATCGCCTGGGCTGTTCCCACTTTCGCAGTGCTTTCACCGGGGGCCACCCTATCAGTCCGGATGTCATTCTTTTCTTCCGCGCCATTGGTTTGAATCTCAAACAATGTTATGGTTTGACGGAAGCCGGTGGTATCTTCCAGATCCAGCCGGATAATGAAGTTAAGCTGGAAACTGTCGGAAAACCATTGCCGCAGACTGAAGTAAAAATTGCCGATGATCAGGAAGTTCTGGTGAAAAGCCTGGCTAATTTTTCAGGCTATTATAATGATTATGAGACAACACAGAATGCTTTTCTTGATGGCTGGCTGAAAACAGGTGATGCCGGTTACATTGATGTCGATGGCCATTTACTGATAATCGGCCGCAAAGAAGATATCATCCGCAATAAAAGCGGCGAAGCTTTTTCGCCAGATTTTATTGAAACCCGTTTGAAGTTCAGCCCATATATTAAAGAAGCAGTTATATTTGGTGAGAGTCGGCCTTTCATAACCGCAATGATCAACATCGATTTGGGAAACGTCGGCAACTGGGCGGAAGAACGGATGATTCCTTATACAACTTATATGGATCTTGCGCAGCAGCCGGCAGTCGAAGAATTGATCTTAAAAGAAGTAAGGAAGGTTAACGAGCAACTTCCCAATTTGATGAAACTCAAAACGTTTATTCTGCTTTACAAATTACTCGATGCTGATGAAGAAGAGCTTACCCGCACCGGTAAGGTAAGGCGGCGTTTTGTTTACGGGCTGTATATTAAAATTATTGAGGCTATGTACCATAATGAAAAAAATGTTCGGGTACAGGGTAAGGTGCGTTACCGTGACGGCCGTATCGGTGAAATTGAAACAACGGTAAACATAATTCAGGTATGATAAGCCGTTGTTCAAAAATAACTTAGTCTTGCCACCCGCATGGGTGGTCAAATAAACGCTGGGAACGGCATAAGGAGCCGTAACGAAATACAGGAAAGAATAGGTTATTTCGAAACGGCTCCTAAAAGGATTTTAAAATGGATTTTTTTCTTCAGCTCCTGGTAAATGGCGTTTGTGTCGGGCTTCTCTATGGAATATCAGCCATGGGGTTCGTGATGATTTTTAAATCATCCAGTGTGTTGAACTTTGCCCATGGTGAACTTCTGGCGCTGGGAGCTTTCTTTTTCTTAGCTTTGATTACCTGGGCCGGCTTGCCTGTTTTAATCGCTTTTATTCTGACGCTGGTCGGTTGCTTCATTCTGGGATTTTTAATTGAAAAATTCTTTTTAAGGCCGCTCATCGGTGAAAAACTGATTTTTGTTATTATGCTTACGGTAGGTCTTGCGGCCATGTTCAAAGGGCTTATTTTACTTATCTGGGGCGGTAATTTGCATACTTATCCTGATTTTTTGCCGGAATCATTGGCACTGAAATTGGGCGCAATCTATATCGCACCAGTTTATTCAGCTACTCTGGTCATTAGCGTCCTGTTCCTGGTTCTGTTTGGATTATTTTTTAAAAAATCGGCACAGGGAATATACATGCGCTCAGTGGCCGATAATCAAAAAGCCGCTTTATCCCTGGGAGTTCATGTCCGGCGAGTATTTGCCTTATCCTGGGCAATTGCTGCTCTCGTTGCTAGTATGAGCGGTATCGTCTTGGGAATTATTAATGGTGTTAATGTCCACGATTTGAGTTCTATCGGGCTAAAAGTATTTCCGGTGGTTATCTTAGGCGGGCTCGATAGCATCGGTGGCGCTATTATCGGTGGTATAATTATCGGCTTGCTGGAGACTTTTACCGGTGGCTATTTATCGCCGTCATTGCGTGATGTAGTGCCTTATATTGTTCTGGTCTTTATTTTACTGGTTAAACCTTATGGCCTGTTTGGTCTTGTGGAAATTGAGAGGGTATAGATGAGGAAATTTTCGTTTCATCCCTGCGGTAATTATCGCGAAGATTATGCTCAGGAACTGAACATATTTGATACTGATTATGGCCGGGTTTGTCTGGGGCTGTTTCTGGTTTTGCTTTTTTTCGTAACCCCTTTAACAGTCAGCCCTTATATGCTCTATATTCTGAATACTATCGGCATAGCTGCTATTGCTGCCATTGGGCTGAATATTCTTATCGGTTATACCGGACTAATATCGCTGGGACATGGCGCTTTTTTCGGTGTTGGCGCCTATGCAGCGGCCATATTAGCTACTCGCGTGGGGCTCGATTTTTATCTGGCCATACCGGCCGCCGGTATCATAACAGCACTTGTCGGCATGATTATCGGAATTCCTTCCGGACGTTTGAAGGGTCTGTATTTAACGATTGCCACCCTGGCCGGCCAATTTATCATCGAATACGTTCTTATCCATTGGGACAGTATGACTCAGGGAACAATGGGTATTACCATTCCTCCAGCGAAAATTATGCAATGGGAAATAGCGGGAGATAAGTCTTTTTTCTTTCTGATCTTCTTTTGCCTTGTTTTAATGACCTGGTTTGCCGTTAATGTCATGCGCAGCAAGTATGGACGAGCTTTTATTGCCATTCGGGATAATGACCGGGCGGCCGAAGGCATGGGTATTCCAATTTTTAAATATAAACTACTATCTTTTGCCATGAGCTCTTTTTATGCCGGTTTTGCCGGAGCGCTCTGGGCATATTATATGGTCAGCGTAACCGCCGAACCTTTTAATTTGAGCCTATCCGTAGAATTTATTGCCATGGTTATAATTGGCGGTATGGGCAATATTCCCGGAGCAATATTCGGAGCTACATTTATCACGCTACTTAATGAACTGCTGCGCTACATTACCGGCTTTCTCATGAATATCGGCGTTGTAACAAGTTCCGGTTTAAATATGGCGCCGTTGCGCGAATTTGTTTTTGGATTATCCATCGTTTTGTTTATTTTATTGGAACCACGAGGCATTGCCGAAATATGGAGAATAGTGCGCTCCAACTTTAGGCTGTGGCCATTTTCATATTAGAAAACTAGCATTTTCTTTTTGTAAAAAGTAAATGCTTAAGTTTTCTTATCCCGCAAAGCGGGGTTAGTGAATTAGAAATTATCCTGTTTATTGGTTTAAGGTAAATTATGGGTGAAATACTTTTACAAATAAATAATATATCTGTTGTATATTCAGATGTTATACAGGTATTAAAAGGTGTTTCTTTAAGTGTGGAAAAGGGGCATATAGTATCTCTTCTGGGTAGCAACGGCGCCGGGAAAACAACTACCTTAAAGGCCGTATCCGGTTTACTCAAACCGGAGAATGGAGAAGTAACGGATGGTGAAATTATTTTTCAAGGTAAGAACATCCAGAATCAAGCGCCGGAACACATAACACGTCAGGGAATCATTCAAGTTTTGGAAGGCCGTCAGCCCTTCAAATATTTAACGATTGAAGAAAATTTGCGGGTAGGAACAGCAACGCGGGCGGGAAAGCCCTATAAACAGGACTTGGAGATGGTTTATAATTATTTTCCGGCCCTGGTGCAAAGAAGAAAATCATTAGCCGGATACTGTAGTGGCGGTGAATTGCAGATGCTGGTTATCGGCCGGGCTTTGATGGCACATCCTAAGCTTTTAATGCTCGATGAACCATCGTTGGGATTGGCCCCTCTTGTCGTCAAAGAAATATTTCAAATCATTAAAAAAATTAACGAAGATCAAGGCGCTACCATCATCTTAGTGGAGCAAAACGCCAACATGGCGCTCCAGGTTGCCCATTACGGTTATGTTATGGAAAACGGCAAGATCATGATGGAAGGAACAGCCAAAGAATTATCCGAAAATCCGGATGTCAAAGAATTTTACCTGGGCATGGCCGCCTCCGGTATCGCCAAGTCTTATAAAGACGTTAAATCCTACAAGCGACGCAAACGCTGGTTATGATACCATTCAGCTTGGAAGTATTCGCCAAGAAGGCGAAAATTCCCGGCGTGGTAGATTTTTAATTTTGTATACGCATCCCTAAGGGATTGCGCTTCCCGGTCTGCGGACAACTTTGTGTTAGCATGTATTCTTTATACAAAAAATTAATTATAATAAACAAAAAGGAAACCTATGAGCCGCTTATTTGATGATAAAGAATCGTGGACGAGAGAAGAAAGAAAAACAAAGCAAGACCAGAGTCTATCTAATATGGTAAGTCTAGGCTATGAGAAATCACCCCGTATAAAGCAAATATTCGACACGCATAAAATCAATCCGCTCAATATTAAATCAAGGGAAGATTTGGAAGTGCTGCCGGTTACCTCGAGGGAAAAGCTGGTGGACATGGAGCTCCAGGACCAGCCTTTTGCGAGTCTGCAAAATCCTGATATAAAAATTGACCGGATTTTTACATCACCGGGTCCTGTTTATGAACCGCATCTTTCCGAAACGGATTATCTCTGGGCACGGGCCTATCATGCAGCAGGCATTGGCCCCGATGATATCGCCCTTTGCGCTTTTTCTTATCACCTGGTGGCGGCAGGTCTAACTTTCCACAGCGGTTTGCGCAAAGTAGGCGCCACGGTAGTTCCTTCCGGGGCATCATCATCGCAGATGCAGGTACAATTGATTAAAGATTTAAAGGTTACTGCTTATACGGGCACACCCAGTTTTCTTATGTCTATTATCAGCAAAGCTCAAGAGTTGAGCTTTGATTTTAAGAAAGATTTTGGTGTGAAAAAAGCCTGTTTTGCCGCGGAACCGCTGTTTCCGGATATGCGCCGGAAATTTGAAGAAGAATACGGTATTGATACATATCAAATGTACGGAGCGACCGAAGTAGGCGATGTTGCCTACGAATGCAGCGAGAAAAAGGGCTGGCATATCTGCGAAGAAACTATTGTGGAAATAGTTGATCCAGAGACCGGCCGCAATGTTGCAGCGGGTGAGCTAGGTGAAATTGTTGTTACCCGCCTCAATGATATTTTCTTCTTGCTGCGCTTTGGAACCGGGGATTTATCGCGCCTGATTGCCGAGCATTGTCCCTGCGGACGCACATCTTACCGGTTGGCCGGAATTGCCGGCAGGGTAGGGGATGCCGTCAAAGTACGGGGTATGTTTATAGCCCCCAGCCAGTTAAAGATGATTCAAGCAAAATTTAACAATTTGCCCATACAGGCAATTGTAACCAGAGAAGGTCATGCAGATCGTCTGAAACTGCGGCTGGAAAAGATTTCTCCGGAAATGGGTGATGAAAAATGGGAAACCGGATTTAAAAAATATTTTCAGGAAATCTGCACAGTGAAGATTGATCAAATAGAATACGTATCGGCAGGTACGATTAAACCGGAAGAGAAACTACTGGTTGATTTGCGGAAGTGGTAAGTTTTTCCATTTGCTTTTTGCCTAATCGATAGGCATCTATTATTGATATTATCCACAAAAGAACAATAAGCAGCAGAATTAAAGAAAGCTTGTTTGAATTTATTGCTTTTGTCGAATCCATAGACAGCTTGATAACAGTAGCTACATCTGCTGTTCCTTTTGGGAAAGGATTGGCCTTTAAAATATTATACGCAACTTGAGTTATCGTCCAACAAAGCGACAACATGCCCGCCAGAACAGTTAGAATAAATATAAGGCCACGTTTATATTTTTTTAAATAAAAATGCCCCCAGCCGGGAAAGAGCAAGGCATTGTAAAGTGCTGCGCGAGTTGCCAAATTCATATATCGTTCCTCCCTGCATTAATAAAAGTTAAAAAGATGAGCTAATCAAGAGAGAATTGTCACATCCTTCATCTTTAATTGAATGTCAGAAGAACCATTCCATTGATTAATTTGCGGAGTAAAAACAATATCAAGATTAGCGCCGGCAACTGCCTTCTGGTGGCGTCCCATAGTAAACCAAATGGAGTTGCACGTCATGCCGTTACTGGAAAGACACATTTTTAAATGATTATTGCCGACAATCGTTGGCGAAGAAACTTTAATGTTACGGGCGCACAGCACCGGTTCAGGATTCATGCTGCCAAAAGGCGCCAGCATTTGCATCTGGTTGATAAAATTCAAGTTTATGTCTTTGAGTTGGCATTCGGAATCGATAATTGTTTGAGACACAAGATCAGTGAATTGACCGCTGTCGCGGATTATATCATCCAACAAAATAGTAAATTCGGCAACATCGTCTTCCTTGATGGAAATACCGGCGGCATGATTATGCCCGCCATAGGAAAGCAATAGGGAAGCGCACTGCTGAATCCCCTTATAAATATTAAAATCAGAGATGCTGCGGCCAGATCCTTTGCCAATGCCATCTTTCAGGCTGATAACAAAAGCCGGACGGCTGAAAAGATCAACCAGACGGGAGGCAACAATACCGACAACCCCCGGATGCCATCTGTCCGAGGCAAAAACTAAAGCATTCATTTTTTCGAAGTCAGGGTTGTTACTGATTTTTGCCAGTATTTCATGCAGGATAATTTTTTCCATTGATTGCCGCCGGCGGTTGTAAGTATCCAGTTTAGCCGCGAGCATTCTGGCCTCTTCCATGTCTTCTGTCAAAAGCAGGGCCACTGCATCCAACGGCGAGGCAATGCGTCCTGAAGCATTTATGCGCGGAATAAGGCAAAAGGAGGCTTTGAAGGAATCAATAATCTGACCATCGATACCGCTGATCTCTTTGAGTGCTTTAATTCCTGGACGCTTCCCTTCAGTGATTAACTCCAAACCGATTTTGGCAAATATCCTGTTCTCGTCGATTAGCGGTGCAATGTCACCAATAGTACCCAGAGCGACAATATCCAAATATTCTTTTAAATTAGGATAATCTTCATTCTTCCAGAAGCCTTCTTTCCGTAAACTGCCGCGTAACGCAATCAGGAAATTATAAGCTATCCCTACACCAGCAAGATCTTTGAATGGAAAAGAACAGTCTTCCCGCTTGGGATTGATATTGGCAACAGATGGTGGCAGAGCACCGGAGATCGCATGATGGTCTAAAACAATAGTATCTATTCCCAGGGTGTGGGCATAGGCAATCTGCGCGTGGTCGGAAATTCCGCAGTCCACCGTAATAATCAACCGGACATCGTCGCTTTTAAATTTGTCGATAGCCGGATTTTTTAAACCGTAACCTTCCTGGATTCGGTCAGGGATATAGTAAGTAACATCGGGAGTTATTTCTTTAATGAATTTATATAGGATGACTACAGAAGTTATGCCATCAGCATCATAATCACCATATATTAAAATCTTTTCGTGATCGTGAATAGCTTTCAGCAGGCGTGAAATACCCGCTTTCATATCCTTCATTAAAAAAGGGCTATACAAGTCATTGAGCGAAGGCTGCAGATAATGGCGGACATCTTCCATATCCAGAAAATCCCGATTGGCAAGGATTTGAGAGATAATCGGGTGGATACCCAATTCATTATTTAATGAATATTCTATATCTTTATTTAGATTATTCTTGATTTTCCATTGTGTTGCCGGCAGAGATTTTTCTATAGTCATTATTAATTCTTTTAATTTTTGTCTTTGTTAGGGACCGTTACAAAATAACTATCAAATTCCCAGACATTTCGTTACGGCCCCTTATGCCGGTTACGATATTACAATGATATAGTTATTGTTGAACAACGGTTTGGTCATCATATCAAGGTTGACCTCGATGTCAAGTTTTCATTATTTATTTTAAAAGATAATGTTTTTAAAATATATACATTTATGTTGTAAATCAATTAATTAGCCTCTGGTTCTTGATCTTTAAAAGTATAAATGCTAATTTAAAATATGATAAAAAAATGGTTTAAACTAAAACGAAACAACATTGCGCAGGTTCAATTTATTATTGAAGGATATGAGGGAATGGCCACGGTAACAACTGTGGATCCTCATACAGCAATAATTCAAATATCTATTATACCGGATTTTCTTCAGGAAGTAATCAATCTCCTGGAAAACCTGAAAAACAAATATCACCTGGAAGAAATCGAATATTATACGGCAAATATTTAAAGGCTCAAATCTTATGCTCATGCTCACCCATACATATATTTTACAGAATATCCTGAGTATCGCTGGTATCAGCAATTATAATTTAGATATTTTCGTTTATAATATAGTGCCGGATTTACTGACTATTCATCCTGATATCAGTTCTCGACAAACTCATCAAATTAAAAGACTGCAGGAAACTCCACCTCTTTATCCGAAAGCAGCCTATATAATGTTCCATCTGCTGGTTGATGATCTGTCCCACTTTGGCAAAATCTGTCCCGGTATACATGATGAATTTAACCCGGATTCTCATGGTTATTCTTACATAAAGGGAAAACCATTAATTAATTCGCTTCTGGATTTTCAAAAGAAAGTTAACAAGGAAATATCTTATAACGAAGCGGCTTACCGTTCTCATTTGATTGTGGAAATGATTTATGATCTGGCAATTATCGATCATATTAACAAAAATCATACAATTGAGTTATTAAGGGATGCTATTTGTACTACAACAGACGGGGATATGGAAGAATTTACCGCCACAATCAACTGGCTCTATAGTTTGGGCAAAACGGAAATTCGCGAAGTGATGCAAAGAGCTCAATCTTACCTGACTGAAGATAAAATTAAGAAAACAATGACTATTGAAGGCCGAATTCGACTTTATGCATTCAAATTCGGCCTTCCGATTGATGAACAATTATATCTTGCGGGCATTAAAAATATATTTCTTCAAGCAAGAGAATTACTCGATGACAACGAAATCTTTCTTAGGGAAACTGCTGAAGCTGTAAAAAAATACGGCTGGTTGCCGCCTATTACATAGCCTTTTTCACGAAGCCCGAACGGATGCAACGTGTACATACTTTTACTCTCTTAACCGCTCCCGATTTCTCGTTAACACAGCGCAATTTTTGCAGATTTGGGTACCACGTAGTTTTGGTTTTATTGTTGGCATGGCTGACGCTGTTGCCAATGGACGGTTTTTTACCGCAAACTTCACAAATACGAGACATGAAAAAATCCTCCTAGAAAATGTGCGTCGTTACTAAACTATAAGACGTTATAATGCAAGCATTTTTTTCGGTTTATTAATCTTTCATCGAAGGAGGTTGACCCGTTGCCTCCAAAACACGCAACCATACGTCTCCGTGCGGATCAATTTTCCGGCGGGAGACAGCTGCGCTCAAAGGCAGGTGAACATATTCACTTTTCATCAGGGCAACTAAAAGACCAGTTTTACCGGCCATGGCGGCATGAACGGCATCCTGTCCGAGTGAACTACAATAAATGCTGTCCGAAGCATTGGCCGGCACGGAGCGTATCATATAACTGGGTTCGATATATTTTAAATTAATTTCCTGGTTAATATTTAAAAAATACTTTTCAATTTCATTTTTTAAAAAGATACCGACATCGTACAAACGTAGATTCCCGGAAGGATCGGTTTCAACCGGATCATCAATCTGTCGCATAATGTTCTGACCTGCGCCTTCCGCCACCAGAACTACAGCATGGCCACGAGATTCAAGACGCTTTTCCAGTGACATGAGAAATCCGTTCTTACCTTCCAGAGCAAAAGGAACTTCCGGGATTAGAACAAAATTAGTATCATTTTGGGCAAGTGCGGCATTAGCGGCAATATGGCCGGAGAGCCTGCCCATGATCTTAATCAGCCCTATGCCGTTTACGGCACCTTTGGCTTCCACATGGGCACATTGAATAGCATGAACCGTTTGGGCTATTGCGGTATCAAAGCCAAATGATTTTTCGATCAGATTAAGATCATTATCAATTGTTTTGGGGATACCGACAACGGCAATCTTTAAATTACGTTTCAGCATTCGGTCTGATATCTCCTGTACAGCCCGCATAGTGCCGTCACCACCAATACAAAAAAGAATATCTATTCGCGAATCCGAGAGCGATTTTATGATATTATCAATGTCTTGATGCCCTCGCGAACAGGAGAGAATGCTTCCGCCGATATGGGTTATATCTTTGACAATTTCCGGTGAAAGCTGGACTGTTTTATGTCCGTATTCCGGAATTAAACCTCTGAAGCCATATTTGATGCCGCAGATATTTTTTACGCCGTAGCGGTAATAAAGCTCCATGGTAATTGACCGAATAACGTCATTAATGCCCGGGCAGAGACCGCCACAAGTGACAATAGCTGCTTTTGTCCGACTTGGCTGGAAAAATATTTTCTTGCGGGGACCCGCCAATTCTATGGAGAGGGGCAGACCTTGTCGATTTTCACTTTCTGCATAACTATCGAGATAACAATTAAATAATAAGCGTTTGTTGTCCGGGGTGAAATTGGCAATATCCAGCGGCGAGTCAATTTCTCTTGGTCCTAAATCTGCTATAGCAAAATTCGAAATTGGAGAAATCATGATTAATCCTTTTTTATTAGGAGCCGTTACAAAATGGCCATTACATTTCTAGGCCCATTATGCCGTTCTCAGCATTTATTTGACCACCCATGCAGGTCTTGTGACCTCGCGTGACATTTAGGTTATCAGGTTATGGCAAGATTAAGTTTTTTTTCCACAACGGCCAATTACTCTCGACGCAGCATTAGTGCCAGATATTATTTCTCCCTCAAAACCGGCGTCAGTCAATAATGATGCACCGGTCAGATATACATTCTTAAAACGGGTTTTGTTGGTTCGGGCTGCCAATCCGGTAATAAAAGAACGCCTTATCTTATATTTAGGATTAAAAACGCTGTGAGATATTTTAGATAGTTCGATCGATTTTTCCAGATCAAAAAATTCTATATTCTCTTTTAAAAAGGGAAGAAAATATTCCAGACGGTCAATAATTGATGAAGCTGTAGCTGTTAGGTTTTCCTGGGACCATTGCTCAGGATCAGGAGACAAAAATACCGTCGCTGTGAGCGGCGCCTTATTGGCAGCGGGCATTGTTTCATCTTCCGGCATACTATATTCCAGAATAATCAGATTGTTATCGAAAATGTTTTTCTGAACGTCAGAAACCACGGCCAGATGATGCGCCATTTTTTCCGGAATACATTTACGGGCGCAGCCCAGATGAATTGTAAAAGGTAAATGCGTCGCTTTAATCGGGCTAATCCAGTCCCCAAAATTGATTTTCTTTTTACCGGCGAGCAATAAGTGCATGGAATCCCACATTGTGCTCACAATCAAATATTTTGCTGAAATACTGGAGTTATTGCCAGCTTTATCGGCAATGTCTAATGTAATCGAATTTCCTTTATGTACATTTAATATTTCGCAACTACTCAAATACAATCCGTTTTTCGATTCCAGTTTTTTAATTAGGGAATTAAAAAGAACTTGTTTGCCTTGTGGGAAATAATAAATACCCCGAAAAGGGGTACAATGCTGAAAGCTGGAAGAAAAACTGTCTTGATTGGTAATAGTATTGCCGAGCAAAGCTTCCTGGGCTTCAAATACTTTTTTTAAAGAAATATTATGGCTTAAAAGGCTTTTGAATTTAGCTTTTTCAAATTGATGTATAAATAACGATGGCATCATCTTTAAAAAGTTATAATAATCCTTTATGCTCAGGGGCTGAATAAACGGATGATTATGTAACCAATCGCCGAAGATTTTACATTTTTTAAAGGCTGATTCATAGAAAGCGTTAATCTCCTGGGCATATTCTGGAAACTCTCTGGCCATTTCATTGACCAGTGCTTCTTTTTCATTGAAAAAATCGATCCTGTGTTCCGGCAATATGATTTGATAAGCAGGGTTTAATAATCTGCTTTCCCTTTCAATGGGCGGGATATCCAGTTCTGCTAAAAGAGAAAGACATGTCTGGTTTAATCCAAAACCACTCAGCGGTGTCGGGTCGATATTAAATGCAAAGTCATCGAATAAATGAAAACCGCCGGTGCCACGCTCTGCCACCAGAACAGTATTTAATCCATAACTTGCAGCAACAGCTGCTGCTACATGGGAAGAAAGATCATCACCGATAACTATTAAATCATGCATGCAATTTATCTAATTCCTCTGATGATAAAATGGCAAACCCTTCACTTTTAAGTAAGGCACAAGTAACTCCCATTCCGGCGACCAGATTTTTACCCTGGTAAAGGTGATGCACTGCACAGGATGGGCTACGCTCCTTTAAAATTATCCGTTCAACATTGTACTGTCGGGCAATTTTTAATACCTCTGTCGCTCCCCGGATAAATTCTGCAGTTACATCAATACCCGAAGCGTTGATGACTCTGGCCCGATTATTCAAAACATCAAATCCGTTTCCGTCAATAATTTGTGCCGGTTCACGCGGTGTTGGAAGCCCTCCCAGTTGTTCCGGACAAACGGCAATCAGATCCGGCAAATTCATTAATTGCTTTTCTGGCGGATAGCATTGACCGTCCCAGCGGCATTTCCGGCCTAAGAGACAAGTGCTTACAACAATCATGGTTAATCAACCACCTCGCAGCAAGCTGTCGAGGTATGAAATGAACTACATTATATCGCAGCAAGCTGCGGAGAATTAACGCTCGTCCCGCAGCAGCGGGATTAAAAACCTGTCAAAGAGGGGTTATGTAATGCCATTAAAGGTGTTTCTGAAGCATCTTTAATGTGGACCTTCCGCCCTGTAATTATAATCTTACCATCAGCAAAATATTGAATTGCCTGGGGATATATCCGGTGTTCTTCCTTTAAGATACGGGCAGCCAGAGTTTCTCTGGTGTCATCCTGTAACACGGGGACAACACTTTGAATAATAATCGGTCCGGTATCGACTCCTTCATCAACAAAGTGTACGGTACAGCCGGAAAATTTTACACCGTATTCGAAAGCATCTTTTTGGCCGTGAGTACCCGGAAAGGAAGGCAAAAGGGCAGGGTGAATATTAATTATCTTCTGAGGAAATGCTTTCAGGAAAGCAGAGGTAAGGATACGCATGAAACCGGCCAGAACAACCAGATCAATTTCATTATTTCTTAAAATTTGAATTAATTCCTCATCAAAATCTTCTCTGGTTCTGAAATCGTCATGCTTTAAAACGGTAACTGGCAGGCCATGTTTTTGTGCTCTGGTTATTCCAAAGGAATGAGGGTTATTACAGATGACTATCTTGATTGTCGCGGTTAGTGCGCCTTTTTCGATATTATCAATGATCGATTGGAGATTGGAGCCGCTGCCGGAAATTAACACTCCCAGTTTCAATGGTTGGGTCATTTTTTTACCATCAATGTTGATGTGCTCTTAGAAAATCGTATAATTAAATATTCCAATATCGTCAAGTTTCGCTGAAACAAACCAAAGATTGTTTTCTCTCTCTTTTTTCCACAGCACCGATTAAATATGCCTTTTCGCCTAACACTTCTAACCGATGAATGACTTCTGCAGATTCTTTTTCCGGAACAACAATCATCATTCCGATCCCCATATTGAAAACACGGAACATTTCCTTTTCATCAACCTTGCCTATTTCTTTGATGACTTGGAAAATTGGCGGTATATCCCAACTGTTTTTAGAAATCACGCAACGACAGGACTGGGGAATTATCCGGGGAATATTATCGTAGAAGCCGCCACCGGTTATATGCACTAGGCCTTTGATGTTGAAATTCTTAAAAAGGTTGAGCAGTGGCTTTACATAGATCCTTGTGGGCTCTAAAAGTTCCAGGCCAACCGTTTTTTCTAAACCGGAGACTTTGTCGGTAACCTGTAGTTTGCCCTTATCGAGCAAAACTTTGCGGGCCAGAGAGAAACCATTGCTATGCAAACCGCTGGAAGCAACTCCGATCACCCGGTCATTAACGCTGATTGCTGAACCATCGATAAGCTTTTCTGATTCAACTACGCCGACACAAAAGCCAGCCAGGTCATATTCACCGTTTTTATAAAAACCGGGCATTTCTGCGGTTTCACCACCAATTAATGTACAGCCGGCCTGCTTGCATCCCGCAACAATACCTTCGACAATTTTCACGCTTTTTTCTAATTCTATTTTGCCCGTTGCCAGATAGTCCAGAAAGAAAAGCGGTTCGGCACCTTGAACTACGACATCATTGACAGACATGGCAACAAGATCAATGCCGATAGTATCATGTTTATCCATTAATTGAGCAATTTTGAGTTTGGTTCCTACACCGTCGGTGGATGAAACCAGGATTGGATTTTTATATTTACCGGAGTCAAAGCGAAAAAGTCCACCAAAACCTCCTATTCCGGAAACAACTTCTTTCCGCGCCGTTGTTTTAATGAACGGTTTGATTCGTTCGATAAAATCATTGGCAGTATCAATATCGACGCCTGAATTTTTATAGGTAGATTTAGTTGGCATATTACCCCATATGATTATTGCTTTTTGATAAAGTTAATGCTGGCTCATCTAACGTAAATAAGCATTTAAGTCAATCATTCCTTGCGCAAATAAAATATATTTGTTAACTAAATTTGTCAATTGCCTAATAATAATTAAGGTTTGTCAACTCCAATCGTTGCGGTGCTGCAAATGGAATCATTTAAAAATATTCTGCAAAAAATTGAACAACCGCTGCATTTTTCTTCTCAAAACAATTTTAAAAATTTAGCCCATATTAAAGATTTGGGAAAATCTCTTTCGAACTTGTCGTTGATGTTGAAAAGTTCACGGCCTTCAGGTCTCCAGGATAATTCATTAACAATGATGGACGAATTATTAACTCTATTTTCCGATTACGATGGACTCGAACTGGAAATGAGAAAACAAAAGATTGAAAAAGCAACAGGATTATTAGATCAGCTCAAAACAGCCGTTCAGTTAATTGAGGCGTCAAGCCAGCTGCATGATGAAAAAGCATTCCAAAGAATAGCGGATTTGAAGGAGACACTGGCCAAACTGTCGCTTCCGGTACAATATTTAAAAGGCGTAGGACCGAAGATGGCGCAGCGTTTCGGTGCAAAAAAAATTGATAATGTGGAAGATTTACTCTTATTCCTGCCGCGCACTTATGAAGACAGACGGGAAATAAAAAAAATTAATCGCTTGGAAACTGGAAAATATCAAACAGTCATGGGGAAAGTAATTCTGACCGAATATAAATATTACGGCAAAAGACGTATTCTGGAAATTACAATCAGCGATAATACAGCCAATCTCACAGCCAAATGGTTCAAAGGCCAGACTTCCTATCTTTTGGGCTTTTTCAAGAAAGGAGCAAATGTAATTTTCACAGGCAATGTAACGCCCAATTACCTGGGCCGTGCTATGATCCATCCTGACTATGAAATATTGGACGACAATGACGAAGAAAATCTTCTTAATTTCAAACGAATCGTTCCCGTTTATTCCGAAACGGAAGGACTGCATCAAAAATACATGCGTAAAGTTATGCATCAGGCTTTGGCTAATTATGCACGCTACTTTATTTCGCCAATTCCGCCAGAAATTTGCCGCAAGCGCAATTTAATCGATCTGCAAACCGCAATCAGATCGATACATTTTCCGGAAAATAATGAAAATCTGGAGGATTATAATCTCCAACGCTCCGCCGCTCATTACCGCTTAATTTATGATGAGTTCTTTTTTTTCCAAATGGGTATGGCCATAAAAAAATCAGGGTGGACTCTGGAGAAGGGAATCAGTTTCAAAACTCAGACTAATGTGCTGGAGAAATTTATTTCCAGTTTACCCTTTTCGTTGACTGCAGCACAAAGCAGGGTGATGAATGAAATACTGACGGATATGGCCAAAGACACAGCGATGAACCGGCTTTTACAGGGAGATGTAGGCAGCGGTAAAACCATTGTATCAATGGCGGCCTTAATCATTGCCTGCGAGAATAATTATCAGGCGGCAATGATGGCGCCTACGGAAATCTTAGCCAAACAGCATTACCGGAATATTAACGAATGGGCGGTCAATCTGGGATTGAACGTTGTTTTACTTACCGGCAGCATGAATACGGCAGATCGAAAAGAAGCTCTCGAACAGATTAATTCCGGCTGCGCCAATATCATCATCGGAACTCATGCCCTCATTCAGGAGGATGTTGATTATCATAAACTGGGACTGGTTGTTATAGATGAACAACACCGTTTTGGCGTTATGCAGCGGGCAACACTGCGGAATAAAGGAATTGATGCCGATGTGCTGGTAATGACCGCAACACCTATTCCTCGCACACTGGCGATGACGGTTTATGGCGATCTGGATGTATCGGTAATCGATGAGATGCCTCCCGGGAAAATACCGGTAGCGACAACAGTCATGGGTGAAAATAAGCGCGACAAAGTTTATTCGATCATAGCCTCGGAACTGGACCATGGCCATCAGACCTTCATCGTTTACCCGCTGGTGGAACAATCCGAAAATCTGGATTTAAAAGACGCAACAAATATGGCCGCTCATCTGCAGAAAGATATTTTTCCCGATTATAAAGTCGGCCTGATTCACGGCAAAATGAAGGATAAGGAAAAAGATGCGGTGATGCAGGCATTTCAGGAAAACGAAATTCATATTCTTGTGGCGACAACAGTCATTGAGGTGGGCATCGACATACCAATGGCATCGTTGATGGTTATTGAACATGCGGAGCGCTTCGGCCTTTCGCAACTACATCAACTGCGGGGCAGGGTAGGCCGAAGAGATATTCCTTCCCGTTGTATTTTGCTCGCCGATTATGCCCGTTCTGATGTCGCCCGTAAGAGACTCAAGATTATGGAAAAAACAACAGATGGCTTTGCTCTGGCTGAAGAAGATTTGGCCATTCGTGGTCCCGGTGATTTTTTGGGTACCCGACAATCGGGCTTGCCCGATTTCCGCATCGCCAGCATTATCCGCGATGCCCGAATTTTAAACGATGCCAAAGAAGACGCATTTGCCTTAGCAGCCCGCGACCAATTTTTGGAAAAGCCCGAACACTTAATTTTGCGGGAGACACTGCTCTGGAAATGGCAAGGCAAGCTGGATTTGGCCAGGACAGTATGAGATTATTTTTATGAACATGACTTTATCAGAGCAAGGCATATCCCCGCCGTTTAACTAATTGACTTTTTTCCGAAATATGCTATCTTCCGCCGAAGTGAAAAACTCCCCTAAATTATTAAAAACAGGAGCACAAGCCAATGAAGTTATTTGTTAAAAAGGGAAAACTCCAGGATATTAAAAGCCAGGCCGTTATATTAGCCTTATTTCAAGATCAAAAAGAATTGACCGGAACTTCATTAGTAATTGATCAGCGCAGTAGTGGATTAATCACCGAATTAATAAATAATGGCGATTTCACAGCCAAACCGTCGCAAATAGCAGTAGTTTATACCCACGGGGTAATTCCGGCGCAAAGAATAGCCCTGGTCGGTTTAGGGAAAAAAAGCGAAATTAATCTGGAAAAAATTCGGGCGGCTTTCAGTAAAGTGATGCAGCATTTGCGCAGTATGAATATTAAAGAAACGGCGACTTCCATAGAATTAAATATCCTCCCCGGGAAAACAGATAAAAATGTGCAGGCAATGGTTGAAGGTGCACTACTGGGCCTTTATCAATATACTCCCTACAAAACGGTGGGACGCGAAGATATCAAGGAGATGGAGCAATTCACTATAGTCGCCGGAGAAGAGGAATATTCAATTATCGAGTCTGCAGTTAAAATTGCCCAAATAATTACCGGGGGTGTTTACTTTGCCCGAGACCTTATTTCGGCTCCTTCCAATGAAATGACGCCATCCATTATGGCGCAGAAGGCAGAAGGAATCGCCCGGAGAAAAAACGTCACCTGCCAGGTATTGGATCGGGCTAAAATGAAGAAAATGGGAATGAATGCCCTTCTTGGAGTGGCTGCGGGAAGTAACGAAGAGCCCAGGTTCATTGTCCTAGAATATTCCGGGAGCTCGAAAAGCAAAGCGCCGGTTGTTCTTGTGGGCAAAGGTTTGACCTTTGACAGTGGTGGAATCAGTATCAAACCGGCGGAGAAAATGGATGAAATGAAGTCGGATATGTCCGGTGGTGCAGCAGTTATGGCAACGATTATGGTGGCTGCTGATCTGAAACTGCCGCTGAATATTATCGGACTAATACCGGCCACGGAAAATATGCCCAGCGGTAGTGCCTATAAACCGGGAGATATTTTAAAATCATATTCGGGCAAAACTATCGAAATTATCAATACGGACGCTGAAGGCCGCTTAATTCTGGCGGATGCTCTTCATTATGCCTCTAAATATAAACCTGCGGCGATCATTGACGTTGCCACTCTGACCGGAGCTTGTGTTATTGCACTGGGTGACGATGTTATAGGAATGCTGGGGACTGACGATAATCTTAAAGAAAAAATTACTAAGGCCGCACAGGATACAGGTGAGTTTGTCTGGGAGCTGCCCTTGTGGGAAAACTATTATGAGCTTATTAAGAGCGACATTGCGGATTATAAAAACAGCGGAGGGCGAGTCGCCGGAACAATTACCGCTGCCGCATTTTTAAGTAAATTCATTGGTGATTATCCCTGGGTTCATTTAGACATTGCCGGTCCTGCCTGGAGTAGCAAAGACAAGTCTTATGTCCCGAAAGGAGCATCAGGAGTAGCGGTACGCCTGCTTACGGAATATCTGCGTAACTGTACTTCAAAATAAAATATGCCGCCTCTACTGGAAATAAAAGAATTAATAACCGTATTTGATACGAATCGCGGCAGAATAAAAGCAGTTGATGGTGTTTCTTTGAGTTTGCAACCTGGAGAAACATTAGGCATTGTCGGCGAATCTGGGTGTGGGAAAACCATGCTGGCACTGTCGATAATGCGGTTAATTCCCGCCAATGGCAGTATTATCAACGGTTCAATATTTTTTCAGGGACAGGATTTATTAAAATTGTCTGCCGAAGAAATTCGCAGCAAGCGGGGCAATGAAATCGCCATGGTCTTTCAGGAGCCCATGACTTCACTTAATCCGGTTATTCGTATTGGCGAACAGATTGCTGAAGCGATCAGACTGCATCAAAATCTTCCCGCTAAACAGGCGCTTGCTTTGAGCATTGAGCAATTACGGGAAGTAGGAATCCCCGATCCGGAAAGAAGAGCACAAGATTACCCGCATCAACTGAGCGGCGGAATGAGGCAGCGGGTAATGGTGGCAATGGCCATGTCTTGTCATCCCCGCTTACTTCTGGCCGATGAACCCACTACGGCATTGGATGTAACCATTCAGGCTCAGATTCTGGATTTGATTTCTGATCTCAAAGAGAAAAATAATATGGCGGTTATTCTCATTACCCATGATCTCGGGATTGTTGCCCAGACGGCGGAAAATGTGGCCGTAATGTATGCCGGAAAAATTGTGGAAAATTCCCAGGTCAATGAAATATTTGCCAATCCGCTGCATCCTTACACTAAAGGGTTGATCGCTTCTCTGCCGGCCAGCTGCAGCAATGACAGGCAAGAACATCTTGAAACTATTCCCGGTTCGGTCCCCAGTTTATATAATCTTGCGGCAGGATGCAGTTTTCGTGAGAGATGCTCTTGGGCCGAAACTCTTTGTGCTGAGCAAGATCCTGAGTTGAGAGAAATTAAATCCGGTCATTTTGTGGCCTGCTGGATCGCTCAACAAACAAAGAAATTAAATTAGGAAGCATATAATGCCTGATCTTCTTGTTGATATTCAGAAATTAAATAAAAAATATACGCTCACAAGCGGTATGTTCAATTCTAAAAACAGAGTTGTTGATGCAGTTAATGATGTGAATTTAAAAATATTTAAAGGAGAAACATTAGGTCTGGTCGGGGAATCTGGTTGCGGAAAATCAACACTGGCCCGCCTGATAACAAGGCTGGAAAAACCATCGTCCGGTTTTATCAGCTTCAAAGGAGAAAATATAAATTCTTATAACAGCAAATCCCTGAAAGCATACCGCCGGAATGTCCAGTTGATATTTCAGGACCCATATTCTTCTCTCAACCCTCGCAAATCGGCTGCTGTTATAATTAAAGAACCGTTAACTATTCATCACATCGGCGATAGAAATACCCGCAGTAAATCGGTATTGGAATTAATGGCGAAAGTCGGCTTAAGTGCTGAACAGGCTAATCGCTATCCACACGAATTCAGTGGGGGACAGAGACAACGCATTGGAATTGCGCGGGCACTTATTCTCCGGCCGGAAATGATTGTCGCTGACGAACCTGTCTCCGCCCTGGATGTATCTATTCAGGCACAAATATTAAATTTACTCAAAGATTTAAAACAGGACTTTGGTTTGACATATTTGTTTGTTTCTCACGATCTTAATGTGATCCGCCATATGTCTGATCGCATTGCGGTGATGTATTTGGGCCAAATTGTTGAACTGGCGCAAAATCACGATATTTATGATTACCCGCTCCATCCTTACACGCAAATGCTGCTTGCGGCTGTACCGTCCTGCGACCGGCAGAAGAAGGGAAAAAAAGTCGCAATAAAAGGCGAAGCGAGGATTGAAGGTGCACGAGGATGTAATTTCAAAAACCGCTGTCTTTATAAATTGCCGGTTTGTGAGGAGCAGCAGCCCGTTTTGAAGGATATAAATAATAAAAGATTTTGTGCTTGCCATTTAGTGTCTGCAAAAGAGGAAGAATGATGAGGGAAGAACAGGTTTATATAAAAAACAATGAACTGCTGATTGAAGGATTATTAAATAAATCGTCGGAAGACAAGGGGGTTGTTATTTGCCATCCACATTCTTTAATGGGCGGCTCTATGCATAATAACGTTGTGCAAGCAATTCAGGAGGCTTTTGCCGCAGAAAAATATTCCACACTGAGATTTAATTTCCGGGGTGTTGGCGCAAGCACAGGAATTTATGATGAGGGAAGAGGGGAGCAGGAAGATATTTATGCCGCCTGTAAATATTTACAGAGTATTGGAATATCAAAAATAACTTTTGCCGGCTATTCTTTTGGCTCCTGGGTTGGTTCAAAAATTATTGAAAGAGCTGATCATCCTTTTGCTGCCGCTATATTTATTTCGCCACCCATTAGTTATTTCGATTTTGATTTTACAAAATTAACGAATAGAATTGATCTGATCATTTGCGGAAACAATGATCAGTTCTGCAATATCGCAGTTTTAAAAAAACAAATAGAAAGTCTTAATTCTGATTTAATAATAATTCCCTATACAGACCATTTTTATATCGAAAAAGAAAGTGAGATAATTAATATTTTACATTCCAGTTTAAATAACGAAAAAAATTAACAAAATTATAAAAAAAGCTTGATTTTAAAAAAAATAGATGTTAGTTATCACGCTAAAGCATGTTAGCCCTGAATTTGTCAGGGAGTGTAAAGTGTAATGTTTATTAGGAAGTAGTTAGTGCTAAGTTTCACAAGAAAGAAAATTAACCGCTGAGAATTCTTGAATTAAGAAAGAGAATTCGTGCGGTTTTTTTGTTTCTGGCAGGAATCAACCTGTTTGGAAATGAATATTTGAAAGGAGGGTTTTTAACTGTGGCAGAAGGAAAAGTAAAGTGGTTCAACGAGAAGAAGGGGTTTGGTTTCATTGAAAACGATGAAGGTGGCGATGTATTTGTTCATTATAGCGCTATCGCAGGAACCGGATTCAAAACTCTTTATGAGGGTCAGAGAATTCGTTTTGACATTGAGCAGGGCAATAAAGGTCCCAGCGCAACCAATGTACAACCACTGTAATATTTAATTAATCAAAGCTGAATCTAAATTAAAATGCCCCTGTTTAAGGGGCATTTTTTTTGAATGATTGATTAAGAATAAGTATCAAACCGGCGAAGTTCTTTTTTTGCCCAGTATAAAATTGCAAAAAAAGCAATTATGTTGGCAAGCGGTAATGCCAGCCAGGCGCCAAAAAGACCGAACCGCGAAGAGAAAACAATCAGTAACGGAATAAGTAAAAGAACATCGCGGAAGAAAAGTAAAACCATGGCTAGATTTCCCTTACCCAGACCCATAAACATGTTGATGAAAATTAATGTTGGCGCCATAAATATTAAAACGGAAACATAAAGACGCAACGCTGTTGTGGCGATTGCGGTGAGTGCCGGATCATTAGAGAAAATCCCGACAATCGATTCGGCATATATTTCTAATATAACTGAAGAGACTACAGCAATGGCAATTGCTAATTTCAATGCAACAACCACAGATTCTTTCAGACGCCCATAAAGTCTGGCTCCTTCGCTGTATCCGACAATAGGCATTAAGCCAAAACCAATCCCGAATAGAATCATGGTCACAAGGCCGTTTACTCGAAAACAGATTCCCAGAGAAGCTATAGCTAGCGAACCGAACTGCGATAGTGTGTGATTGTAAATAACTAAAACGAGACTAACGATCATATTAATAACGATTGACGGGAATCCGGTGGAGTAGATTGATTTAATTATGTTTATATTTGGGATCAGATATTGCCATTTAAGATCATAAATCGATGTTTTTAATAACATGAAATAAACGGAGAAGATGCTTGCTACAAATTGGGCAATAACAGAGGCTAGTGCTGCGCCTTTAATTCCCATGGCAGGGAAGGGGCCAATACCGAAAATTAACAACGGATCGAGAATGGCACTGATAATTGAAGAAATCAGGACGACCCACATAGATAAAAGTGGTCTTCCCTCAGCTCTTAATAAATTGTTGGACATCATCGAAAAGAAAAGAAAAGGTGAACTGAACGCAACAATAATCAAATAATCACGACAAAGAGGCATTATTTCCGCACTTGCGCCAAAAAAGCGGAGAATGTAGTCATGAAAGATCAGAATTACCATAATCATGACAAGTCCGAAAAACAGGGAAAGGGTAAAAATATGGCCGGCGGCCTGCTTTGCTCGGAATAAATTACCTGCGCCAAACATCCTCGCTGAAAATGAGCCGGCGCCAACACCGGTGCCGATACCGATAGCGGCAAAAATCATTTGAATGGGGAAACAAATTGTAAGTGCGGCCAGAGCATGGGAACTTAATCTGGCCAGCCAGAAAGTATCAATGAAATTGTAAAGAGACATGGCCACCATTGCGATCATAGATGGCCAGCTCATTTTAATAATCAAAGGGAAGATTGCTTCCTTGCGTAGATCCAGTCGTTTGTTCATTTATTTTCAGCCGGTAATGGTAAAATAAAATTAATTATTGTATTACATTTCATTAATGACAGATAAATTCAAGGCAATATAATGGCGAATAATCTGATAATTATTCTGGGAGCGACTGCTTCAGGCAAGACGAAACTGTCTGTTCGCCTGGCCTATGATTTAAAAGGTGAAATAATCTCGGCAGATTCCCGTCAAGTATATAAAGGACTGGATATTGGTACCGGCAAAGATTTGCAGGAATATAATATCAATGGCTTTAATATGCCATATTATTTAATCGATATTATCAATCCCCGGGAAGAATTTAATCTCTTTGCATTCCAGACCCGATTTTATGAAGTATACTCCGCTCTAATCCGAAGAAACTCTTTGCCTGTTGTGGTTGGCGGCACCGGACTTTATTTGGAGTCAATAATTCTTAATTATCAGTTGCCGCCGGCGCCACCGGATCAGGAATTGAGAGACTATTTGCAAACTAAATCAATAGAAGAATTACAAAATAATCTCCTCGCCATGAAGCCACAACTTCATAATAAGACGGATATCGAGGATAAAGACAGATTAATTCGGGCAATAGAGATAGAAAAAGCACGCCTGCGCCAACCTGCTGAAATATTCAATCGGCCGAATGCAAATGCAACTGTATTCGGTATACGCTGGGAGAGATCAGTGCTACGCAAACGCATTACAACCAGGTTAACACAAAGATTGGAACAGGGAATGATAGAGGAAGTAAAAGCGCTGCATATTTCCGGATTGTCCTGGGCAAGACTCGATAGTTTTGGTTTAGAGTATCGTTATGTTTCTCAGTATCTGCAAGGGCAAATCACTTATCCGGATATGTTTGCAAAACTAAATACCAGTATTCATCAATTTGCGAAACGTCAGGAAACGTGGTTTCGACGGATGGAAAGAAAGGGAATAACAATTAATTGGATTAACGGAGATGATTATAATTTGTTAAAAGAAAGTGTAATTAAATATTGGAATGACTAAACCTTCTTCATTAAATCAATACCTGCAAAACTATTCAGTTGCTGACGGATGGAAGTTGATTGCCGGAAATACAGACAACATATCTCAGGTGGTGGTAATACCTGCGTTTGCCGAAAAGAATATGCTTTTATACACCCTGGCTTCTCTTGCTCAAAATATGCCGGCATCATTAGATTATTCATTTGTCTTATGTGTAATCAATAATAAGAAAAATTCTGCGGACGAAGTAAAAATAAATAATCAACAGACGCTGGAATATCTTCAGGCATTGGTGAACAAAAAGATACAGAGAGATCGAAATCTAAATCAAGGATTAAAAGACATTATGCAACTTATTGCCGATTCAGGATTAAGACTCGGATATATTGATGCCTCGTCAGCAGGACAGGAAGTACCTGATGAAGAGGGTGGAGTAGGAATGGCGCGCAAGATTGGGATGGATAGGGCGCTAATTCTACTGTCGAATAGCTCCTCCCCTAAAACGAATATTTTAAGTCTTGATGCCGATACCTTAGTACAAAGCAATTATCTGACTGCATTGAAAGATTGCTTTATTAACAAAGTAAAAACGGCGATTGTTGCTTACGAGCATCAGGAACCAGACCTTGATGAAGAAAGAGCGGCAATGTATTGCTATGAAATATTCTTGCGTTACTGGATATTAGGATTGAGATATGCAAAATCTCCTTATGCTTTTCATTCAATAGGCTCGGCAATGGCTTGTTCTACTGATGCTTATCTGGATGTCCGGGGAATGAACCGGCGCGAAGCAGGTGAGGACTTTTATTTTCTTAACAAGCTGGCCAAGATCGGAAAGATAAATTATGTTAAAAAAACATGTGTCTTTCCATCATCACGGGCATCTCAGCGCGTTCCCTTTGGAACGGGCAAGAGAATACAAAGATTTTTGACGCACGAGCAGGAAGAATATGTCCTGTATGATCCGCAGATATTCGAAATATTGGCAAAATGGCTTGAGCTCATGGAAAAGCCGTTCCACTATACTGAAGACGAAATCATGAAAAATGCCGGATTGATTCATCCGTTACTCGCCTCTTTTTTAACCGATTCTTCCTTTGAACAGGCATGGAAAAGAGTACGCCGCAATGTTAAAGATGAGGACACATTGATTAAGCAGTTTCACTGCTGGTTTGATGGTTTCAAAACATTAAAACTGATTAATTATTTATCACGAGAATTTTATCCGCCTGTCAATATGTTTGCAGCCTTGGAGAATATCTTGAAAATGCAGAAAATAGTTATTTCTGAATGTATATTAGCGGCCAATCATCCGGATTTAGCCCGGCAGCAAAAGATCATCCAATATTTGCGCCAAATTACATAAGCAGGTTTAGTACAGAATAGAGTTAAGATTATCTTCTTGACGTATCCCGGTATTTTGAATATAGCTCGAAAATAGAGTAAATGGTGCTAAGCCGTTGTTCAACAATAGCTATACCATTATAATATCCTAACCGGCATAAGGGACCGTAACAAAATGGTTAGAAATGTAATAATGGTCTTGCCATAACCTGATAACCTAACCACCTGAAGGTGGCGCGAGGTCACGCGAGGTCACAAGACTCTTATGGATGGTTATTCCGTAACGGCCCTTAACTAACAATTTTCTGGAGGAATTTAATGAAAAGCAGGATAAATATGAATCGGTCGTTAATTTTCATTGTCATCGCATTTGTTCTGATGGCGGGTTGTGGAAATACTGAAGAGAAAAAGAAGAATGTTCAAAGTCCAGCAGTCAGCACTAACCAAGTTCAACCGGCGGTTCCCGTCGCCAGTGTTGCACCTGCAGCAGCAGCCACAAAACCTGACTCAACTGATATTGTCGTGAATGTAGATGGCAATGTTTTAAAGAAAGGGGAAATTGAAAAAGAGATCAAACAGAAACTTGCTGCTTATAAAGGTCAGATTCCCGCTGATAAAATGAAAGAAGCGCGGGCAACTTTGAAGAAACAGATGGTCGATGAATTTGTCATGCGCACCCTTCTGACTAACGAAGTGGAAAAAAGAAAAATCGCAGCAACTGATAAAGAAATAAAAATGACGATGGATCAAATTAAGGCAAGTCTTCCACCTGAACAGAAACTGGAAAAATTTATGAAGGATAATAAAATTACCCGGGAATATATTGCTCTGGGTATTAAAGTAAAAAAAATGGTGGCACAGGAGACGGGTAATAAAGCAAAGCCCTCGCAAAAAGAGATCAGTAAATTCTACGATGAAAATAAGGCTCAATTTCTTATTCCGGAAAATGTTCATGTCCGCCATATCCTGACGGCATTTACCAAAGAAGATAATGATAATACTAAAGCAGAAAAAAAAGTGAAGCTAGAGAGTTTACGTAAGCAAGTAGTTGATGGAGCCGATTTTGGCGAAATTGCCCGTAAGAATTCCGATTGCCCCAGTAAAGAAGATGGCGGCGATCTCGGTCAGATCAGAAAAGACCAAACAGTGAAGCCTTTTGAAGATGCGGTTTTTTCCCAGGAAATTAATGCCATTGGTCCGGTAGTTACTACTGAATATGGTTATCATGTAATCCAGGTATTGGGGCGCAATCCCCAGAAGACAGTGCCTCTGGAAGAAGTTAAAGAAAAAATTTCAGCTTTCCTGGAGCAGCAAAAGCAAACAGAAACCTTCAACGCTTTATTAAAGAAATTACAGGCGAATGCAAAGATTATTGTTTATGAAAAATAATTAAAAGGATAATTTATGAGAATAAGAAAAGCGGGGAAAATTACCGATAAACTTTGGCGGTTGGGTACGGAAGAATCGTGTGTTTATCTGCTGGAAGGAAGTAAATCATCAGCAATAATCAGCGGTGGACTGAATTATATTATTCCGGAAGTACTGCGGCAAATCAAAGAATTCGATATTGATGAAAAGAAAATAGCACACATTATCATTTTACATGCTCATTTTGATCATGTTGGGATAATTCCCTTCTTTAAAAGGCAATGGCCGAGATTAACTGTTCATGCATCACAACGCGGCTGGGATGTAATAGCCAATCCCAAAGCAATAGAAGCAATTACTAATTTTAGTGATTTAGTTTCACAAAATAAAATAGGCGCTCGGCATGATCTGTCTTTGTTGGATTGGAAGTGGCGTAATGACATCAAGGGAGATAGACTAGCTGAAGGCGGAAAGATTGATTTAGGCGGCATAACAATAGAAATCTTCGAAACTCCAGGCCATTCTTCCTGTTCAATCAGTGCTTATGTTCCGGAATTGCAGGCTTTATTTCCTTCCGACGCTGCTCCAATACCCTATAAAGATGATATGATCATTTCGGCAAACTCAAATTATACTCAGTATCAACAAAGCTTGGGAAAACTGGTCAAATTAAAAGTCAAGATTCTCGGCGCTGATCATTATGTCTGCATGGTCGATAATGAGGCTGAGAATTATATTAGCAATGCTATAGTTGCAGCACGCGACGAAAGAAGCATGCTGGAAGGACTATTAAAAAAGGAGGTCAATGTCGATCAGGCTGCGAAAGCATATGTAGCTGACTTCTATAAAAAGAATCCTGATTATTTCATAGCATCGGATATCCTGCTTAGTGTTTACCGTCAGATGCTGAAGTATTTAGCTGAAAATATGGCTAAGTAACCAATTATTCCATTTTAAATCAAATTGGAATTGGCTATTTAAAGCTATGTTCGATATCCGGGAAAGTACAATTTTTCACCTCAGTTATGTAGCTCCTGACTGCTTTTTTAATCTCCGGATTTAAGTTGGCGTATTTTTTTACATGCTTCGGTGTGAATTTGTCATACAATCCCAACATATCATTTATCACCAGTACCTGGCCGTCGCAGTGTACTCCACCGCCAATACCAATAGTGGGAATACTGATTGTCTTTGTTATTTCTTCGGCAAGTTTTTCGGGAACTAATTCCAGAACAATCGAAAAAGCACCGGCCTCCTCCAGTATTTTAGCATCTTCAATTATTCGCAGAGCGGCATCTTCTTTTTTCCCTTGAACTTTAAATCCGCCGATTTGATGAATCGACTGGGGTGTCAAACCGATATGCGCCATAACCGGAATTCCGGCCGACGTGATTTTGCGAACAGTTTCCGCAGTATCCCTGCCGCCTTCCAGCTTAACGGCCTGTGCTCCTGCTTCTTGCAGGAATCGGCCGGCATTGGCTAATGCCAATTGGGGTGAAACCTGATAGGAGAGAAAGGGCATATCAGCAATGACAAGGGAATTTAGTGCTGCCCGGGAAACCGCTTTTGTGTGATGCAGCATATCTTCCATCGTGACCGGTAGAGTTGTGTCATATCCTAAAACCACCATGCCCAGCGAATCTCCAACGAGAATCATGTCAACACCGCATTCGTCAAGAATGGATGAAATTGCATAATCGTAGGCGGTGAGTACGGTAATTCTTTCACCAAGCACTTTCATTTTCTTAATATCCAGAATGGTTTTGCGGCTGCTTTTATTTTGAGTGCTCATGTTCGTAAACTCCTTTCAAAAGTTCATTAATTATTTTTGCCTGCTTTGAGGATAATGTGCCTTTTTTTTGGGCAATATCTACTGCAATCAGTCCCAGTGTGGAATAGAGAGAAGAATATTGAGGTTGTGTCTTTTCAATTGCGGCTATATGTTTTTTAATCGTACCGGCATCACCACGGGCAATCGGACCTGTGAGGGCTGAAATTGAACCGGAGTTTTCGACATTTTTCAGAGTTCCGTAAATTAACGGTAAATAAGCTTTTCGGGCATTTGTTTTACTTATGCCGATAGATTCATATATGGACTCGACAACGTTTAATAACGAAACCATGTAATTGGAAGCAATGCAAGCCGCAGCATGGTAGAGGGGCTTTTGAGCAGGTGTAATAAAAATAGGAATACCACTGAGATCACGGACAATTATTTCAGAGAGTTTTTTAGCTCTTTTATCGGCTGTTATTCCAAAAATACTGCCGGGAATGTTATTGATGGCAGTATTGATAGAGGAAAAACTTTGCAGGGGATGAATACTGGCGATAAAAGCGCCGGCTTCTTTTGCCGAATCCAGAAGATCAATGCCCCCGGCGCCGCTCATATGAAATACAAATTTTTCTTTTACCAGTTTAGAATTCGCAATTTTATTGCAAGCACTTCTGATATTATCATCAGGAGTAGTAATCAAAATGCAATCAGCTTCCATTACAGCTTTTTGGGGGTCGCGAAAAGCTTTCCCCCCGGTGTAGGGTAGGGCATTCTTGAGAGCAGCAGAAGATTTGTCGGAAATAGCGACAATCTCGTGGCCTGATTTCTTTAATAAATGGCCGATTGCTGTTCCCACCATACCCAGGCCGATGATGGCAAATTTGTAAGATGTTTTATTTTTCATAGTAATAAACACGGCTATTATTTATCCCCTCCGCGTACAAGGGATTGTTCGACTTATCATTTTCAAAGCACTTCATTCTTGAAATTTGAGTCTCACAATAAAAAAAGGTCTCCCGCACGCGAAAGACCTTTGTCAAGACAGTTTGATGTACTTTACATGCCGTCTCAGTCTAATAAAGTGATCCAAGCGGTGAGATTTGATAACACAAGCGATAAATGTAGTCAAACGATATTTGAAGACGATGTTAAATGCTCCGTTATTTCATTATAGCGCTTGAAATGGAATTGGACTTATTTACTCTTGATGTGCTTGGTCAATTCCGCGGTCATGTCGTAATAGGCAAACGGGGTCATCAAATAAAGCCCCTGGAAACAGACTTTGGCGATATCCACCAGTTCCCGGGCCATGTCCAGACCTTCGCTTCGAGCATCGGGTCCGGCAGCGAGATACTTGCCCATTCGTTTCAGAGCTTCGTCCGTTAGTCTAATTCCCGGCACTTCGTTGTGGAGGAACAGGGCGTTACGGGCGCTGGTGATGGGCATTATGCCGATGAAGATGGGTACAGGCATATGCCTTGTTCTTGTGGCGATCATTTCGATAGTAGCCTGATCGTATACAGGTTGGGTCAAAATGAAATCCGCTCCTGCATCAATCTTTTTTTCCAGTCGGTTGAAGGCACTGTCCAGGTTGTTGACATGGGGATTGAAGGCGGCCCCGACAACAAAACGGCCCCGTTCCCGGAGAGACTGGCCGGAAAAGGAGATACCGTCGTTGAGCTGCTTGACCATGCGGATCAGGTCGAATGAAGAAACGTCAAAGACGGAACTGGCGCCAGGAAGATCGCCGAAGCGTGCGGGATCGCCTGTGACGATTAGGATCTGATGGATGCCCAGGGCATGAAGCCCCATGAGATGGGACTGCTGACCGATAAGATTGCGATCCCGGCAGGCGATGTGGACGAGGGGATCAATTCCCAGACGCATCTTGACGATGGCACCCAAAGCCAGATTGCTCATCCGCGTCTGAGCCAGGGAGTTATCGGCCATTGTGATGACGTCCGCTCCCGCATCCTGCAAGGAAGCCGCGCCAATCATATATTGCTCGATATCGAGATCTTTCGGTGGATCGAATTCAACCAGCACCGTGGTACGTTGCTTCACTTTATCCAGAAGTGTTTCAATTTTCCCGCTTATGGAGACAGCAGCGTGGGATATCGGTTCTGACTCCTGAATTTGTGTCGGATTGATACGGGTTACAGAGTGCAGACCGGTCAAGGCGCAGGCTACGGCCCGGATGTGCTCCGGTGTAGTGCCGCAGCAGCCGCCGATAATCCTGACACCCTGGTCGCGGAAACGCAGGGCGCGATCGGCGAAGTAGGCGGGAGAAGAAGTATATCCTAATTCTCCTTCCATAAGGCCTAGTCGGCCGGCGTTGGGAAATACGGACAGGATCATGCCCTCAGGCACGATGGACTGCTCAATGGTACGCAGTATCTCGCCGGGACCAAGACGGCAGTTGATGCCCAGAATGTCGGCCCCGGAATCTGACAGCTGCCGAAAAGATTCAGTAACGGTAAAGCCATCACGGGTTTTTCCCACCTCCATACAAGCCAGTTGTGCAATGATCGGTAAATCAGTTAGGGAGCGCACTGAAGTCAAGGCCAGTATCAGCTCTGCAAGGTCGAGGAAGGTTTCCAGAATCAGACCATCAACGCCACCGGCGAGCAACGCTTCGGCCTGTTCAATAAACAGCTCGCGGTGTCCCGGTAGAATTTCATGTCGGACTCTGCCGGCGCTGATGGCGGTCATGCTGCCCATGACCCAGGCGTCCGGTCCTACCGCCTCCCGGGCCAGACTCGCCGCTTTCCAGTTGATTCGGTAAACACTGTCTTCCAGGCCGTGGCGGGAGAGAGTGTCGCGGTTGGCCCCGAAGGTATTGGTCTCGATAAGGCGGGCACCGGCTTCGTAGTATTCCCGATGGGTGTCTCGGATGATATCCGGCCTGGAGAGATTCAATTCCTCGCAGCACAAGCCAATGGGGATGCCTTTCTGATACAGCCAGCTGGCCATTGCTCCGTCGCCTACCACCAGATGCTCGCTAACATGTTCCGTAAGAGAGTGTTTGTTTGTCATTTGCCTTAACTTCCAATTGATTTCTAATGTTTGGAGTATAGGAGGGGAAATCAGGCCTTGTCAAGGGAATATGATATGGGTTTGCTGCGGACTGATTATTTTGTCTCGTTGAGCCGGGAAATTATAGTTTGAAGTATCGAAACAACCAAAAAGCTTTCTCTTGTTTTTTACCATTTTCTAATATTCTGTCGTCAAAGGACTCCTATCCCCATTAATTGCAACACAGTCTCTGATGGCGGAGGAATAAAGCACTGCCATAGCCTGGCCGGGCAATGCTGCTGATGATTGAATCTATTGCTTTTTATTTATCACTATCAGGTGGAAATTGAGGCTTGACGTGCTTTTCGTAACAATCGGGACAGATGCTGTGGCTGAACTTTATTTCCATATTTCTCTGCAGATAAATTTCCAGTTGATCCCAGTAATATTTATCATCGCGGGTCTTCCTGCAATAGGAACAGATCGGAATAATTGACTGAATGGCCTTGATCTCGTTTCTGGCATTCTCCAGTTCTTCTACGCGGGCGGCAAGCATGATATTCTTGCTTTCCAAATCCCGGGTGGCAAGCCTGAGAGATACATGAGTCCGCACTCTGGCCTTTACAATAACGGGGTTAAAAGGCTTGGTTATATAGTCCAATGCGCCAAGTGCAAAGCCCTTTACCTCATCTTCCTCATCGGTTTTCGCCGTAATGAAGATGATCGGGATGTACCGGGTTCTTTCATCGGCTTGTAATTGACGGCAGGCCTCGTATCCGTCCATTCCCGGCATAATAATGTCGAGAAGGATAAGGTCGGGTTGATTGGAAATTGCACTATTAATTCCTTCCTGTGCATTGAGGGCAAATAGTATTTTATAATCAGACTGAAGTGTTGACCCAAGAACCTTAATATCGGCAATGGCATCATCGATTATAAGAATCGTCTGCTTTTGAATTTCCTCCGGCATAGATTGTCTCTCCTTTGTATTTTTAGGACATTATTCTATCATAACTAATCCTGATTCTACATCCATATATTTTCTTTGTCACGATAACGCAACAATTGTGGTTTGACGTGCTTTTCGTAACAATCGGGACAGATGCTGTGGCTGAATTTTATTTCCGTATTTCTATGCATATAACTCTCCAGTTGATCCCAGTAATCTTTATCATCGCGGGTCTTCCTGCAATACGAACAGATAGGAATAATTGACTGAATAGCCTTGATCTCGTTTTTGGCATTCTCCAGTTCTTCTATGCGGGCGGCAAGTGTGATATTCATAATTTCCAACTCCTGGCTCGCAAGCTTAAGAGAGATCTGCGTCCTTACCCTTGCCTTTACAATAATCAGGCTGAATGGTTTGGTGATATAATCAACACCGCCCACCTCAAATCCCTTTACCTCATCTTCCTCGCCGGTTTTTGCCGTGATAAAGATAACCGGTATGTCCCTGGTTCGTTCATCCGCTTTCAATAGTCGGCAGGCCTCGTATCCGTCCATTCCCGGCATCAAAATATCAAACAGGATAAGGTCGGGTTGATTGGCAATTGCACTATTAATTCCTTCCTGTGCATTCAGCGCAAAAAGTATTTCATAATCAGACGGTAGTGTAGACCCAAGTATCTTGATGTTAGCAATGTCATCATCGACAATAAGAATCCTTGGTTGTTTAATCGCCTCTGTCATCGTTCACCACCCTTTATATGGATTATTGATCTTGTCCGACAAAGCCGTGAGAATTACCTGCGCCTTATCGAAAGTGCCCATCTCAATCAACTCCTCGAGATGATTCAATTCGCATCTGTACCGGGGCCCGGATAAATGTCCTTTTATTTCCGCAAATGCGTCACACGCCGCCAGATTATTCTTTGCCAGCATTCCCGAAAGTAATGTCATTAAGGGCATGACCACTACCAGATCAATGGGAGTATCGGCGATATCTGCTGTTGTGATCTTTTCTGGTTGCACCATCTCCTCAATGGACTTAATTACAACCATCAGCCTATCTTCAAACGCAGCCAGCAGTTCGTCAATATTGTCAAGCTGCCCTTTCCTGATACTATCTTCCAGAATCGCCGCCGCATCGCTCAATTCCTTTGCTGAAATATAGCCTGCAATTCCTTTTATCGTATGCGCTGTGCGCTCGGCTAAATCTGAATCGTTGCTACTGAGGGCAAGTCTAATCGCGGCAGTTGTATTTCTGTAATCCCGGTAAAGAGACTTCAGCAGGCTGAACAAAAGCTTACGATTGCCGCCAACACGCCGCAAGGCGTCCTGTATGTCAATTCCCTGTAACGCCTGTGGAAGCTTGATCTCATCATTGTCCGTTATGGGCTTCTCATGTGGTAAAGAAGCATCCCGAACGCCCGGCTCGATCCACTTGAGCAATATTGAATATAGTTTATCCTGATCTATCGGTTTGCTCAAGTAGTCATCCATGCCGGCCTCAATACATTTCGCCCGTTCTTCCACCACTACATGGGCGGTCATGGCGACAATCGGAATCCGGGGGCGTTTTCCTGCACTTACATCCGGCAGATCCTCCTCCCATTTCCGAATCTCCTGTGTCGCTGTGTAGCCGTCAATCACCGGCATCTGTATATCCATAAATACAAGATCATAGGCGAATGACTGCACGGCATCCAGGCCCCTTTCCCCGTTTTTTGCCACTGTCACCACCATGCCGGCCTGCTCCAGAAGCTCCGTGGCCACCTGCTGATTGATATCGTTGTCCTCAACCAGCAACACCCTGGCGCCACGGATTTCCTGCAACTCCTCCGATACTTGAGGCGGGTAACGCTGGGTCAGGTGATCTGGCCTACAATTCTTGTCGCCAACCTCCCGGTTGAATACCTCCATGAGCGTGTCCAACAAAAGAACGCGGTTTACTGGTTTGACCAGAAAGGCACCAATGCCTACTGTCTCCGCCTGACTCCTGACCTCCTCTCGCGTGTAGTCGGTCACCATCAGGATCAGCAGTATACCGGAAAGTCTGGAATCAGATTTGATCCTTTTCGATGCCTCTATCCCGTCCATCCCAGGCATTTTCCAGTCCATCAATACTAATTCATAAGGTCTGTCCGCTGCGGCCATCTTTAACTCGGCAATCGCCTCCGCCCCCGATACCGCCTGACTCACATCGAAGGAAAGCGACCCCAATGCATCGCTTAAGATATCGCGCGCCGAAGGATTGTCGTCAACGACAAGGACACGCTTCCCCTTGAAGTCAGCAGGAATCTCGCGGTTGATTTTCTTTACCTCTGCTTGTACGCCAAAGCGGGTGGTGAAGATGAAATTGCTCCCAATGCCAGACTCGCTCTCCACATGAATATTGCCACCCATCATCTCCACCAGACGCTTGGAGATTGTTAATCCCAGTCCTGTTCCCCCATACTTTCTTGTGGTCGTACTGTCCGCCTGTGAGAAGGCCTGAAACAGCTTACCCACCTGGTCCGGCGTCATCCCGATCCCGGTGTCACTAACCGTGAACCTGAGCAGCGTGCTTTTCTTAGTAGCTTCTTTCTCGTCTTTCTCTTCTAGCGCAAATTCGACCCTGACGGTAATTTGTCCGGCCTCGGTGAACTTCAGGGCGTTGCCCACGAGGTTGAGCAGAATTTGTCCGAGACGCAACGGATCGCCGACCAGCGCAGTGGGAATATTCCGGTTGACATCAAAGAGCATTTCCAGTCCCTTCTCCGCGGCATTTATCCCCACCGTACTGGAAAGGTTATTCAAGACATCCTCCAGATAAAAATCGATCGACTCCATCTCTATCTTACCCGCCTCGATCTTGGAGAAGTCCAGAACATCGTTGATGATCCCCAAAAGCGCCTTGGAAGAAAACTCTATCTTACGCAAGTAATCCAACTGTTTGGGTGTTAGTTTAGTCTTGAGCGCCAATCCGGACAAACCGATGAGCGCATTCATCGGCGTCCTGATTTCATGGCTCATGTTGGCCAGAAACTCGCTTTTGGCCTTTGTTGCCGCCTCGGCTGCTTCTTTGGCGATCTTCAATTCTTCTATCCGTTTCTTTTCCGTGATGTCGTCCAGCGCACCCTCATAATAGAGGATATTACCGCTGTTATCCCGGACTCCATGGGCATTGACTGAGACATCGATGACGCTTCGGTCCTTTTTGTAGGCCTGTAATTCAAAATTCTGCACAGAACTCTGCGCTGCTATCAATTGCAGTAATTCATCTCTCCTTTGGGAATCAACATAGAGGTCTCGGGCAAGGTTTTTATAACTAGTAATCGCGTCTTCAGGCGAATCGTATCCCAGCATCCTCGCAAGAGCATTATTGGCCATCAGACCTTGGCCATTCGGCGTGGTCTGGAAGAGACCTTCCGTAGAGTTATCAAAGATGCTCCGGTATTTAGCCTCTGATTCCTTCAATAACCTGTAATACGACGCATTTTCTATGGAGATGGCCCCCTGGGTTGCCAGAATGGATAATATCTCCTGGCGTTGCGGCGTAAAAACGTCCTGGGTAAGATTATTTTCCAGGTATAGTATGCCGGTTAAATTGCCGCTGTAAATGATCGGCATGCAGAGAACTGATTTTGTCTGATTGCGGATAATATAGGGGTCTTTTGCATATTTTCCTTCTTTTGACGCATTGCCCAGCAAGACTGAGTCCCTTGTTCTGGTTACATAATTTATTATGGCCAGCGGTAAATCCTTGCTTTGTGCAACCGGGTATGATCCAAGTTGCATTTCCATCTCCGACAGGGAAATCTTCGCTTCCACCATCAGTTTATTTCCCTTATGTAAAAGCAGGAACCCTTTCTGTGCGCCGGAATTCTCGATGACGATCTCCATCAGCCTGTACAGCAGTTTATCCATGTCAATCTCGCCGGAAATAGTCTGCGAGGCTTTTAGCATGGAGGAAACATCTAGTGTTTCACCTAATGATGTCGAATTTATAGTGCTGTTTCGCCTACTAAAATCATGTAATACTGGGTAATCATCAAATAAATCTTGATGCTGCTTTTGCAGATCCCTTGCTTTTGCAGAAGCGCCCCACAGATTATAACAATAATAAGCTTCCTTCATATATACCGAAGCAACTTTCTTCATACCTCTTTTCAAGCAGTAAAGACCGGCAAGCTCATTGGCCAAAGCTTCACATTGCATATATTCATTTTCAGATGCTGATTTTATAGCATCATTGTAAATATCAAGAGCTGTTATGTTACCGGATAAAATATTTTCCATTTCCGCGCTTAGTAATAAATATTTATGTAAATAATTTTCCGGGCAACTGTCAGACCATTTTTTAAACTTTTTTTTGCTTTTTTTGAGTATTTTTAAATACGTCATCTTGTTCTGTTTGGATGCATCTGAATAGAGCGCGAATAAAGAAAGAGAATAATAAAAGAGGTGATCTACAATCAGTATGTTGCCTACAATGTCATTGATAATATTTTCAGTTTTTTGTGCTGATGCAAATGCTTCTTCATATCGTCCGAATAAGTAGCTGATTTGCGTCTTTATAGTATAGAACCATGCGTGTGCGAAGGGAATTTTTATATTACTGGCAAGCCATTCTTCATATTCCTTTTCATTAAACGAATCATCATTCAATGTACCTGGCTCGTTTGTCAAACCTTTTAGACATTCAACTGCTTGCATGGATAAAATAAAAAAAGGCATACTGTCATCAAATTTGATCTGCTTGATGAATTTAGAATATTTATGCGCTGCAATATCTATATTATCTAAATTATCACCGGTCAGGTAAGGACCAACGACCAGGTAAACAGAAGAATAAGCGGCATAAACTAAATTACCGGTTTCAATAAATTGTGCATATGCACTTTTAAAATACTCATGATTTGCTTTCGCGTGTCTTTTCCAATGGTTAATTGACCGTCCAAAAGCAAACTTAATTAGAGCGATAATATTATTATTTTTTGTTTTTTCCGCCAGACTCATCGCCAAGTTTCCGAATTCAAAACCGGAATTATAAGCTTCAAATCCAGCACATAATACAACGCCATATACTGCATAAATAAAAGGCGAATATTGGGAATTTCCATATGTCAAAGAAATATTAAACATTTTCAGGTTAGAGTAGATGCTCAAATTCTTACCAAGAAACGTCATTGATGTTACTAGCAAATAATAAGTATTGATTAAAGCAAGTTTCCGTTTATCTATCATTTCCGGCAAATCTGCTATTTTTTTGACATTATGATACTTTAAACGTACTTTTAAAAGTTCAATAAGTATGTGATGCTTCTTTGGATTATGGATCAGCGTCAAACCCATAAGTTTCATTGCTTCCGCGCCAATTTCATATGCTTCTCTATACTTGCCAAGATTTTCATTGATTAATATTTTGACATTGTATGCAGTTACCTTATCAAAATCGGATTTAACATTTTGTGCAATTAGATCGAGAACGTCAGAAGCTGACGCAGATTGACCTGTTAAGTATTTACATGTGGCTTGTTCGATAAGCAGAGAAAATGTTAGCTCATAATGGGTGCACCAACTGTTATCCGGCAGCAAATTGATGCCTTCACTGATGTATTTAAGCGCCGAGTCATATGCTACAGATGCTTTAGCCTTACGACCTGCCTTTAAATCCAATGCGGCGAGTTCATATTTCTGAGCCTCTGATTGGATAAGTTCAGAACTCATATTTAAATGATTTACTATATTGAATAAATTTTTATCCATATCTTCATGTCTGGTCTTTTCGACCAGAATTCGGCCAATTTGGAAATGGACCTCTTTTCTCTTCGACTCCGAAAATAAAGAATTAGCTGCTTCGTGAACGCGATCATGAGTGAATTTGAATTCAGACTGTCTTGCCAGTGTTTCGTCATAGTCGTGTATTATTGAAGACGACATAAAATACTCATGTCTAAGGCCAATTGGCACTACCAACTCCTCACGAACAGCCTGCTTTAGATCATCTAGCGTCGCCGCAAGTCCGTCCGGGTTTATTATAACAAGAGAATTCAAATCAAAGCGGTTGCCAAAACATGACGCGAGCATTATGGTGTTTTGCACCTGCGCTGGAAGTTCAGTAATCTTTTCCTTTATTAATTCGATGACATTATCGGTAATCTCCATCTGCTGAATCAGACCTATCTCCCAATTCCACGCATTATTCAGAGGATCAAAAGACAGTGCATTCTCCTGATAGAGCTTTTTCAAAAATTCGAATATAAAAAATGGATTGCCGCCCGTTTTCTGATGAATGAGCTTGGCAAGCGAATCCGCCTCGCCTATATTGCACTTAAGTGTATCTTCCAACATCTTCTCAATGTGCGCAATGGCAAGGGGCATCAAAACAATTTCGCTGATCCGTGCATCTTTTTTCTTGATTTCTTCTAATAAAGTTATTAGCGGATGAAAATCATCTACCTCATTATCCCGATATGATCCGATAATTAATAAATGCCTAATATCAGAATCTATAAGTAAAAGTCTTATCAAGGTCAAAGTAGCAGAATCGGACCATTGCAAGTCGTCTAGAAATATTATCAGGGGATGTTCTTTCCTGGCAATTAAATTTACAAAATTCCTGAAGACAAGATTGAAGCGATTCTGGCTCTCAGTAGGCGGAAGTTCCAGAATCGATGGTTGTCTGTCGATGATAAGCTCTAATTCGGGAATCAGATCGATAATAATCTGACCATTGATTCCTGAAATGCTTTCCGTCCATGCTTTTAAACTCTCTTCGCTTTCTGTGAGCAACTGCTCTAACAACGCTTTAAACGCTTGAGTAAGTGAGGAATAGGGCACGTCACGCTTATACTGATCAACTTTGCCGGATATGAAATATGCCCTCTTGGCAACGATCAGTTTATGCAACTCGTTAATCAACGCTGTCTTGCCAATCCCTGGATAACCGGAAACAAGTATCAACTCTGCATTACCCTCACAAATTGTGTCAAACGAAGTAAGGAGTCTTTCTATTTCATTCTCCCGGCCATACAATTTCTGAGGTATGTTAAACCATCTGGAGACATCCTTCCTGCCGATTGGAAATGCATCAATTTTCCCTTTCAATTTAAGCTGTACCAAACACTCCTGTAAGTCCAGCTTAAGGCCATCAGTGCCCTGGTATCTGTCTTCAGCCATCTTTGACATCATCTTGTTGATAATCTGTGAAAGCGTTGGCGGTATTGCCGGATCAATTTCATGAAGCGCTTTGGGATGCCTGGCTATATGGCAATGCACAAGCTCCATTGGATCATTAGCAATGAACGGCGCCGAACCATTTAGCATCTCATAAAATGTGATCCCCAAAGAATAAATATCCGTACGATAATCAACAGACCTGTTCATTCGGCCCGTCTGTTCCGGTGAGACATAAATCAATGTGCCTTCCAAAACGCTGGGATTATTAATTTCCAGATTCACCTTTGAGAGTTTTGTAGCAAGACCAAAATCAATTATATAAACCCTATTAGTTGCTTTATTATATAGAATATTTGAAGGATTGATGTCTTTATGGATTACATTCTGGCTGTGAATAAGTCCGACGACGTCCACGATCTTTATCGCCAGAGGTAAAAATTTCTGCAAATTGAATCTTCCAAACAAACCGAGCTTGTCAAGAGATTCAGCGCCTAAATCATCAAAAACCGCCGCCAATCGCTTGCCATGCTTTTCCAACGGATAGGTGCGGATAATGCCATCACCTTGCAGTCCCGCCGATATTTCATATTCACGGCTAAAATTTGCTAATTCCACCGGATCAGGGAAATCGCGTGATAAAATCTTAATTACAACAGGCAAATTATCACTAATGCGACGGGCACGGCAAACAGTCGTAGATTCATTTCGGCAGATTGTATCGGAAATCTGATAACCGGGTATGGTAATCATTGTATGTTTTCCTAATTAAAAACGTTGTCTTTAATTTGGAGGCAATTGCAGATATTTTTCCAGTATTGCCCTGGAAACTAATATAATATTTATTTTACCATAGATTTCCAGTTACTTATATGTTTATTCCATAATTATTTGACATCGTCAGGATAATCTTCCGCAGCAGCTCCATAATTTCGGACAATACGCTTCATCAGGTTATAGCACATTGTCGTCTGACCGCAGGCTACAAGAAATGGAAGTTGATAATCTTTATCGAAAAAGAGTTCAGTGGACATGTTTGCGACTATGTCAATCACTTGATATAATTTTGGCGAAGGCTTTTCGATTTCCGTTATTTTATCAAGTAAATTGAAAAATACGTTATCGGATTTCAAATAATAAATAAGATTGGATGTGAGTGGCACAATTTGAGAATCTACTTTATTTTCCATATCCACTTACCTTGTTTATCTTATAATTACTTACCAACACATCTTCGTAAAGCTGTTCAGACAGATTGCCATTTTTATCTGTAAGCATTGTCGGCTTGAAGTAATTTTCGTATATTGAATCCACACGAAAAGCCGGTTTATATACATCATCTAAAGGCTCTGTCGATCCGATAAAAGTCCTTCCCTGATTGCCGTTAAAAGGAGTAACATTAGGGAATGACTTTATTGTAGTTAACTTTGGTGTGCAAAGAAGAAAGGCATTATAAAGTGCCAATCCCATTTGAAAAAAATCAAGATCTCGACGGTATGTGCGAAAAAATTTCAACCCATGCATAATGATTTTCTTTTTATAAGAAGAAAGGTTCTGTATCTCCTTGACGAATTGCAGTGTCCTCGACATCGAATCGCGTGGTTTCATGATTATCGTTGTTCCATCCATATCACGTATCTTGATGTTGGGAAGAAATCTTTCGTCTTGTATGCACTCGGTGAAAAAAGGTGTTTTGAGTAGCGGAACAGCAAGAGAAATAAAAGAGGGGAGGGTTATTTCCGGCCTGGAAATAATAAAATTCAATTCTTCCTGAATGTCGTCGACGGAACGAGAGACTATATCAAATACAACTCCGTAATATAATGTAATGCCTGCCTGTAAACATCTGCTAATCAGTTCGGTCTGGGGCAAAAGCACATTCTGATATTTTCTAAAATTGGTTAGCGCCTGCTTATCAAAGGATTCGATACCGCAAAAAAGAGACAGGCACCCCGAATTTTCAATCTGTTTCAAATTGTCCCCATTTTGAAAGAAATCTCCGGACACCAGCGCGCACCAGAAATCAAATTGTTTTTTACTCTTGAGTTCTTTTATTAGTTCAATTTTTTGTGAGAATAATCGCCTATTGGGGCAATTGAAATTGTTGTCCAGGAAAATAACAACCCGTCTTTTACCGAGAGCTTTAAACTGTTGCCTCAAATATTCCAGGTCATAATGTTGATATTTTGACCTTTCTGCAGCCATAGAACAGAATTTGCAATTACAATAACAATTCCTGCTCGATTCGACATAACCAATCCAGGTCATCCAATAAGCCAGATCGTAACGCGGAATCAGCCAGCCTTTTTCCCAGAAATCGCGTGATACATAGTCCTTGCCGAAGGTTTCCTGAATAACCTCACAAAGTTGTTCAACATCCCCTGAACAACAGATATCAAAAAAAGCCTGTGAATAAATTGGCAATGCCCGAATTGCTGGACCTCCGGCAACGACGATAACATGCCTGTTTTTTGTGCGGGCGTAGGCAGTTAAATGCAACATTCTGTCAAAAGCGGTATTAAGACCGGTAAGAACAAGCATGTCCGGCCATGATAAAAGTGCCTCAGATTCCAGCGGTCCACTATATACTTCATCATAAAGCTTAATCTCACAAAGACTTGGACAGAAAGCTCCTGCCAAATATGCCGTCGTCATTGATTGTGGATACTTTGTCGTACGGCGGATAGGTATCCGTAATTCATCAAAGTAGCAATTAACAATTAAGATTTTTTTCTTTATTTTCATGCTCTCAATATCAAGACAATTATATGACGGATAATAATAATTTTTAAATTAATCCTCTCTGAGACGTTCACAGTATTTGCGGAAATGGTAACCATATACGACAAGAGTGATCGCCATGGGAAACAGGGCGGGACGACGGGTAAATGTCCAGAGAAGGAGACGCCAATAATAGGCCCGCTCGACACCCATTATTCCGATATGATACACAGTGAGAAAAAAGGCCTGTATGTGCTGTGCCTCAAGCGGAGCGCTGATGATGGGCCTTTTGTATTCACTGAGGAAGGTCTTCACACGCTCGTAATAAGGGTGTGGTGAATAAATGTGCTGCATGAGGTTTTTATAACCGGACTCAAGGACATCCATGCCCATCTTCGGAATGATATTAGTCGATTCCAATTTCTCCGAAGCAAGTGTTATATCCTTGTTTATCCGTCCTTCCCCGAGCAGACGTTTATATAATTTCGTTCCGTAAGGTGCATTAAGAAGATTTACTTTTGCCGCCGCGATGCCGCTGATCTGGATAAAATCTATCTGCTTTTGGAAAACAGCAGGCGTATCATTATCGAATCCGACTATAAAGCTTCCTTGAACGCGGATGCCGGCACGATGAATGCGTCTGACGCTCTCAACCAAATCGCGGTCTTTATTGTTGTATTTGTTGCATTCCGCAAGGCTGTCGTTATCTGGCGTTTCGATGCCGATAAACACACTGGTAAAGCCTGCCTCGTACATGAGGTGCAATAATTCATCATCATCTGCCAGGTTCATAGATGCCAGAGTCAGAAACGGCCCAACCTTTTTTCCTTGCCGCCAATTAATCAATGCCGGCAGAATTTCCGATTTAAGTTTTTTGATATTGCCGATAAAATTATCGTCCACAAAGTAGATGTCCTTTCGCCAACCCGCGGCGTAGAGACCATCCAGCTCTGTTATCAGCTGTGTTACGGTTTTTGTGCGGAGCTTGCGTCCCAATAGGTCGCCGATGTTGCAAAAATCACAGTCATGTGGACATCCGCGAGAAAACTGAACGCCGATCAGCTCATAGTGCTTGATTTGCAGTAAATGCCACGATGGAACCGGCGACTGCCGAATATCCGGATATTTCGAACTTTCATAAACACGTTGGGTGCAGCCGGCTTCCATGTCGGCGATAAATTCGGGGAGGACAAGTTCCGCTTCATTGATGATGAAGTGATCAACATCGCTGTATTTTTCCCATTCATGAATAAAAAGAGGTCCGCCTGCGACAACTTTTCGCCCGGCCTGTTTGCAGCGTGCGATAATCTGTCGCGCCGATTCGCCTTGCATGCTCATTGCGCTTATGAATACATAGTCCGACCACTCCAGATCCGTTTGTGTAAGCTCCTGCACATTTGTATCCACAAGGCGTTTATTCCACTCGGCGGGGAGCAATGCGGCCACGGTCAGAAGCCCGAGAGGTGGATAGCCGGGTTTCTTCCCTATAAAACTCAGAGCATGCTTGAACCCCCATAACCAGTCAGGTGTTTTGGGCAGGATGAGCAGTATATTCATATAATTCCTCCATCAGTAAACGTAGTATCAGAAGTAAATTAGAAATATTTAATGATTAATAAGTTACAATATACAGGCGGCGGTGAACGTACAACAATCATATGTTAATTGCAACTATCGGATAAGTTATCTATTTTGATTTATAAAGAGTTCATCGCCAAATGGCCGGCCCGTTTTTCATGATGCCTTAATCGCTGATTTTCCTCTTCCACCCAGACCGATTACAAGTTGATGCCATAAGTGATATACATACCCGAAAGTCAGCAGCCTTAAATAATTTGTCCAGCCATCAATTGCTGCTTTTTGTAATATGATGCGGTATCTTCGGATGTACTATTCTTGTTGCTATTCTTGCCATGCACAATCAAGCGGCCTATGTCTATAATTAAGTTTACTGTACCCATAATTACTGAGAAACGACCTTGTGTTTAGTAATTACTTGGCGATATAATGGAGACGGGAGATGCAATGAAAGAAATTGATTTATTGATATTTGATTTCGATGGTACACTGGTTTCCACTAGCACCGATCTTGCAAACGCAGTCAATTACACATTAGAACAGCTGGGCTTCAGGCTCAAACAGGAAGATGAAATAATTTCTTTTGTCGGGGATGGTGTAAAAAAATTAATTGAAAGAGCATTAGGGGCCGATCATCTTAATTGTTATCCGGAAGCGATTAAAATATTCACCGGCCACTATAGCAAGCATCTATTGGACAATACTACGCTTTGTCCGGGAGCTGAAGAGATATTAAAATATTTTCAGCATAAGAAGAAGGTGATTCTCACCAATAAGCGGTATGATTTCACGCGGGCCATCAGCAAAGGTTTAGACATAGAAAAATACTTTGTGGAAATAGTAGGTGATGGTACACTACCCTACAAGAAGCCGGATAAGCGTTTAGTGGATTATTTGTCAGAGAAATACAGTACGGAAAAAGTAAAAACGGTTATAATCGGTGATGGCATAAATGATATTACACTGGCTAAAAACTCTGGAATCCTGAGTTGCGCCTATTTAAATGGCCTGGGTAAGCCGGAAGTTTTATTGGCGGCTAATGCAGATTATTATTGTAAAAACCTTTCGGAGATTAGTTCATTATTTTGTTGATTATGATTGAAAAAGTAAAACAAACTATAACTAAATACGGTTTATTAAGACAAAATGACAGGGTGGTAGTGGGAGTTTCCGGCGGACCTGATTCTGCGGCTCTTGCAGTGACCCTGGCGCAAATAGCTCCTTCCATGGGTGTTCGATTGATCGCAGCCCATTTTAATCACGGATTGCGGGGTCGTGAGGCCAATGAAGACGAACGTTCGGCCAGCAGATTGGCCAAAAAATTAGGATTATCTTTCGTTTCCCGAAAAATGGATAATGCAGCAGCACCGAAGGGGGTTTCCCCCGAAGATTATTACCGCCAGCAGAGATATCAATTTTTTGACGAAGTAGCTAAAAGTAATCATGCCTGCAAGATTGCCCTGGGACATAATTTACAGGATCAGGCGGAAACTGTATTACTTCATCTATTGAGAGGCAGCGGTTTAGAAGGACTCAAAGGAATTATGCCTCTGCGGGATGGTAAATATATCCGTCCTCTGATTGAAGTATCACGAGAGGATATTGTTCTTTTTCTGGATCAAGCCGGCATTACATATCGGCACGACAGCTCGAATAAAAGCAACCTTCATTTACGCAATAAAATTCGCCTGGAACTTCTGCCCTATTTGAAAAATGAATACAATCCGAAGATTGATGAAGCTCTGGCACAGATGGCTGAAATTATTCGTGAGGAGAATAAATTTATCAAGGAATGCGTGGATAAGGCATTAAAATCAACCTGTGTTAAAAAGCAGAAAAACAAAATTGTGTTAAATATAGAGTATGTAAATATGTTACCGCTGGCTATTCAGCGGAGGTTATTAAAAGAAATTATGGAAAATTTCAGTTCGCAGAGAAATGGAATCACTTTTTTACATATAAATTCAATTAGTAAACTGCTGCAGAATTCGGAATCGGGAAAAAAGCTCAGTCTTCCTTTCGGAATTGAGGCCAGGCGCGAATATGAAAATTTAATTCTGGAGCGGACTAAAGAAGGAAAAAAGCAGATAGAATACACATATCAAGTTGAAATTCCCGGCGCAATTTATCTTGCCCAAAGAAATTTGACTGTCCGTCTGCAATTGGTGAAAAAAAGTAAAATTGATTTCAATGTTAAGAATAAAGATTATTTCGATCTGGATAAAATTCAGTTTCCCCTGATTTTACGCAATCGTAGAGAAGGCGATTGGTTTCAACCTTTGGGCATGGCAGGAAGGCAAAAGCTTAAGTCATTTTTTATTAATCATAAAATTACACAACAAAAACGCAGTGAAATAATGCTGTTGGTGGATCAGCAAGCAGTCATCTGGATAGAAAATATGCATTTAAACGATCAGGTGAAAATAACTCCGGAGACAAAAAATGTGCTGGAGTTAGAAATTATTTGAGATAAATGAGATATTATTATAAGGGCTAATAAACATATTTACTTTAAGGAGAAAAATCTTGAACCAGCTTCAAAAAAACATCGCTCTTGCACTTACTGTCCTGCTGGTATTTTTACTGGTCTGGCAACTTTTTAATCAGCCCAGAAATACCCAAAAGGACATAATATATAGTGAAATGTTGTCTTCTCTGGAAAAAGGTGAGATCAGTGAGGTAACAATACAAGGTGAAAATATAACCGGCAAATTAACCAATGGTAATATTTTTAAAACATATGCTCCCAAAGATGATAAAGTGGTTACCCAGTTTCGGGAAAAAGGTGTAAAAATTACTGCCAGGCCCCCGGAAGAATCTCCCTGGTATATGACTCTTCTCGTTTCCTGGTTTCCGATGCTTTTACTTATTGGTGTCTGGATTTTCTTTATGCGTCAAATGCAGTCCGGCGGCGGTAAAGCAATGGCTTTTGGAAAAAGCCGGGCCCGGTTAATTACCGATAAATCTAAAAAAGTAACGTTTGCCGATGTTGCCGGCATCGATGAAGCCAAGGCCGAATTAGAAGAGGTAATTGACTTTTTAAAAGATCCCAAAAAATATACGAAACTCGGCGGAAGAATTCCTAAAGGTTTGCTGTTGGTCGGTCCTCCCGGTACCGGGAAAACTCTTCTGGCAAGAGCTATTGCCGGTGAAGCTGATGTCCCTTTTTTGAGTATCAGCGGGTCTGATTTTGTGGAAATGTTTGTCGGGGTTGGAGCATCACGTGTCCGCGACTTATTTGGCCAGGCTAAGAAAAATGCACCCTGTATTATTTTTATTGATGAAATTGATGCAGTTGGCCGGCATCGTGGAGCAGGTCTTGGTGGTGGACATGATGAGAGAGAGCAAACACTCAATCAATTGCTGGTGGAAATGGACGGCTTTGAATCCAATGAAGGGGTTATTCTCATCGCTGCTACGAACCGTCCTGATGTTCTAGATCCAGCCTTGCTGCGTCCCGGAAGGTTTGATCGCCAGGTTATTGTACCACTGCCGGATGTTAAAGGCAGAGAAATGATTTTTGAGGTTCATGCTCGCAAAGCTCCTATTGCTGAGGATGTTAATTTTGCTGTTCTGGCCAGAGGAACACCGGGAACATCAGGAGCCGATATTGAAAATTTGGTAAATGAAGCTGTGCTTTGTGCTGCCCGGGTAAACAAAGATAAAGTCAATATGAGCGATTTTGAATTTGCTAAAGATAAAATATTAATGGGTACGGAAAGAAGAAGCATGGTTATCAGTGATCTGGAGAAGCGCAATACGGCTTACCATGAAACAGGCCATGCTCTGGTTGCACGTTTGATGCTGGGCACTGATCCTATTCACAAAGTGACTATTATACCAAGAGGAAGAGCTTTAGGATTAACCCAGCAATTGCCGATTGATGAAAAACATACATATCCCCGTGAATATTTAGATAATAACATAACAATCCTTTTAGGCGGTCGCGCGGCGGAAGAATTAGTCCTGCATGATTTTACAACAGGTGCGGGAAATGATATCGAGCGGGCAACAAATCTTGCCAGGAAGATGGTATGTGAATGGGGGATGAGCGAGAAGTTAGGGCCGTTAAGCTATGGGAAAAAAGAAGAACAAATATTCCTGGGCCGGGAATTTGCCACTCATAAGGATTACAGCGAAGAAACAGCAAGAACTATCGATATCGAAGTTCAGTCCTTAGTAATGGGAAATTATGAGAAAGCAAAAAAACTTCTGAATGGACATATTGATATACTGCACAAAATAGCAATTGAACTTCTGGAAAAGGAAGTATTAAATGGTGCGGAAATCGATGTTCTGATCGGTGATGCTTTGCCAAAACAACCGCCAATAGAAGATTTCAAAGGCGTATCATAATAATTAAATTCTGTGGCAGATTTATCTCTGAAAAAAAATTGAATTTGAGATATTCGTGTGAAAATCATTAATATTAGAGATTCAGCTCAGGCAATAGCGATTTTTAAAAGAATCGGCGTTGATCCCTATGGGATTGACGCTATGTTGCCAAAAACAATAAATTTCAATATCTTATTTGAAAACAAATCATGTAGAATAGCAAATATCATCAAACAGGAAATGTTATCAGTTGGTGGAGATGCCGCTGTGGCCCGTGGCAGTGTCGGAAACAATGTTACTTCGACTGATATTTTAATCATGGGCACAATCAAGCAGATAACCGCTCTGGCCGGAAAACTCACCAAACAACCTTTTGGACTAAATCAGATTTCGCAGGATCTTCTGGCAGTCCTCAATAATGCCAGTCAAACAAAATTTATTTTAAAAACATCACGCCGTGAAATTTCATTAGGGCGGAAAACACAAATCATGGGTATCTTGAATGTGACCCCCGATTCGTTTTCTGATGGCGGCCTCTTTTATAATCAGCAAAAAGCAATAGATCGTGGATTGCAAATGATTGCCCAGGGAGCAGATATTATCGACATCGGCGGAGAATCAACACGACCGGGTGCTACAGCTGTTTCCGCAAAGGAAGAATTAAAAAGAGTTCTTCCTGTAATAAGCGGGATTACAATGCAGGCAAAAATACCAATTTCTATTGATACAACCAAAGCTGTAGTTGCCAGAGAAGCAATTGCCGCGGGTGCAGAAATAGTCAATGATGTAAGCGCTGGTCACAAGGATAAGAAAATGCTGCAAATCGTCAACGACAGCCGGGCGGCAATGATTCTTATGCATATGCGGGGTAGGCCGCAGACCATGCAAAAGGGAGACTTAACCTACAACAGCCTAATGGGTGAAATAATAACTTTTCTGCGAAAAAGTATCGAAAAAGCAATCTTTGCCGGAGTAGAAAAAGAATGTCTAGCAATTGATCCGGGGATTGGCTTTGGTAAAACTTTCTCAGATAATTACCGGATAATCAACAATCTTGCGGAATTGAAAACTCTGGGATTGCCGATAATGATCGGAACATCCCGCAAAGCATTTATTGGTAAAGTGACTGGTGGTGAACCACAAGAACGAATAGAAGGTACAGCTGCGACAATTGCGGCTTCAATAATGAATGGTTGTCATATTATCCGGGTCCATGATGTTGCCGGAATGAAAAATGTTGCAGCTGTAACGGATGCAATTCTCCACACATAAAAGAGGAAAAATGATCTGTGGTATTGGCGTTGATTTGGTGGAGAATGATCGTTTGGCTAGAATTATCGCCAAGTGGGGCTCGAAATTTCTACAAAGAGTCTTCTCCGATGGCGAAATTAATTATTGTGAAAAGCACGCACAGTCATCAGTTAATTACGGAGCACGATTTGCGGCCAAAGAGTCTTTTGTTAAAGCGTTAGGTATCGGCTTGGGGATGGGTGTAAAATTAAAGGAAATTGAAGTTGTGAATGATAAAAACGGCAAGCCGGATCTGGTTTTGTGGGGCGAAGCAAAAACACAAATTGAAAAAAGAAATATTGTGAAAGTGCATTTAAGTTTAACCCATACTCGCAGATATGCCACGGCCATTGTTTTGTTGGAAAAAAATAACTAAGGTGATAGATTGCCGGTATTTTCTATGGAACAGGAAAAATCAATTTCAATAACAACATGCAGTGCGCATGAAACTTTCGTGTTCGCCCGCAGTATTGGAGAGAAATTGAGTGAGGGTGATATACTTGCGTTATCGGGTGAGCTTGGTTCCGGTAAGACTTGCTTTACCGGTGGCTTGGCCCGGGGACTGGGGGTTAGTGAAAGCTATCAAATTACAAGTCCAACCTTTACTTTGATTAATGAATATCCGGCTAAATATAAATTATGTCATTTTGACGTTTACCGGCTTAACGATTATTCTGAGATGGAAGATTTAGGATATGATGAATATTTTGCAGGAAAAGGTGTGGTAGTTATTGAGTGGGCAGAAAAGATTGCGCAAATCATACCGGAGACGGCAATTTTTATTTATTTTGAATATGTTGATGACAATAAACGCAAAATAACAATCAAAGGACCACAGGACAAGCTACAAATATTATGTATGGATATAAAAAACGGAGGATAAGAAAAATGGCATTGGTTGTTCAAAAATATGGAGGAACATCGGTTGCAGATATTGATAAAATAAAAAATGTAGCCGCAAAAGTTATCCGTGAAAAGAAGGCCGGGAATGAAGTCGTCGTTGTCTTATCGGCAATGTCCGGTGAAACAGACAAGTTGATTGCCTTGGCGCATAAGGCAACGGAATTTCCTGATGACAGGGAATATGATGCATTAATTTCCACAGGCGAACAAGTGACTGTAACTTTACTGGCAATAGTTTTGAACTCGCTGGGTTATCGGGCGAAATCATTTTTGGGTTCCCAGGTTAAGTTCCTGACTGATAATGCTCACAAAAGAGCTAGAATATTATCTGTTGATACCGAGATAATTAGAAAAGAATTGGACAAAGGGACAGTTGTCGTAGTGGCCGGTTTTCAAGGTGTAGATAAGGATAACAACATAACAACACTCGGTCGCGGCGGTTCGGATACCAGCGCAGTAGCTCTGGCGGCAGTTTTAAACGCTGATCAATGTGATATTTATACCGACGTGGATGGCGTTTATACAACTGACCCCAATATCTGCAATAAAGCTAGGCGGCTGGATAAAATATCTTATGATGAAATGCTGGAGATGGCCATGACCGGCGCGAAGGTATTACAACCTCGTTCAGTAGAGATGGCGAAAAAATATGATGTTCCGGTATATGTAAAATCAACATTTTCTGATGAAGGCGGAACGCTTGTAACCAAGGAGGACAAGGATATGGAAAGAGAAATTGTGTCGGGTATAACTTATGATCGAGATCAAGCAAAAATAACTGTAGTCCACGTTCCAGATAAACCGGGTGTGGCAGCCCGTTTGTTTACGCCATTGTCTGAACAAAATATTATTGTCGATATGATTATTCAGAATGTCAGTTTAGAAGATTTTACGGATGTAACTTTTACAGTTTCCAAAAAAGATTTAAAAGAAGCACAACAAATAATCCAGAAAACTGCTGAAACAATTGGAGCAAAAAAGGTCGAAGTGGATGATCAAGTTTCTAAAGTATCCATTATTGGCGTAGGTATGGCCAGCCATGCCGGTGTTGCGGCAAAAATGTTTTCCGCACTCGCTGATGAAGGAATTAATATTATGATGATTAGTACATCGGAGATTAAGATTTCCTGCGTTATACAAAGAAAATATACGGAACTGGCCATAATGGTTCTGCATGATACCTTTGGTTTGGAAAAAAAATCTTCATAGCACTAAATAATAGAATATATGTTTGAGAACCAGATAAGGGGATTAATCGTAATATTATTAATTATAGCGATTATTCCCTTTATTATTTTTTTCTCCAATACTTTCTCGAATTATAAAATACCTCTCCTTGCTAACCAGTATAAAAATGCAATAACGGTTTCGGTTCAGGATAAAAATATCGGCGAAAATATCTATTTTACTGAACCCGGGACTACTGCCAATCAATTATTGTACCTGACGGGCATTGACTACAGAAGTTTCAAAGATTTCGTTCTCGAAAACGGAATGAAGTTATCAATAGATCCCAATAATGCAGAGAAAATATCATGGTTCAGGATTGATAATTCCCGAAGACTGGCACTGGGAATGCCCATTGATATTAACATGGCAACGTTTGATGACTTGATTTTAATACCTGGCATTGGTGAAATAACAGCAGAAAAAATATTAGCATTAAGAAGCAAAAAAGTACGTTTCACGAAGATCGAAGAATTAATGGAAGAAGACGGGATAAAAGAAAAGAAACTGACCAAATTAAAACAATATTTATACTTACAAAACAGCGATGGATCTACCTACTAAAAGAGTTATATAAACTCAAAACACGATTCACGTAATTTTTTGTTTCCCGATAGGGAGGCACCTGGTTGTGGTACTTGGCTACTGCCCCTTCACCAGCATTATAAGCAGCCAGGGCAAGAGTTAAATTGCCGCGATAAAGAGTAAGAAGATATCGGAGATAACGTACCCCGCCTTCAATATTTTTTTCGGGATGAAAAGCATCATCAACTTGAAGGTGAGAGGCGGTAGCAGGCATTAGCTGCATCAAGCCCTGAGCGCCCACCGGTGAAACTGCCTGATGGTTAAAATTTGATTCTGCTTTAATGACTGCCTTGATTAAAGCGGGATCCATTTTGTGCTTGTCAGCAGCCCTCATAATAATTTGATCATAATTGTTAATATCTATGTTTTTACGAAAAAGAATCCTTTTTTCTTTCAGGACAAGAACGTATTTGGCATTAGGAATAGATGGAACATTTGTCAAATGCAATACACCTTCCTCATCAACATACTTAAAAATGTCTGCCTGTGCAAAGTTTGCTGTTAGAAGAAGACAACAAATGGTAAATAGAAAAATAAATATTTGAAGAATACAGTTTTTATTGAGCATTTTTAACATGTCTGAATTATTACCCATACTTGGAGACTACTTTATTGCTCTTATTAGTTCAAGGTATATTTTCACTGTTTCGTCAATTATACATCATATCCCGAAAAAAGAATTAATCATTTTAAAATAAATCACGGCTACTCGTTTGTTCTTGACACGATTTTATGATGATGGTAATGACCTCAACACTTTAACCCTTTTAAAATGTCGGGGCGTGGCGCAGTCTGGTAGCGTATCTGAATGGGGTTCAGAGGGTCGGAGGTTCAAATCCTCTCGCCCCGACCAAATAAAAAACAAAAAGGGGAGTTAAGCGATGATTACATACTCTCCTTTTTTTACAGGAGCGGGACAATAAGTTGTCTTGCTTATATATCTAATAATGCCAAGCCACCATTTCGCGACGTCATTACCACTTCTTTTTGTCCTTTTGGTCCTTTTGGTACTTTTCACTTATCCGCCCCGCTGATTTATTCTCAACATGTGTATCGGTGATCATTTTTTTCAGTCGGCCACAGTTTATATATGTTTGACAAAATGCAAGTAATTGTTATAAGAAACGACGTTGAAAATGATCGACTAGCCGAAAAATGAATGGTGAAATGTAAACTGATTCAGGTGTAAATAATGAAAAACATTAATATAGGCTTAATCGGCTTTGGCACTATCGGTTGCGGTGTTATCAAACTACTGCAGGATAATGAAAAGCTGATTGAAAAAAAGCTTGCCGCCAGGTTGGTGCTGAAGAAAATCGCCGATATTGACATAACAACACCCAGGCCGGTAAAGGTAAATAAAAATATCCTGACTACCAATGCCAAGGAAGTACTCCATGATAATAATATAGATATAATTATCGAATTGATGGGTGGCTATGAACCAGCAAGGACGTTTATTCTGGAGGCCATTGCTAGTGGCAAACATGTAGTAACCGCAAATAAGGCGCTTCTTGCAGCACACGGCAATGAAATCTTTAAAGCAGCCGAGAGAAAAAAGATAGACATCGGGTTTGAAGCATCAGTTGGCGGAACAATTCCCATCATTCGAACACTCAAAGAATCGCTTATTGCCAATAACATCAAATCAATTTATGGAATTATGAATGGCACCGCGAATTTCATTTTGACTAAGATGACTGATGAGGGAAAAGATTTCGACGTTGTGTTGAAAGAGGCGCAAAAGCTTGGCTACGCTGAAGCCGACCCCACCTACGATATTGAGGGCATAGACACGGCACATAAGCTCGCAATAATTCTTTCGCTGGCTTATGGCTGCAAAGTAAATCTTAAAGATATTTTCCGTGAAGGTATTTCAGCGATCAGCCGGCAAGATGTAGTCTTTGCCAGAGAATTGGGCTATCGCATTAAGCTTCTGGCAATTGCTATTTTGCATAACGATATAGTGGAGGCAAGAATTCATCCAACGATGATTCCTTCCCAGCATCTTCTGGCCAACGTGAACCGGAATTATAATGCCTTTCATCTTATCGGGGATGCTTCCGGCCCTGTTTTTCTTTACGGCCAGGGTGCAGGAATGATGCCTACTGCCAGTGCTGTAGTAAGCGATGTTATTGATATAGCCCGCAATATACTGAAAGGTGCAGCAGGATGCTCTCCATTGCGAACACAAAAAGAAAAAACAATGTGTGATATCAATCTTTCGCCAATGGATAATATCGAAACCAAATATTATTTTCGTTTTTCCGCAGTGGATAGACCCGGTGTTCTTTCAAAAATATCAGGTATCTTGGGCGATAATAATATCAGCATTGCCACAGTAATTCAAAAAGCAAGACATGAAGAAGGCTCAGTGCCTGTAGTTATGACTACTTATAATGCCAAAGAAAAGAATGTACGCAAGGCTTTGAAGATAATAGATAAACTAGACATAGTCCTGGACAAGACCATTATTGTACGCATAGAGGATGAGTTACTTTGATATTCAATAATTACTGGCATCCTCGAGAGGATATAAGGAACATTTAGTAATGAAATATGTGGTTTTGCTTGGCGACGGGATGGCCGATTATCCCACAGATAAACTTGGTGGAAAAACACCACTGCAATGCGCTCTCACTCCTCATCTTGATGAGATTTCCGCTTGCGGTACAATTGGTCTTGTTGATACAATTCCTGCCGGTTTGACTCCGGGTAGTGATGTTGCCAATTTATCTGTTCTTGGCTATGATCCCTTACTAACTTATACTGGCCGCGGACCTCTGGAAGCTGCCAGCATGGGTATCAATCTTGGTCCAAACGATATTGCTTATCGCTGTAATTTAATCTCCATCGGCGTAAAAGATACTGCCGATGCTTTCATGGATGATTTTACGGCCGGTCATATTTCCACCGCTGAGGCTGGAGAAATTATCAGGGATATAAATAAACAGTTAGGATCAGCTCAACATCAGTTTTACCCTGGCGTTGGTTATCGGCATTTGTTTGTCTGGCGTAACGCAACAGATTCACCGCAAACCATACCACCTCATGATATAATAGGGAAATCCATTGCGTCGTACTTACCCCAAGGTGATATGGCTGATGAAGTTAATTCAGTCATGCTAAATGCGGCCGAAATATTAAAAAACCATAGAATAAATATTGCCAGGCTCCATAACGGGAAAAAAGCCGCTAATTCCATTTGGCTTTGGGGGCAGGGCAGAAAACCTCAGATTACGCCTCTCACCAAGAAATACGGATTGCAGGGTGGGATGATTTCTGCTGTCGATTTACTCAATGGTATTGGAGTGATTGCCGGATTAAAAATAATCCGTGTGCCGGGAGCAACCGGATACATTGACACAAATTATGAAGGTAAAGCTAAAGCGGCATTAGATGCTTTGAATTTTATGGATTTCATTTTTGTTCATCTGGAAGCTCCTGATGAAATGGGGCATGAAGGCAATGCGGAAGGTAAAATACAGGCTATTGAATTTTTTGATGAAAAGATTGTCGGGACTATTTTAAACAATGTAAATTCCTTCGGTGATTTTAGAATATTGGTTTTAAGCGATCATCCTACGCCACTGGATTTAAAAACACATACAAGCGATCCGAGTCCTTTTGCTGTTTTATCTTCGTGCAAAGAAGAAAATAAAGTATCAGGTGTATCTTTTAATGAAATGACAGCGAAAGAAAGTGGTAACATAATTTCGCCGGGTCATCTGCTTATGGAAAAGTTTATTGCGGATTGGAGAGCATTCGTTGGTTCATAATCTAACACAGATAAGAGTAATTTATGCGGATACAGACGCGATGGGCATAGTTTATCATACGAACTACATCAAATGGTTTGAAATAGGTCGTACTGAAATATTCCGGCAAATGGGTCTTCTCTACACCGAAGTAGAAGAACATGGGTTTAACCTGCCTTTAACCGAAGCATATTGCAATTATCTCCTGCCTGCAAAATACGATCAGTTATTGGTTGTGGAAACAGCGATAGAATATATTACACGAGTTCTAGTTAAGTTTAATTATACCATCTGGGATGAACACAAGAAGCATCAGCACGCCTCCGGCTATACCATGCACGCCTGCACCAATAAGGAAGGAAAAGTGCGCAGAATACCGCAGATACTTCTCGACCTGAAAGTTAAATATAATATTAAAGGGGAATAAGATGGCAGTAAAATTGTCAAAAAAAGAACTGGAAGGGCCGGATGCTTTTCAATCAAGTATTGAAAGACTTACCGATTACTTCATGGAGAACAAAGCACGAGTTTATGTAATTGGTACCGCAATAGGTTTAGCAATCGTAATTGCGATAGCTACTTACTTTTACTGGAGTAATTATCAAACATCAGCACTGGGATTATACACTAAAGCTCAGGATAATTTGATTAGAAACACAGAAAGACCACAAGCAGCAAAAGATAGTATCCCGATCTTCAAAGAATTGATTAATGAATATCCGCACAGCTGGAGTGCAAAAATAGCGTGGTATAACCTGGGGAACATTTATTATAATCAGGGCGAAATTGATAATGCGATCGCCTCCTACAAAAGCTACATTGCTGCAACAACTGCAGATAATGCCGGAATCAGATTTTTGGTGCTGACTTCTTTAGGATACTGTTATGAAAATAAGAAGGATTTCAAATCAGCACTTAGTTATTTTGAACAAGCGCAAAAGAGTAATAATAGCGGATTTGAAGCCATTGGCTATCGCAACATTGCCCGAATATATGAACAGATGAATGATAAGAAAAAAGCTTTAGAGAATTATTCAAGTGCTTTACAAAAAACTACGGATCCTTCCATGACTCTTTTTATAAAACGTAAGATTGCTACTCTTAGCTAATGAAAAATAATTAATCTGGAGGCTGAAGATTTGAAGATATTAATGTCAGGAAACGAGGCCATTGCCCGTGGTGTATATGAAGCCGGTGTCAGATTTGCGGCAGCATATCCAGGTACTCCCAGTACGGAAATTATGGAGGAATATTCAAAGTATGAAGGAGTTTATGCAGAATGGTCGCCCAATGAAAAAGTTGCTCTGGAAGTGGCTATCGGGGCTGCTTTAGCTGGTGAAAAAGCAATTGCTATCATGAAACATGTCGGAGTTAATGTTGCCGCCGATCCTCTTTTTACTGTTAGTTATACCGGCACTAATGGAGCATTGGTCATCATAACTGCCGACGATCCTTCGCTTCATAGTTCACAGAACGAACAGGATAATCGCAACTATGCGAGGTTTGCTAAAATTCCGATGCTGGAACCAGCAGATCCTCAGGAGGCGAAAGAATTCATTAAACTGGCATTTGAGATCAGCGAAAAATTCGATACACCTGTTTTTTTACGTTCTACAACCAGAGTTTCTCATTCCAAGGCCGTTGTTTCTCTGGAAGATCCTCTGCCTTATCAGGACAAGACTAACATAACCTATAATTCGGCAAAATTCGTTATGGTACCGGCCAATGCCCGTATCCGGCGTGTTGAAGTTGAAAAACGAATGCAGAATTTAAAAGAATTTGCAGAGAGTTTCAGCGAAAATAAAATGGAGATTAACAATCCGGATGTTGGTATTATCACGGCTGGAATGCCATATAATTACGCCAAAGATGTTTTTCCGGATTACTCTTATCTGAAATTGGGCATGGTTTATCCATTGCCGGAAAAATTAATTCGCAATTTTGCCGATAAAGTTAAAAATATTTATGTTATTGAAGAGTTAGATCCATTTTTGGAAGAGCAAATAAAGGCAATGGGTATAAAAGTAATCGGGAAGGAAATTTTCCCATACACTAATGAATTTGATCCCGGAATTATCCAGAATGCAATAAATAAACTGGACAAGCCAGAGAATATTCCCGCGAAAAGTATTCCGCCGCGTCCGCCAAATCTTTGTCCGGGTTGTCCGCACCGTGGCCTATTTTATACTTTAAACAAACTTAAACTTTTTGTGACCGGGGATATAGGATGCTATACGCTTTCTTATATGAAACCGTTAGAAGGTTTGCATTCCTGTATCTGTATGGGGGCCAGTATTGGCATGGCTCATGGCATGAGCAAAGCTTTAAAGGAAAAAGGGAAGGGCAAGATAGTCGGTGTTATTGGTGATTCGACATTTATCCATTCCGGAATTACACCTCTTTTAAATATGGCTTATAATAAAAGCAATGCCGTAATTATAATTTGTGACAACAGCACAACAGCAATGACCGGTATGCAGGAGCACCCGGGAACCGGTTACACTATCCTGGGAGAAAAAGCAATCCAACTTGATTTAAAGGTTTTAGTATCAGCCCTGGGTATCCAAAATATAAGAGTTGTTGATCCCTATGATCTCAAAAATACCAGAACTGTAATAAAGGAAGAACTAGCCAAAGACGGTCCTTCAGTAGTAATTTCCAAAAGGCCATGCGTTTTATTCAAGCGGGCAAAATTACAACCGCAAAAGCCATTACAGGTTGATCCGGATAAATGTACGGGATGTAAAGTATGTCTTGGTCTGGGATGCCCGCCGATTTCCTGGAAAAAAATGGAGAAAATAGAGGGTTCCAAAAGGGAAGGGATATCCGTCATTGACGAAAATCTTTGCAACGGTTGCGGCCTGTGCCTGCAAGTATGCAAATTCAATGCTATTTATTAATTAATGAGGCCAATTTGATGAAGGATAAAGATGTAAAAAGTATTTTACTTGCAGGTGTTGGTGGTCAGGGTATCCTGAGAGCCAGCGATATTATGTGTATGGCAATGATGGAAGCCGGTCTTGATGTCAAAAAGAGCGAAGTTCACGGGATGGCACAACGCGGTGGTTGCGTAACCAGCCACGTTCGCTACGGCAGTAAAGTCTATTCTCCACTGGCAAAACTGGGAAGTATTGATTTACTGGTTGCTTTTGAGAAAATGGAAACACTCCGCTATCTAAATTATTTAACTAAAGATGCTACAATAATAGTAAATGCCGAGGAGATATATCCGCCGGCAGTTAATTCCGGGGAAGTTCCCTATCCGAAAGATGCTATTTCATTTTTAAAGAGTAATTATAAACAGGTAAGAGAAATTGATGCGACGGCATTGGCCAAACAATCAGGTAATATAAAGACTGCAAATGTTGTCCTTTTAGGTGCAATATCCACTTTGCTGCATATGACGGCATCCATTTGGGAAGATGTTATTAAAAAGGCTTTTCCTGAGAAGTTAGCAAAAGTCAACTTAACTGCTTTCCAAATGGGAAGAGATGCTTAAATTATTGAGCAATTGCTGCAACAAAAACATTTAAATACTAGATGTTATAATATATTTTTAAATCATTGGATTAGGTGATGTTATGTCCGAAGATTATTATCAAATACTGGGTTTAGCTAAGCAGGCATCCGCCGATGAAATTAAAAAAGCTTACCGGAAATTAGCTGTGAAATGGCATCCCGACAAGAATCCTAATAATAAAGTAGCTTCAGAAGAAAAATTTAAAAAAATAAGTGAAGCATACGCCGTTTTAAGCGATGCGGAAAAGCGTCAGCAATACGATACTTTTGGTTCCGCAGACCAGTACCGTCAGCAGCATTCTCAGGAGGATATTTTCCGAGGAGTTGACCTAGATGAGATTCTGCGCAGTTTTGGGTTCGGAGGTGCCAGAGGAGGGGGCCGCTCAACGACCTTTCGCTCGGGCCGAAGGGGAGGTTCTAGTTCCCGTGATAATGAAGATCCCTTTGCCGGCTTATTCGGTGGTATGGGTGGTGGAGGGCAGCAATATGCCCAAATGCACGAAAAAGGACAGGATGTTGAATATAATTTATCGATATCACTGGAAGAATCTGTTTTAGGTGCAGACAAGAAGCTTTCATTACAAATCGAAAATAGAATTGAAGAAATCAATGTTAAAATTCCTGCCGGTATCAGCACCGGGAAAAAGCTGAGACTGCCGGGAAAAGGACTGTCCGGTTATAATGGCGGGCCTAATGGAGATTTATACTTAAATATTAATATATTACCACATCCAATTTTTTCACGCGACGGCAACGATTTGTATATCGAAAAAAATATAAAATTTACCCAGGCTGTGCTGGGCACTATCATAGATATTCCGACACTTGACGGTACAATTAAGAGATTGAAAATATCTCCAGGCACTCAAAACAACACAAAAATAAGAATGAAAGGCTACGGCGTTTCCGGAATTAAAGGAGCGGTCAAAGGCGATCAATACGTCAAGATCAATATTGAAGTTCCCAAAAAACTATCAGAGCATCAGCAAAAGATAATTAGACAGTTAGCCGAAGATGGAATTTAGAAAAAGACTGATGGCTATTAGGCTGAAGGTTTCACTGGAGACTGGTATATTTTATCTTATTTCAAGATGATATACTAGTTTTGTCGTTTTAAGACACCCGCTTCTTGAATATATAATACTTGCTTTAGGTCTTATAAGATATGTTATGTCAACTTGAGATAACATTTGCTAATATTTATTCTTAGAATTTTGCAATGAATTTGGCAATACCACCATCAGGCGCCTTAACCCACTTTTGGAGTTAATATGCCTCCTCTTTTATCATACAGATATGTGCTGGCAAGCGAAATTGGCATTTCACCACCGTTTATCCAAGCTTTCACCCATTTAAGTTCTGTTAAATAAAGATACATTTCCATATTTTGTAATAATTTAAGCCAACTCTATATCCCCTATTGCGCCCATGTCGTTGCCGTAGATGATGATGATTCCCTTCACGCCAGGAATTTTTATTCCATAATCCAGGGCTGTTTTTATGTCATTTTTACTTTTAGCTCTATTGCCTATTGCGGAAGCAGCGGCGTCGGAAAGTGTTGCGGACTTAGAAATAACACAAACAGCATCGGCTTTCCCGAAGCTTAAAGATGGCCCCACTGTTGCCGATGAGGTACAAATACCTATCGGCGTTTCTTCTGGTTTTACAATAAGATTGAGTTTATAGCTTAAAGCAGATTCTCCGGCATAAATAGCGACGGTTAGTCTGTTTTTCGACCGAAGGAAGATGTCCCCACCGTTTTCGATGATGAGATTTTCCGTTTGGCCTAGTAGTTCATAACCTACGAATTCCGCAACGGCACCGGCAATCGAAGCCATCGGTCCTACCCCGCAAATTTTTGATTTAGTGAGCATATCGCGGATAATTGGTGGTGCTAAATCGTCATCGGGAAGAGGCAGAAGTGACATGCGAAATTCCAGATGATTTTTGATATATATTTCTAAAGAATTCCGATGTTTTAATAATGATTTTTGGGCTGACTCGGCCAGGTTGGTATCCGAACTAATAAATAAGTCGCTCTCGGCTATTTTTACATTATATGACGTTAGCTTATCCTTATTAATTAACGATCTGTATGTTCTTTCTTCATATTTCATATTAGCAATTTAAATCGCCTCAGCAGTACGTTGTGGCACCCTCCCCCAGTATACTATCTGCCTCATGCTTTAATCTGTCGTTAATATCCAAACGCAACTGCTCACCTAAATAAATAATTGTTTCACTTTTTCCATTAACAATATGAATATAACTATCGTATTTACCAGAATATTTTTTCATTGAATTGCAAAAGGAAATAATATCATCTGGTGAAATCTTTTTCGAATCGACCATAAATCGAATTTGCTTATAAGGATTTTCCAGTGATTTGGCCAGAGAGATGACATCCTGAGCAATGATCTTCAGCGATTCGTCACCAACGTCAATACTTCCCTGAACGACAATCGGTTCATCCGCATGGAGCAGGTCATAATATTTTTTATATGTATCCGCCCAGAAAATGATATTTACCGAACCCTGCAAATCTTCCAGAACGACATTACACATTATGTCTTTTCGCCTAGTAGGTCTTTCGTTAAGTGTGCTGATCACTCCGGCAATAGTAATAGTATCTTTATCTCGTCTTGTGCTCAAAGTACTGGAATCTGTGTTGGCAACCAACTTTAATTTGTCGGCAAACCCATGCAAAGGATGGCCGGTAATATAAAAACCAAGGGTTTCTTTCTCGATGGAGAGGAGTTCCTTGCGATCCCATTCAGGAAGATTGGGAATCTGGTATGACCCAGCCCCATTTTCTTTTGCTGATCCGGAATTTTCCAAATCGTCGAAGAAACTTGATTGATTACTTTGCAATTCCTTCTGTTTGCGTTGAGCTTCTTCCATGGATTGGTCTAGGCATTCCATGAGTTGGCGGCGGTAATAACCAAGTGAATCAAAAGAACCGCACTTGATCAGACTTTCAATAACCCTTCTATTAACTTTGCGCAAATCAACACGGTTCAAAAAATCCATAAATGAGGAAAAATTTGCCTCCTGGCGCATGGCGATAATGGATTCTATCGCTGCCTCACCGACATTTTTCACGGCAGCCAGACCAAAACGAATATTCTCACCGGAAATACTAAAGTCTTTTTGTGATTCATTAATATCCGGCGGCAGAACATTAATTCCCATCTCTTTGCAGTTATTCATGTGCTTAATAATCTTGTCGCGGTTGTCTTTTTCCGAAGTGAGCAACGCGGCCATGAAAGCAACTGGATAATGCGCTTTTAGATAGGCAGTCTGATACGTGATGATGGAATATGCGGCACTATGAGACTTATTGAAGCCATACTCGGCAAATGTCTCCATTTGGTCCCAAATGGTTTTTGCCTTGTTTTCATTTATTTTTTGCTTTTTTGCGCCGTCGAGAAATTTGGGTTTTTCTTTTTCCATCGCCGAAACCTGCTTTTTGCCCATGACTTTACGAAGCGTGTCGGCTTGGGCCATCGTGTAGCCGCCAATAACATTGGCAATTTGCATGACCTGCTCCTGATACAGGATGATGCCGTAGGTTTCTTTCAGAATCGGCTCCAACTGAGGTAGTTCATAAGCGATTTGCTGTTTCCCATGTTTCCGGGCTATAAAATCAGGAATCATTTTCATCGGGCCGGGGCGATATGCCGCAATTAAAGCAATGATATCTTCAATATGATCTGGTTTAAAATTTACCAGAAGGTCCTTCATGCCGGAACTTTCCAACTGGAAAACTCCGTCAGTTTCACCTTTCATCAACAGTTTATATGTTTCTTTATCATCAAGTGGCAAATCGTTGATGTCAATATCAATATTATGGGATTCCTTGGTAAAATTGACGGCATTTTTAATCACCGTCAGTGTCTTAAGCCCTAGAAAATCAAATTTTGTTAGTCCGACTGCCTCAATATCTTTCATCGAGTATTGAGAAACAATATCATCTTTCGGTGCGAACAGAGGGACTCTTTCGACCAGTGGCGCATCGGAAATTACTACACCGGCGGCATGGATCGATGAGTGGCGGTTGAGACCTTCCAGAACCATTGAAAGTGACAGCATTTTGTCAATTTGCGGATTCTTCTTGCGTTCCTCGGCAAACCGGGGCTCCATTTTAAAAGCATCTGCAAGTGTGATATTCAAAACATTCGGTACAAGCTTGGCAATACGATCTGCGTCACCATAAGGAATATTGAGTGCCCGTCCAACATCCCGGATTACACCTTTGGCCATCATTTTCCCAAAAGTGCAAATTTGCGTGACTTTATCCTTGCCGTATTTCTCCGTTACGTATTTGATGATTTCACCGCGGCGTTCCTGACAAAAATCAATATCAATATCCGGCATGCTAATACGGTCCGGGTTTAGAAATCGTTCAAAAAAGAGCCCGTAACGAAGGGGATCAATATCGGTAATGCGGATGGCATAGGCCACAAGAGAACCCGCAGCGGAACCACGTCCTGGTCCTACGGGAACATCATTGTGCTTGGCATGTTTGATAAAATCCGAAACGATCAGGAAATAGCCGGAAAACCCCATTTTTTTAATAATTTCTAGCTCTGTATGCAGGCGCTTATTGTATTTTTCACGAACAGCAGCCTCGTCCTCTTTCTGGTACTTCATAATAGTCGGCAGAAGTTTCTCCAGACCTTCCACCGCCTTACGCTGCAGATAATCTTCCAGAGTTTCCTCCGGATTCTTGACCTCAAATTTGGGTAAATAAAACTTACCGAATTCAAATGTCAGATTGCATCTCTCCGCGATGCTGACTGTATTGGCTATTGCATCCGGTGTTGCGGCAAAAAGAGCATGCATTTCCGCCGGGGATTTTACATAAAACTGATCCGATGTCATCGACATCCGGTCGTTGTCTTCAATGGTTTTCCCTGTCTGAATGCACAAAAGGATGTTGTGAGCCTCGGCATGGTCGGCATTGAGGTAATGGCAGTCGTTGGTGGCAATCAGCGGGATGGAGAGTTCTTTACTCAGCTCAATAAGTCCCTGATTGGCAATCTTCTGCTCGGGAATGCCGTTTTCCATGATTTCCAGATAGAAATTGTCCTCACCGAATATTTCCTGATATTCGCGGGCTGCTTTCCTTGCTTCGTCCATATTACCCCGGACGATATGAGCGGCGATTTCACCGTGCAGACAGGCGCTGGACACGATCAGACCTTCGGAACATTGCTTAAGCAACTCTTTATCCACACGGGGACGGTAATAAAACCCTTCGATATGGGCAGCAGAGGTCAACTTCATTAAGTTCTTATAACCATGCATGTTTTTTACAAGGACAACTAAATGACGTGTGGCTTCACCGATAGATGATGTTGTCTTATCAAAGCGACTGCGCGGTGCGACGTAGAGTTCGCAGCCAATGATGGGCTTAATACCGTTGGCATAAGCCTGTTTATAAAAATCTATTGCACCGAACATATTGCCGTGATCAGTAATGGCAATCGCCGGCATCGCAAATTCCTTGGCCTTTTTGAAGAGTTCATGAAGACGGATCATTCCGTCAAGAAGGCTATATTGAGTATGGACATGAAGATGAACAAAATCGGAATGTTTCATATTTAGTTACACATCTTTAAGAGTAAAATGTTGGAGGCAGAATAAAGAATTATTCTAAATAATCATCCTATTCCTTACCGGCAATTTACACGGGGAAAGTGGTAACTTGCCGGTAAGGAAGATACATTATAACCAATCAATCAATCCAGTAATTTGGTGCTTCTTTAGTTATAATGACATCATGAACATGACTTTCTCTTAAACCCGCGGCCGTAATACGGACAAAACGTGCTTTTTCCATCAACTCCGGAATTGTTTTGCAACCGACATAACCCATGCCGGCCTTGAAACCACCGATTAACTGCAAAATACTGGCGGAAAGCGATCCGCGGAACGGCACCCTTCCTTCGATTCCTTCAGGAACCAGTTTAAGCGGTCCTTCGATATCATCCTGATAATAGCGGTCACGGCTACCCATCTTCATAGCTTCGAGTGAACCCATACCACGGTAAACTTTATAACTTCTTCCCTGGAACAATATTGTTTCACCAGGGCTTTCTTCTGTACCGGCAAACAAGCCGCCAATCATAATACTATGAGCCCCGCAGCCAATTGCTTTGACAATATCACCGGAATACTTGATGCCGCCATCAGCGATAATCGGAATCCCGTGTTTAGCAGCAACTTTGCAGGCATCGCGAATTGCTGACATTTGCGGAACACCTACTCCGGCGATAATTCTTGTGGTGCAGATGGAACCTGGTCCGACACCGACTTTTACGGCATCAATACCGGCAGCAATCAAGGCTTGGGCTCCTTCAAGAGTTGCCACGTTGCCGGCGATTAATTCACACTTGGGAAAAGTAGTTTTTGTTGCTTTAATGGCTTTGATGACTCCGGCGGAATGACCGTGCGATGTATCGATGCAAATCACATCTGCTCCGGCAGCCAATAATGCTTCTATTCTTGGTTCCCGGTCAATAATGCCGACGGCAGCACCTACGCGCAGGCGACCAAAAGAATCTTTACAGGCATTAGGATACCTTCGAATCTTCTCTATGTCTTTAATTGTAATGAGACCTTTTAATCTGTATTCATCATCAACCACCAGCAATTTTTCGATACGATGCTTGTGCAGGAGTTTCTTGGAATCTTCGAGGGAAATATTGACGGAAACGGTAACCAGATTTTCTTTGGTCATCACATTAAATACGGTTTGATCCATGTTTTCTTCAAAGCGTAAATCACGATTAGTCAGAATGCCAACCAGTTTTCCCTTTTTTACAACAGGAACGCCGGATATTGAATATTGATTCATTAACTCCAACGCATCGCTAACCTTGCGATCAGGTTCGATAGTAATGGGATCAACGATCATTCCGCTTTCCGATTTTTTAACACGATCAACCTCAACAGCCTGACGTTCGATGCTCATGTTTCGATGAATTATGCCAATGCCCCCTTCCTGAGCCATGCATATGGCCGTACGAGATTCCGTAACAGTATCCATTGCAGCGGAAACAATGGGGATATTCAACTTGATGTTTCTTGTTAATAAAGTGGATGTATCTACGTCCCGCGGTAAAATATCGGAATCTGCGGGCAGGAGCAGCAGATCATCAAAAGTCAAAGCATCTTTTACAACATCGTCAAGCATTATTACCTCCGTAATTACAATACGTTATTGTTTGTGGTCGTTATGAAATAACCATTACATTTATAACCATTTCGTTGTGGCCCTTATGCCGGTTACAAAATTACATGTTATAGTTATTGTTGAACATCGGCTCAATACAATATTTTTCATCGTTCAAACTGATAAAAAAACAATTTTCTTCCTGTTCAATGAACTGAGCCAATTGATAGTAACTGTTCCGGGAAAACCGGGCTTTGAATTTTCCGTTTTTCACCGTGCAATAGAGGACATTATCAATGCCCACATATAATGTGTTTAAATTTAATTTTTCTAGTGAATCATCAGTCAGCAAAATATCAATCTGATCTTTAGTGTCGCTTTCCTGTCTGGTCTTATAAACTGCCGTAACAACAAAAGCGGTATCTTCTACATCTAGATAACAGACCTCTTCACCTAATTCTATGAGGTATTTTCCACATGCGTCAATTTTGATATTTTCAAAAAAAACACTTAATATCTCTTTGCGGAACATATGCGCCCCGCGATAGTACCAAATTCCTTCTTTGTCAATTTTGATGTCACAATTATCCATTTTTCCCTTAAAAACTCTTTTTACTGTCCATTAATATTGTTACTGGCCCGTTATTGACCAGTTCAATCTGCATCATTTCCTGAAATTTCCCACAAGCCAGCTTTTTTACTTTTGCGGATCCTTCACTGACAAAATATTCATATAGTTCATTAGCCAGTACCGGATCTTCCGCCCGAAAAAATGAAGGCCGACGGCCTTTGGCACAATCCCCCAATAAAGTAAATTGTGAAACCACCATCATTTCACCGCTGACATCAAGCAAAGACAGATTCATCTTGCTTTGATCGTCCTCAAAGATACGTAGATTGATAGTTTTATCCAGAATATAATCAGCATCAGATTTTGAGTCTTCTTTTTCTATACCTAACAATACAAGTATCCCTTCGCTGATCGAGGAGATTTCTTTGTTGTTGATTTTGACGCTTGCCCTGCTGACTCTCTGAATTACGGCTCGCATTGACGATCTCGCCTTAAAGTTCTTGTATGTTAGCAACAAATTTCACTCTCTTCAAGTCATTTCTCTGAAAATAAATTTATAGCGATTGTTTCAGGAATATATTGATTATTTAAACAATCTTTTCTACTTGACGCCGAAGAGCTTTTCTCCTATTCTCCGCAAAACAGACAAAGAGGCACCCTATATGAATAAACGTTTTACAGATTTGATTCTTGCCGCTATCAAGCAGAGAATTTCCGACCTCCACATTACCGGAGGATTTCCCTTGATTTTCCGTAGTGACGGCGTCATTCATTTCGATAAAAACGTCAAATGGTCACATACTGACATTGATACTATGGTCAAGGAGATGTTGAGTGAACGCCAGTTACTGACTCTCCGGAAAAGGTGGTCTGTCGATTACGCCATTTCTTTCAATCACGTCCGAGTGAGGATCAATGCCTTCTATACCACACGGGGCTTAAGCTTGGCCATACGCCTCCTCCCCGAGACGATCCCGGATGTTACTTCCCTTAACCTGCATCCCTCGCTCAATCAGATTCGTGATCTTAAGTCCGGACTGGTTCTTGTCTGCGGAAGCACGGGATCAGGCAAATCTACCACTGTTGCTGCTATTATTGAAGAAATCAATCGAACCAGACCTGTGCATGTTATAACGATTGAAGACCCGATCGAATACCGTTTTAAGCCCAAAAAAGCCTTTATTGAACAGCGCGAAGTTGGCATTCATGTACCGTCATTTAACCAGGGGCTGCTGGATGTGCTGCGCGAAAACCCCGACGTGATTTTTGTCGGGGAATTAAGGGAACCGGATACGATCCGTCTAACCCTCAATGCCGCTGAGTCCGGGCATCTTGTTTTCGGGACATTGCATGCCACTGATGCGGAAGATGCCATATACCGGATCAATAATTGTGTCTCCGGTGAAAACCAGGAGGTTATTCGCTACCAGTTTGCCTCAACGCTTTCCTGGCTGATCGTTCAACAACTGACCTTTGTTGAGAAGGCTGGTTTTCGCGTGCCGATGCTATCGATAACTCGCGGTTCTTCCTCCGTACGGAGCAGCATTCGAGAAAATAAACTGACCCAGCTGGAAACAACCATGCTCACCAGCAGGAATGAAGGCATGTTTACTATGGATCTTTACAAGAAAGAGTTTATCAACAACCTGACTTCGTTTAATCATCCATATAAAAGTTTTGGCATGGGGGCTGATTCTTCCAAAGAAACAGATTACATTTCCTCGCTGATTGACCCCAATGCCGTTCAGGATGTTGTTTATACGGCCTCGGTTGATGATGCCTATAAGATTCCATCAGTGTCTCTTAAAGACGGTGATGGGTTGCCTTACGTAATCCTGGAAGATCATGATGACATGGAGCTTAAAGATATTATCGCCCAGTACGACCAATCGGATGATGGCAAACCCAATCATAACGGCGAAAAATATAAATGAGATGAGCAAAAACATTCTTTTGATCAACCCCTGGATTTACGATTTTGCTGCATACGATTTCTGGTTAAAACCTCTGGGACTTTTATATATCGGCTCTCTACTGCGCCGCAATAGTCATCAAATATCTTTTATTGACTGCCTTGATCCTTATCATCCCGCCATGAAGACCATCGGTAAAAAACCTCAACGCCATGCCTATGGTGACGGCAAATTCTTCCGGCATGTTATAGTAAAACCGGAACCATTAAAAATGATGTCCAGAAATTACTGCCGCTATGGAATAACGCCGGATATTTTTCGTAACGATCTTAACTGTCATAAGGATGCCGACATTATTTTAATCACTTCACTGATGACCTACTGGTATCCCGGAGTTGTCGAGGCAATTAAAATAATTAAAGAGATTCTGCCCCATGCTCCCATTGTAATGGGAGGCAAATACGCTACTTTATGTTACGACCATGCTGTCAACTACTCCGGGGCTGATTATGTAATTAGCGGAGGTGGGGAAAGACAAATTCTCCAACTGATGACAGATTTATTTAATGAACAGCCATCTTTCGAACCGGATAGTGATAATCTTGATACGCTCCCCTACCCTGCCTTTGATTTAATTGCTAAAATCGAACAGGTACCGCTTGCCACATCCCGAGGCTGTCCATATAGTTGCAGCTACTGCGCTTCGCATATTTTTAATGATAAATTCCGCCGGCGGGATCCGCTGAAAGTTGTTGATGAAATTGAATACTGGCTGATGAATTTCGGAGTAAAAAACTTTACTTTTTACGATGATGCCCTGCTGGTCGATCCTTCAGAGATGATTATACCATTGCTTAAGGAAGTGGAAAGGAGAAAATTATCCTGTAACTTCCATTGCCCTAACGGATTGCATTTGCGGGAAATAAACAAAGAGATAAGTCAGTTGCTGTATAATTCCTGTTTTAAAACTATCCGTTTCGGGTTCGAAACATCAGATTTTAAACAGCAAATGGAAACCGGCGGTAAAGTTAAAAACGAAGAGCTTAAGCGTGCTGTAAAGTTTCTCAAAAGTGCCGGTTATTCTACTGATGATATCGGAATATATTTGCTCTGCGGCTTACCCGGCCAAAAGGCTGCTGAAGTCAGGGATAGTATTGATTTTGTAAGGGAATGCGGCGCAAAACCGGTATTGGCAGAATATTCACCGATTCCCGGCACAAAAATGTGGGATCAGGCAGTTGCTTTATCACCCTTTGACATTCAGGGAGAACCGCTATATCATAATAACTCATTGCTCCCCTGCCGGAACAATGATTTTAGTGTTGCTGTTTATAATGAGTTAAAAACATCACTGCGGGAAAAATGAATTCGGACAATAATAATGACGATTCTAATCTGGATTAAAAATATTGCAGTTTTAATTCTTTCTTCGTTTTTCTTAATCATTGGAATCAATACATTGATTGGTTGCTATCGGTTAAAAAACCCCATAGAATTTGTCATGTACTTTTTTTCATCTTCTCTTCTAATTCTGGTCTGTGTCGCCGGTTTAATCTATTTATTCTTCCGGATATTTCCTCCAAAACAAAATAATGAGATAAATAATAATGATTCAGAATAAATTTCTAAAAATATTTATTGCTCTGCTCTTACTTTTTAATATTGCCGGTACTTCCTATGGATTTGATCTCGAAAAGAAGGTTATCAAAACAAAACTAAAAAATGGCCTGACCGTCCTCATGCTGGAGAGGCATGTAAGCCCAATAGTTTCTCTTTACATCCGGCACCCTGTTGGCGCTGTTGATGAAGCTGATGGCGAGAGCGGTGCCGCTCATTTTTTGGAACACATGATGTTCAAGGGAACCACAACTCTCGGAACCAAAAATTACTCGCAAGAAAAAAAGATACTATCGTCAATAGAAAAGACAGGCAATGCCCTGGATAAAGAAAAACGCCGTGGACAAAAGGCTGATCAGCAGCTCATCAAGAAGCTCGCGGCAAAGTTAAACCAGTTGCAAGATCAGCACAAAAAATATCTTATCCCTAATGAAATCGACCGTCTCTACACCGAGAACGGCGGCTTGGATATGAATGCTTCAACCGGTCAGGATGTAACTACTTATCAAGTCAGTCTTCCTACAAATAAAATTGAGCTCTGGGCCAGGATTGAATCCGATCGTTTGATGAACCCGGTCTTTCGGGAATTTTACACCGAACGCGATGTAATTATGGAAGAGAGACGCCAGCGCGTGGAAACCGATCCTCAGGGCAAAATATATGAACAATTTCTCTTAACTGCTTATATAATTCATCCCTATCGAAGACCGATACTGGGATGGACTCAAGACATGATTAATCTGAGTCCCAACTCGGTAAAGAAAATATTTCAAAAATACAAAGCTCCGCAAGGCATTGTAATTGCCGTTGTTGGTGATATCAAACCTGACGAAACCATAAAATTGATAGAAAAATATTTTGGCTCCATTCCCGCGCTCAAAGAAGACCCTTCTGTAATCCCAGTGGAACCTAAGCAAACTGAAGAAAGGAGAGTAACCGTAAACTTTGATGCTAATCCGATGTTGCTTGTCGGCTATCACAAACCGACAGCACCGGCTTATGATGACTATGTGCTCGATGTTCTCGAAACAATCCTGACCAAGGGCCGTACCAGCCGGTTATATAACTTGCTGGTAACGGAAATGGGAATTGCCAAAAGCGTCAGTGCATCCAATGGCACTCCGGGAACAAGATATCCCAATATCTTTGTTATATCGGCCCAGCCGCGTTTCCCTCATACTAATTCTCAACTCGAAGAGGTTATTCTCCGGGAAATAGAAAAAATGAAAACAGAACAGGTATCTGCAGCAGAACTCACCAAAGCAAAAAACCATTTGAGAATGGGATACATTAAGAGTCTGGATTCCAACACCGAAATAGCTTCAATTCTATCTTATTATGAAGTGCTGCTGGGTGATTATAAATATTTTGCCAATTATTTAAATGTCATTGACCAGGTTTCGCAAAACGATATTTCCAACGCAGTTAACCTTTATTTTAATAAAGATAACCGCACAATCGCAACATTAAATAAAACGAAAGATTGAACTCCTATGAAACGGATAATGTTTAGCTTCAACCTGCAATTGGCCATCGTGATGTTTATAGTCATCAGCATTGTAGCATCTCCGTCGGCAGCTGTCACAAATTTGCCTGCTCCCGATAAGCTCCGCTATCCACTACTGCAATTTAACTTGCCTGAGGCCGAACGTATAGTTCTGGAAAACGGGATTGTTCTGTATATTCTGGAAGATCATGAGTTGCCTTTAGTCACTATCAATGCCCTGATAAAAACCGGAACAATGTTTGATCCGGCAGGCAAAGAAGGTGTTGCCGAATTAACAGCTTCTGTGATGAAAACAGGAGGAACGCAAAAATTAAGCAGCACGGAAATTGACACTTTCTTCGATTTCATAGCCGCTTCTCCTTCCATCACGGTGGCTATGGATTCTGCTCAGATCGATTTTTCTTTATTGAATAAAGATATCGATCAGGGACTTGATTTATTATCGCAAATATTGATTACACCGGCCTTTGAGCAAAATAAATTTATTCTGGCCAAAGGATTAAAAAAAGAAGAGCTGCTCAGATTAAAAGACGATCCCCAGAAGTATGCTGTTCGTGAATTCAACCGGTTGATCTATCGCGATAATCCCCGTGGTCGATTTGCCTCTGCTAAATCTCTGAAAAATATTGAGAGGGCCGATCTGATCAAATTTCACGAAAACTTTTTTCAGCCGCAAAATATTATGTTTGCAGTAACCGGAGGGATAGGTCGCGAAGAAGCCGTAAGTAAAATTCAACAATATTTTGGTAATTGGCAATCCCGAGGAAATTCTGTCAGTCGACCGAATGTACATCCACAGAATTCCACTGCCGGCCTTTTTTATGTTGATAAAGATATCCCTCAATCGACCATCATCAGCGGTCAATTGTCGCCCGGCAAAAATAATCCTGGATTTTATGCTTTCACGGTTCTTGATTTTATCATAGGCAGCGGTGGTTTCCCTTCGAGAATCTTCAGCGCAGTTCGTAATAACGAAGGTCTGGCCTACAGCGCCGGCAGTTTTTACCGCGCCCGATCCGATCACGGAGTTTTTGCTGCCTATGCCTTTACTAAAACCGAATCCACCTTCAAAACTATTTCTTTGATCGATTTAGTATTGACAAATATTCAGGCTGATAACATTACCGCCGGGGAAATCGAATGGGCTAAAAAATCCATCAATAATGGATTTATTTTTTCTTTTACTTCACCGGAACAAATTGCCTGGCAGCAAATGAAAAGGGAATACGACTGTTTGCCCGCCGATTATCTTTCGACATATCGCCAGAAAATTGATAACATCCGGGTGGACGATTTACATAAAGTTGCTATTAAGTATCTGGATAAAAAAAATAGAAATACTTTGATTTTAGGTAATATAAATAAAATCGGCAAACCCTTAACTAGTATTGGGCAACCGGTTTTATTAACTCCGGAAGATTAAGGATATATATGATTGATAAAAATTTGTTTAAGCGGGTTACTGATAGAATTGACTCTTACCGTGAAGCCATGATCGATCTGCAGATCGGACTTACCGCCATCCCTGCTGTCGGGCCCGAAAACGGCGGAGATGGTGAATTGCTGAAAGCTGATTATTTAAAAAAACGGCTAATCGAAATGGGATTCAATAACTTCCAGCACTATGATGCTCCTGATGAAAGGGTTACGTCAAAAACGAGGCCAAATTTTCTGGCCACCGTTGAGGGCAGTAATAAATATAAGTTTGTGTGGATCATAACTCATCTGGATATCGTTCCACCGGGGGAAATAAAACTCTGGAGCCATGATCCATATAGCGCTTATGTGAAAAACGGCCATATTTTCGGTCGCGGCGTGGAGGACAATCAGCAGGATATGGTGGCATCAATTTTTGCGGCCAAGGCAATTCTTGATGAAGGACTGACTACTCCTAACTCCATTGGTTTGGGTTTTGTGGCCGATGAAGAAACATCAGGTCATAAAGGGCTCTACTCTATGATGGCAGCCAATGATAAACTCTTTGGCCGTGAAGATTTAATTATTATTCCGGATTCGGGAAATTCTCAGGGATCATTGATAGAGATTGCCGAAAAAAGCATGTTGTGGCTCTCCTTTAAAACTAAAGGCAAGCAATGCCATGCCAGTAAGCCACAACTGGGCAACAATGCTTTTGTCGCCGCATCGCACTTGGTTACAAAGCTCTCTTTACTCAAAAAAACATTCCCTAAAGTCGATCCCCTCTATGATCCTAAGACCAGTACTTTCGAGGCAACAAAAAAAGAACCCAATGTCGGCAACATCAATACTATTCCCGGTGAAGATATTTTTTATCTGGATTGCCGGGTACTTCCCGAATATAAGTTGGAAGACGTTATTGCTGAAATAGAAAACATAACCGGCAAAATTGAAAAGAAATTCAAAGTGCATATAGAAGTTTCTCCGGTTATGTACTTACAATCTCCGCCACCTACTTCTCCTGAATCACCGGTTGTATTGGCCCTGGAAGATGCTATACAAGATGTCTATGGTTGCAAAGCATTTACCGGCGGCGTCGGCGCCGGAACACTGGCTTCTTATTTTCGGAGAAAAGGTTATCCCGCTGCGGTATGGTCTAAAAGCAGCCTGAACGCCCATCAACCGGATGAAAGCTGCCCGATTGACAATATTGTGGGTGATGCTAAAGTGTTTGCGCATATATTTTTACAAGATTAATTGTATTGCAATGAACTAGTTACAATGATAGAAACTTGCGCTTAAATTTATGGTAATACCGCGTTGATTTTATCCGGCTATCTTGCCGCGGTGAGAATACACTGTAAACCATATTTTTTAGAGTTAGAGGCCTATAACTTTTTGAAGCATACAACTAAAAAAATATTTGTAGAGAAACTATCCTTTACAAACCACGATTTGCTGAAAAATCTATGTGGAGAAAACGATAAGCATTTAAAACTTATCGAAAAGTTGGAACCAGTTGCGGTTAAAGCCTGGGGTAATCATATCTCCGTTTCCGGTCCGGAAAAAAATACTCAAAAAATAAGTACTTTGTTGCAGCAGCTTTATTCTATTATGGACAAAGGCTGGCATATTCACTCGTCAGACATTGATTACGCTCACCGCATTCTTTCCGAGGATATAACATTTGAACTGTCCCGGATATTCCTCGATACTGTATTTATATCTTCTAAAAAAAGGATAATAACACCCAAGAGCATCGCGCAGCGGCTTTATATCGAACACATGAGAAATTATGACATGGTGTTCGCCATCGGTCCGGCAGGTACGGGAAAAACATATCTGGCGATGGCAATGGCAGTGTCCTGTTTACTGGAAAAGAAAGTTCAACGAATCATTCTGGCACGTCCGGCAGTCGAAGCAGGTGAAAAACTAGGTTTTTTACCCGGTGATTTAGCCGAAAAAGTTAATCCTTATTTGCGTCCGCTATATGATGCACTTTATGATATGGTTGATATGGAGCGGGCAACTGCGTTAATCGGCAAGGGTTTAATCGAAGTAGCGCCTCTGGCTTTCATGCGGGGCCGGACACTTAACGATTCTTTCGTCATCCTGGATGAGGCACAAAACACGACTTCTGAACAGATGAAAATGTTTTTAACACGATTGGGGTATGGTTCTAAGGCCGTCATCACGGGAGATATTACACAGGTCGACTTGCCTCAGGAAAAAAAATCCGGTTTAATTGAAGCGGAAAATATCTTAAGAAAAATTGACCACATTCGCTTTGTTCATTTTTCGGAGATTGATGTTGTCCGCCATCCGCTGGTCCAAGATATAATTAAAGCCTACGGCACTCTGGATAAGGCAAAAAGAAATAATCACAACGGATAATAATATTTATGGATTTTATTGATTCTGTAACGAAAAAAGCTTCCAATGTCCTTAAAATATTCATGGATAAGCTTCTTCTTTCCTTTCCTGTTCTCAATAATCCCCTTTATCAACGGTGGGCTATTGCTATAGGTCTTTGTCTGATATTATCTTTAATCTTGGCACCGGAAATTCACTTGCTTTCACCGAAATTCAAAATAGGAATGATCAGCTCTAAAGATATTAAAGCAGACCGTGAATTCTTAGTGGAAGACGTAGAATCAACCAAACAAAAGAAGATTGATGCCGGAGAAAACATCAAATCAGTCTATGATTATGACAGCAATGTGGTCTCTAATATCAATGCAAAATTACTTAAGGGCTTTAATTCCATACATGAATATCGCCAGAGCCTTCCTCCGGAAAAGCAAGTGGAATATGCTTCCATCAATATTAAGGACATTCAAAGAGTAAAAAAACTTTTTGATGATAATCTTGGTCTTCCTTTAAGTTCCGAAGAATTTCGTACTCTATTTGAACAAAAAGATTCTAATGAATTGCATCATAAATTAAACCGCTTGATTATTTCTTTTTATGAAAACAGATATATTACCAATGCCGGTTTAACCAAAGAAGAAAAAAATAAGGGGATTACTCTGATAAATCCTGAAACGCACACAGAAGGAGAGCTGAGAGATATCCGCCAAGTCATAAGCACAAAAGAGATTGATCCTGTACTGAAGAGAAAAGTAAACATAATATTTGCCAAAGAAGATGAGGATTTAAGGCGCGTTATCTTCTCTATATGCAAAAAAGTAACCCAGCCCAACCTGACATTCAATAAAGATGCAACTCAAAAGAAAAAAGCAGCAGCAATGGAAGATGTCAAGCCGGTATTTTTTCAAGTTCAAAGAGATGAAATGATTGTTCGAGAAGGAGAAAAAATAAGTCCGCGGGAGATATCCAAATTAGATGCGTTCTATAAAGCTACCGGCGACAATAGATTTTCCGGCATTGCCGTTATTATCGGAATATTCTGCATGTCACTATTTCTCTGCCTAGTGCTTTACTTCTGGCGCACAAGAAACTGGCTTAAAACATCCCATGCATCCAACATTGATCTAATCGTATTCGGCTTGATTATTATTTTAGAGATGATCTTCGTTAAAATTGGAATTTTCATGTCCAGCGCAGTAAACCGCGCTTTCCCCTTTATATCCATCGAGTCTTGTTTTTTTGCCATACCATTTGCCATGGGAGCGATGATAATGGCCATCCTGATCAACCGGAACGTTGCTCTCATTATTGGCGTGCTTTCATCTTTCCTGATTGGTTTTCTCTACGATGGAAAAATTATCTATCCTTTATATTCATTTTTAGGTTCAGTTGCCGCTTCTTATCGTATTGTCAACAGCCGCCATCGATCCGCTTTTCTGATGGTGGGAGTTTTCCTGGGCATAGTTAATATGGCGGCAATTATTTGTTTAAACCTTTTATCGGGAAATCCGCTTAATGATTTGTTTTGGCGGCTGCTGGCAGGATTTGCCGGAGGTATTTTAACAGGGATATTCGTTGCCGGGATTACACCTATATTCGAAAGCATTTTTGGCTTTATGACCGACATTAAACTTTTAGAGCTGGCCAATCTCAATCAACCTGTTTTTCAGAAAATGATTATCGAAGCACCGGGAACTTATCATCACAGCATTATTGTGGCTTCTCTGGTGGAAGCGGCAAGTGAAGCTATTGGCGCTAATTCCATCCTGGCTAAAGTCAGTGCTTATTATCATGATATCGGCAAGCTGAAAAAACCGCACTATTTTATTGAAAATCAACCGAAAAATGAAAATAAACATGATAAACTCTCTCCCAAAATGAGCAGCCTGATTATTATTTCTCATGTGAAAGATGGCTGCGAACTGGCAGCGGAGGCAAAATTAGGGCGGAATATTATCGACATAATCCGCGAAAGCCATGGTACCAGTATTGTCAGCTATTTTTATGATAAGGCCAAAAAAGATAAAGATGAATCAATCCGTTCTTTATCCGAAAGCGATTTTCGTTATCCCGGTCCCAAACCGCAGACCAAAGAAGCCGGTCTGGTTATGCTGGGAGATGTAGTGGAAGCTTCGTCGCGGACACTTTCCAATCCGACTCCTTCCAGAATTCGTTCTCTGGTAAGAGAACGAATTGAACGTATTTATACTGACGGTCAACTTGATGATTGCGAGTTAACGTTACAGAATTTGAATACTATTGCGGCTACTTTTACCAGAATACTCAATGGAATATTTCATCAGCGCATTGATTATCCGGAACAAACACAGAAAGATTCTAATGGCAGAAAAGAAAATAATGAAAATACAGATTGATAACAATCAGACCAAAATTAAGATCGATAAGCGAAAGATACGCAGTACGGTTACAATGCTTTTAAAACACCTCTGTTGCGCGGATAAAGAGATAAGCCTTTCCTTTGTTGATGACAAGACCATTCAAGGATTAAACAGACAATATCGTAATAAAGACAAGCCCACTGACGTTCTTTCTTTCTCTTTACAGGAGGGAGAATTCGGCAACATTAATCCGCATATTCTAGGGGATGTTGTAATTTCTGTTGATACAGCAAAGGCAAATGCATCTAAAGTCGATCTTTCTTTTGAACAGGAAATAAATTTTCTGATCATTCACGGACTTTTACATCTACTGGATTACAACCATGAAAACACAACTCAAGAAGAAGCGAAAAAAATGAGAAAAAAAGAAAAGGAATTATTTGGTTTATTGAATTAATAGAACCAGCTGCAAACAACTCCAGTTACATTTTCCCTGTCTTTTATGTCTCTCTTCATTCAAGAGACGTTATCAGTATTTATTTGATCAATCTATCTTTGAACAAAGGCTAACTGCGTTTTTTGCTGACATCACTTTTTTCGTCGGAAGCATCACCTGTATCAGCCTTGGAAAGCTTTAACAACTGGCCTACACGGATAGAATTACTCTTCAAATTATTTATTCTTTTGAGCTGAGCAACAGGAACATCAAAACGCTTGGCAATATTTAGAAGTGTATCTCCTTTTTTTACTTTATATTGCTGTTTAGTCTCAGCTAAAGAACTCATTTTTTTCTTTGATTTTGTATCCGGCTTGCTTTTAGCAACGCGGGTTACTTGAACTACCGGGACTCTCAATTTTTGTCCGACAACCAATTTTTTATTTGTGCTGATATTGTTATATGATGAAAGTGTGGAAGGAGAAATTTTATATCTTTTGGCGATGGAAGCAATTGTTTCGCCTTTTTTCACCCTGTGTTTTGCTGATACCATACGACTGGAAACAAATCCCGGTTTCTCAGTTTCCGGTATTTCGCCAACTACTAAATTGAATTTGGCTACATAATCAACCGGAACTTTTAAATCATACTCCTTATCCGGCGTCATTTTGTAGCGTAATTCCGAATTAAGCAAATTTAATGTTTCTTCAGGTGCTTCTATTTTAGCCGCAATATCCTGCAGTTTCATGATTTTATTAACTTTAACAAATTCGTAGGCAATTGGCTTTTCGGTATCTTTTCCTAAATCCATTCCATATTTTTTCGGATCTTTGATGATGTGGAGTGTGGCCAGAAACCGGGGAACGTAACGGGCTGTTTCGTTGGGCAATTGTCTATACAGGTCCCAGAACCGGTCAAAGTAATTTATGTGTTGTCGGGAAATGACTCGAAGCACCCTTCCCTCACCGCAGTTATAAGCAGCCAGCACTGTAAGCCAGTCTCCGAACATGCCGTGTAATTCTTTTAAATAGGCAATTGCGGCTTCTGTAGATTTTTCTACATCCATGCGTTCATCTGACCATTCATCACGGCTCAAGCCGAATTTATAGCCTGTAGAAGGGATAAATTGCCAAAGTCCCAGTGCACGGGCCCGTGATAAGGCCAGTATTTTGAAACCGCTTTCTACCAGCGGAAGCCAGGAGAGTTCTTCGGGTATTCCTGCCTTCTTCAATTCTCTTAGGATAATAGGACGATACATTCCAGATCGCTGATACGACGAAATAAAAAAATCGCGTTCGTAGTTTTGAAAAGAACGAATTTCCTTCTCCACATCAGGGTTCATAATCAATGGAATTTCACTGGCTTTACCATTTGTTACCGTTTGCTTAGACGAATATGCGGCTAAAATTCGTTTAGATATCAAAAGGCGCAAATCATCTTTCTGGCGGGCAACTGCCGGGTCTCCATTGGTATCAAGAAGCAAGGCATACGCTTTATCCAACATGTTTAATGTGTTTTCAACATCTCCCTTTTCCCAGTAGTTATCAGCGACTTCCAGTAAATCCAGCGCTTTTTCCATCATATCCTGTTCATCTTCCTCCTGCTCTTCTTTCAGCGTCTGAGGAGAATGTACCTTTTTTTCTGTTTGGATATCGTTTTTTTCTTTCGCTGTCGCTGTCTTTTTATCATCGCTTTTTGTTATTGTTTGATTGTCGGTATTGATGATTGTATTTTCGGCAAATACTTTATCCATGGCAATTTGAGCGTTACAAAATGCAGGTAAGATGAAAAATAAACTAAAGGTAACAACGCTGACAACTATAGAACTTTTTATTTTTACCATGAACAACGGCTCCTTAATTGAGTTTCAGAAATGCAGAGGGAAAACCCTCTTCCGTGGCATTGATTAATACATGATCGAGTGCCGACTTATAACACACTTTACCGTTTTTCCCAAAAAAATAATTACTATTAATTGTGGTCGGAAAACAAAGGTATTTGATTCACTGCCGTATTCATAAGATAAGCTTGAATAAATTCATCGATATCTCCATCGAGTACACGACCGGCGTTTCCATTTTCTAAATTTGTCCGGTGATCTTTGACCATTTTATAAGGGTGTAAAACATATGAACGAATCTGGCTACCCCAGGCAATATCCTTTTTTAACTTATTTTCTTCTTTAATTTTGTCATTTCTCTGCTGCAATTCCCTCTCGTAAAGCCTCGATTTTAAATATTTCATAGCCATTGACTTATTCTTATGCTGGGAACGTTCGTTTTGGCATTGTACGACAATTCCTGTCGGCAAATGGGTAATTCTTACAGCAGAATCGGTCTTGTTGACATGCTGGCCGCCTTTACCACCGGCGCGGAATGTATCGATCCGGAGTTCTTTTTCATCAATTTCAATTTCGATATCATCGTCAACTTCCGGATAGACAAAAACAGAAGCAAAGGAAGTGTGACGGCGGGCGCTGGCGTCAAAGGGGGAGATACGGACCAACCGATGAATGCCGATTTCGGCCTTAGCGTAGCCATAAGCGTATTCTCCTTCCAGAGTAAAGGAAACGCTTTTAATTCCGGCTTCATCACCGGGCAACGTATCGATAATATTTGTTGTAAATCCTCTTTTCTCCGCCCAACGCAAATACATTCTTAATAACATTTCCACCCAGTCCTGAGCTTCTGTTCCCCCTGCTCCAGCGTGAATGGCCATGATCGCATTCATCGGGTCCTGCTCCGAGGCGAGCATCATTTTTAATTCATCCTGACGAACTAGAGAATCTAATTGATCCAATTCAGCGCTTAAATCGATCAGCACTTGATCATCTTTTTCTTGCAACGCTATTGTCTGGAGATGCTCGATGTCACTTATATTATTGCTGAATTTTTTCCAATTATTAATCTTCTCGACAAGTTTGGTTTTCTTTTGCAACATTTCCCGGGCCTTGGACTGATCATCCCAGAAATCACTTTTTAAAGATAACATCTCCATATCTTTAATTTTTAATTCCATTTCCGGAACGTCAAAGACATTCCCCTATGTATGAAATGCGCTTCTTGAGATCATTTATCGTTTCTTGTATGTTTTCTACCGTCATTTTTTGTCCTCCCTTTCCATAAAACCAACACAAAAAAGAAAAATACTAATCCAAAGCAGACAAATACGAGAATATCTCCATATTTAACATAGACTGTCTGTATATTGGAATATTTAACATTTTCTTTGAGCGCAGCTTTCTTAAAAATATTCGTCTGGGCAACAATTTGCCCTTGCGGATCAATAATTGCCGAAATCCCCGTATTGGCGGCCCTTACCAGGTAAAGCCTGGTTTCTACCGCCCGAAATACAGCCATAGAGAAATGCTGAAAAGGCGCAGAGGTGGCTCCAAACCAGGCATCGTTGGTTATATTGACTAATAACTCGGCACCTTCTTTCTTATATGTTCTCGCGGCAAAAGGCAATATTCCTTCATAACATATTAGAACTCCAATTTTTCTATTATCTACCGTTAAAGGATAATAACCGGCGCCGGCACTGAAATCACCCATGCCCGCAGTGAGTTTTATAATGAACGGGAAAACGTTGCGCAATGGCACATATTCCCCATATGGAACAAGATGAACTTTATCATACTTACCCGTTATTTCACCAGCCGGTGATAAAAGATAAGCGCTGTTATAATAATTAGTATCGTTTTTTGAATTTTCATAGCTTGTAGATCCAAAGATAAACCAGCTTTTTGTTTTCAAAGATATATCACGAACCTGCTTTTGCAGATTGTTGGCATCCTGATAATTAAAGGGCAGCGCAGTTTCCGGCCAGACAACTAAACCTCCTACTGCCGGCGCATTCTGCAGGGAAAGCTGTTCATAAATATTAATTGTTTCTTTTTGATAACCTTCATTCCATTTTATAGATTGATCAATATTGCCTTGAATTAATGAGACTTCAATTTGCGCTGCATTATGCAAAACCTTATCAATCTGCCGGGATCTCTGGACACCGTAGATTAATACTCCGGCAACAATAAAAAAAACAACTCCTGCTAAAACCAATTTCTTTTTTGATTTATAAGTAGATAGTTTGAAAAAAGCTGCATTCACCAGAACAATTAAAAACGACAGACCAAAAACACCCGAAACATCGGCAAACTGAATAAGATTATTATTCAAATACTGAGAATAACCGAGATTCTCCCAAGGGAATCCAGTAAGAAGATGTGACTTACAATATTCCAGGCAAATCCATAAAACAGGAGCCAGAATATACAGAACAATTTTGGGCCGGAAGAACACGATGCCCGCAGCGAATACTGCTGTATAAAGGCTCAAGTAACAAGCCAGTAAAAGCATTAAAATAATTCCCGTATATAAGGGCAGATAACCATAACTAACTACAACAAAGGTAATCCAATATATCATCCCTATGTGGCAGACCAGGCCGGCAATAAAACCAAGAAGCAAACCCTGACGGATGGAAACAACTTCTTTCATTGCCCGAAATAACGGAATCAGTGCGATCCAAGCCAACCAGCCGGAGCCATATTTAGGAAAAGATAAAAAAAGCAATACTCCACTGGCGACAGCTAAAAAAATAGCTTTCCGGGTCAATGCCTTTTTGAATGTTGAGCAAGGAGTTTCAATCCCTTGTTCTTTTGCTTTGGGGTTATTATCGACCACTAAGGTTCTCTTTTAGTCTGATTTTAACTTTTTTAATGCTCCGTTCGTCGGCATTTTCAATAATTATTTCTAACCCTTCTATTTGAAATATTTCTCCGGTCAGCGGAATTCTCTTAATCGAATTTAAAATAAACCCACTGAGAGTTTCATACCGCCCTTTTTCCAGGTCGATATCTAAATATTCCTCAATTTTTTCAATTTCCGTTCTGCCGTCAATAACCAACGACCCGTCAGGTGCCGGTGATATTCCGTCAGCTGCAGTAATCGTTTCATGTTCATCACGAATTTCACCGACGATCTCCTCCAATAAATCTTCCAGAGTCACTAACCCGGAGGTTCCACCGTATTCATCAATCACAATGGCGATATGCTTTTTATTTTCTTTTAATTCCTGGAAAAGTAGATGGGTGTTTTTTGTTTCCGGGATATAATAAGGTTTCGTCAGGATCGTTAAAATGTCTTCTTTTGTAATTTGTTTTGTCCAGAAAATAAGCAAATCTTTAACGTTTAAAATTCCGATAATGTTATCGATTGTATCGCGGTAAACCGGAATTCGTGTATGTCTCGATTCGATTACTTCGGCGATTATTTCCTCTATTGTTGCTTGTGTGCTTACTGCCCGAATTTCGGTCCGGGGAATCATTATCTCGCGAACCAAAATATGGGTGAAATCTAAAATATTTTCGATCATTTTCTGCGAAGACTTATCCATTAAACCGAATTTCTGCGCTTTTCTCAGGATTGTTTCGATTTCCTGCTTTATATAATCATGACTTCGCCAGAAAAAATATTTTTGCCCGTTGATCATGATTAAAAAACTCTCCTTTGTTTATAGAGCACGCAAATATTCCGGCCTCAACCTGCTTAAATCTTCCTTGTCGATTACTGAACTGATCATCTTTAAAATTTTATCTTTTTCCCTCGGCAGATATGCCTTTATCGGTAAATAATTGGATGCGTGATTGGATGTAAAATAACAATTTGTAAAATTGGAATTAGCTACAATCAAATATAATTCCCTTATAAAACCAAATTTATCAGGCAGAACAAATCTACCGGCCTGGTAATCAAGAGCAAGTTGTGTATTCGGCACAAACATTACGGTCAATGCTCCTGCAAAGTCAGGGTCTATATCAGTTAATATTTTAGCCGTATCTAGGGCGTGCTCAATACTTTGTTCTATTCCACCCAATCCCAACAAAACAGTAACGGAAAGCAAAATACCGGCTTGTTTTACCCTTTGTGCGGCTTCGACCATTTGCTCGTAAGTCACGCCTTTTTGCACTTTTTTCAGCAATTCAACGTTACCCGTTTCCACACCGAGATATATTATTTTCAAACCCAATTCTTTTAATGTTTTTAGTTCATCAACTGATTTTCTTAATATGCTTTTGGCATTGGCATAAGTTCCGATTCTTTTTACAGTCGGCAGGTATGCATTAATTAACTTAAGCATTTCTTCGAGTCTGACCTGAGGTATTATCAGCGCATCTCCGTCACATAAAAAAACTTTTTCCACGTGTCCATAAGAGCGCGCTTCACGTAAATCTTTTTTGATGATATCTAAAGATTTGATTTTGAATTTTTTATCCTGATAGGCTCCGCAAAATGTGCATTTATTATGAGAACAACCGGTAGTTACCTGTATTAACAAACTATAAGCCTCACTGGGAGGTCTAATTATCATTCCTTCATAATCCATGTTTATTCTTTCCTCTTTTTATAAAATTACTAGATTAGCAGTAAAAATGCAAGTCAATGAAAATTCATCAGCCTGCACTAAATAAAATCTTTATCCAATCAATGATTATCCCAATTGTGTTGGGGAAAACTTCAAAAAAAAGGGAGCCACTTTAAAAGCTGACTCCCTTTGGTTTTCTGGCGGGGCCAAGGGGACTTGAACCCCTGCCCTCCGGCGTGACAGGCCGGCGTTATAACCAACTTAACTATGACCCCAAAAATCTTTATTCAAATTTTTAAAACTAACTTTTATGGTAGGCGGAACAGGACTTGAACCTGTGACATCCACGGTGTAAGCGTGGCGCTCTCCCAACTGAGCTACCCGCCCGCAATCCCCTAAAACATTGTGAGGCTTCTAGCAATAATGGTATTACTTGTCAAGCGATAAATAGTTTTCAATTCACCGCTGGAGTACTTACCTGTATGTCGGGAGTACAGCTATCGATAAAGTTATCATCTTCTTTAACAAAAACTATTTTCAGCACCTCATCGATGTGTTCCACAAAAATTATTTCTAAGGCATTTTGCACATTCTGCGGTACGTCCGCTATATCTTTTTCATTATCTTTGGGGATAATAACAGTTTTTATATTACCGCGATGGGCAGCAAGAATTTTTTCTTTCAGTCCGCCAATCGGCAATACTCTTCCTCTTAATGTTATTTCTCCGGTCATGGCTAGATCGGATCTCACCTTCTTCTTCATTAAAGCAGAAGCGATAGCTGTGGCCATAGCAATACCCGCGGAAGGACCATCTTTGGGTATTGCGCCTTCGGGAACATGAACATGAATATCAATTTTTTTATAAAAATTATTAGGTAAACCAAATTGTTGAGCACGCGCCCGGATATACGTTAGCGCAGCCTGAACTGATTCCTGCATGACATCGCCCAATTTTCCGGTCATAACCATCTTGCCGGTGCCTTCCATCGTAGATGCTTCAATTGCCAGAAGCTCGCCGCCAACTTCCGTCCATGCCAAACCAATAGTAAGTCCAATTTCATTTTTACCTTCGGTTTCACCATGTCTGAATTTGGGAACACCGAGATATTTGGGAATCGAATTAGCAGCAATGCTTATTTTTTTCTTGGTGCCGTTACTAACAAGTTCTTTAGCAATTTTCCGGCAAACAGAGGCAATTTCTCTTTCCAGATTACGCACACCCGCTTCCCGC
>CAIVQG010000070.1 GCA_903907985.1 uncultured delta proteobacterium
AGTCTTGAGGATGCCCATGCTCTGTTGCTCCAGTCCTCACGGAGGTAAAACCACCAACTGGAGAGCCGGATGCGGGAAATCCGCCAGTCCGGTTCGGAGGGAGGGGCGATACAAACCAATGTATCGTTCCTACCCCTATAGGAAATGCTCGATAATACTGGATACCGGCCTTCGAGGCTGTGTCGCAATTAGAAAAAATGTCATTCCGAACGTATGTGAGGAATCTTAAAGTGGTGAATTTATTGAAAACAAGATTTCTTGCTTCGCTTCGAAATGACACAAAAGCGGATTACGACACAATCTCCTTCGCCGGTATGACGAATATGAGAATTGCGCAAAGTTTCGCTGTAACGGCCTGTTCATGGGGATTGCTTTGCTCAAGCCCGTCACCCTCTTGCTTCAAGAGAATCAAAAACAGAGGGTGACGGGTGATTTAATTATTGACATTCTATACGGCGAATGCGTCTTCGGATATCTGCATTGCACTTATGTCATTCTTCTTGAGTATTTCGCACTTGGCCGGTACCAGGGCGGTTGTGCGTCTAATGAAGAACTTGGCGCTTTCTATTTTGCCGGAATAAAAAGCTTTGTCCATGTCCGTTGTCGCCTCAGGCAACTTCCGGGAGGCGATGGATGCCATCCAGATATGATACCAGCCCAGGAGGCTGTCACCGACACAATTGAGGAAGTCGCTGGCGGCAATCAGCGGAACATAGGGATTTGTTTTCATCATGCCGGCAAAATCCATGGCTGATTTTACAATGGCGTTAACGGCGTTCTCCACAATGGCTATTTCTTCCTGCATTATGTCCAGCTTCTTTATCTGTGCCAGGCTCGTTTGTACTTCCGAGATGAGGTTCATGAAATAGAGGCCTTTCTTCATACCCAGTTTTCGGCCCAGCAGATCCAGCGCCTGGATGCCATTTGTCCCCTCGTAGATCAGGTTGATCTTCTGATCCCGCATCATCTGTTCCACCGGATACTCACGGCAGTAACCATATCCGCCGAAACTCTGGACAGCCAGATCGTTGACGACCATGCCCATTTCGGTGCAATAGGCCTTCACAATAGGCGTGAGGATTTCGATTATGCCCTGCCATTTGTCTGTTTCTTCCTCTGTCACGGCTGCTCTCCGTCTATCCATGCAATAATAGCAATACATGCAAAGGAGACGGATTCCTTCAACGATGGATTTCTGTTTAAGCAGCATCCGGCGGACGTCCGGGTGTTGAATGATGGGAACTGTTACGGTCGGATCTTTCTGCATGATGTTGGATCCCTGGATGCGTTCTTTCGTATAGGCCAGGGCATGACGATATGCTGCCGTAGCGAGGGAAACGCCCATCATCCCGACACCCTGCCGCTCCTCATTCATCATGTGAAACATGATCTTCATGCCTTCTTGTTCCTGCCCCATGAGATAGCCGATGCATTTGCCGTTTTCACCGAAGTTGAGGGTACAGGTGGAATTACCGTGAATGCCCATCTTGCTTTCAATATTGCCGGTGGTGACGTCGTTCGGTTCACCCAGAGTACCATCGGCTTTTACCCTGATCTTGGGGACGAGAAACAGGGAGATGCCCTTCGTGCCCTTGGGGTCTCCTTCGATACGAGCCAGAACGGGATGAATGATGTTTGCCACCAAGTCATGATCGCCGGAGGAGATGAAACACTTTGTGCCGGTAATGGAATAAGTGCCGTCCGGATTTCTTTTGGCCGTTGACTTCAGAGCGCCGACATCGGAACCGGCGCCGGGTTCCGTCAGGCACATTGTTCCGCCCCAGGTGCCGTCAAACATCTTATTTAAGTAAATCGCCTTCAGTTCCTCGGAACAGAACTTTTCCACGAGCTTAGCTGCGCCGTGGGTCAGAGCCGGATACATGACAAAAGCCTGGTTACAGGCGAGAAACATATTGGAACAGGCAGCAGCGACTACTTCGGGAAGACCCTGTCCGCCCACCTCGGGGCTGTCGGCCGTACTGAACCAGCCGCCCTCGGCGTAGAGTTTCCATAGCCGGTGATAGGCTTCCGGTGCATATACTTTTCCGTCTTTGAATACTGCTTCTATTGGTTTTCGATGCACTTCATCGGGATAGGTCGGGGCAATTTCATTTTCGGCAAATTTGGCCGCCGCATCTATGACCATGTTTACCATATCAGGGTCATGATCCGCAAAAGGCGCTTTTCCTAAAAGCGTTTCGCCGATATTCAGTACTTCGTGCAGGATAAACTTGGCATCTCTTTCATCAACCCACTTGCTTGGCATATGTCTTTTCCTCCTAGCTATTAAGTTGCGGGAGCTTTGCATAAATTGTGATATTATTCAATTTCATTCTTGTAATAATTTGATGGATAAAATGAATATAATCACTCTCCTTCTCCCTCGACATTTCAGGCAGGCTGGAGAAGCGATTGCGCATATTTCATGGCATTAATTTTCATTATGCAGTATGAAAGAAAAACATAAATTATTTGACAATCATATTAATAATACAGGGGAAAAAGAGGAGATGGGAAAAAATGAAGAAAGTCTTGATAGTTGTGGTCATGTTTTTGGTGTCCGTTTTCTTGGCCGGTTACACGGAGCTTGGCAATGCCTTGGCCGCACCGAAAGAAAAAGTTGTGGCAGCGCAGGAAAAGAAAGTCTTCGATGCCCACGATACCGGCGTTCGCTACCACTTTAAAGATAAGGATATGGATTTCAACTTTGGTACGCTCGTTCTTGGTTCCACGGTCAACCACGGTGTCGAGATCGGCGAGGCCTTTTACACTGCGGCCAAAATAAAGGACGGGGATGCCGCCAGCTGGCAGGAGGAATGGTTCAAAATGGCGCGGCTGGCCGAAGCCCGGGGCGAGAAATCACTGGCCGCAGGACACAAGGTGAGCGCACGCGATCAGTTGCAGCGCGCTTCGTACTACTACCGGATATCGCTCCTCTCCATATTGCCGGATGATCCGCGCATGAAGGAAAGGGCGGCAAAAAGCCGCAGCCTCCTGAAAAAGGCCGGTGAATTATTTGATCCACCACTGGAATATATCGAAATTCCTTTCGAAGGTACGGTTCTTCCGGGATATTTCCGTAAAGCCGCCCCAGGAACAAAACCGGCAAAGACCCTGATTATGATTGGTGGCGGCGAGACTTTTGCCGAGGATCTATTCTTCTATATCGCCCCTCAGACCTATGACCGCGGCTACAACTTCCTGACTGTAGATCTGCCGGGGCAGGGGCTCCTGCCGATGGAGGGGAAACCTTTCCGGCCGGACATGAATGTTCCGATGAAGGCTGTTGTCGATTATGTGCTCAGTCGTCCGGATGTTGACCCCATGAAGCTGGCTGCTTACGGATACAGCGGCGGCGGCGGTTTCGTGCCTCAGGCCGCCATGCATGACTCGCGCATCAAGGCGATTGCCATGAATTCTGCTGTTGTTGATGCTTACCCCCTTTTCTCGACGATGCCGGTAGTCCTGGCCACCAAGAAGGAAATTGCTTCCTGGACAATTTTTCACGGGAACATTGTCAAAGCTATCTGCTGGCGCTGGGGCGTACCGATGGACAAGCCTTCCGGCCTCGCGGCGGCCAATAAAGGATTTACCTTTGACACGGCCAAAATAGCTGTTCCGGCTCTAATCATCGTCGGCGAAGGTGAATATAAGAGCGCGGAAGTCAAACGGCAGCAAAAGGTTTGTATGGACAACTTCCCTAATCCGATGAAGAAAATGGTAATCACACCGACTGTCGAAGGCGCGACCAATCACTGTGTAATGGAGAACCGCAGTCTTGTCAGTCAGGTGCTCTTCGACTGGCTGGACGATGTATTTAAATAGATACAGGTAAATGTCTTATGAGGAAACAATACGAAGTATTTTTTCTCGGACTGCTGGCAGCAATTCTGGCGGACTTTGCATCGGTCGGGACAGGCTCCATCTCCCTTGACCGTTTAGACTATAACGAGATGCTCACGGAATCCTGGAAATGGCAGATACTCCACAATATTGTCAAAATGCGTTATATTGAGCATGTGTTTTTGTTGATGCGGGGCAGATCGCCGTCGTTTATCTCTGGAATCGGTTATCACCGCAGGATGTTCCGCATCTGTTATGTATCGCAATCGCTGGTTCTGGGTTGATGATCGGGATCTGGATTCCAAGAGGCAATATCTTTTATTCTGTTCGTCTTTACCCTTGCCGATAACGGCAAGCAGGAGTCGTTAGCCCAGATCACTATTCCAGCCCAGTAAGAGCAAAAAGAAAAGGAGAAAGAATATAATGAAAAAAACTTACTGCCTGTTTTTATCGCTGCTTATTATGCTGGCTGTTTGCATCTCCAGCGCGGCGGCCCAAAGCATGACCGAAGCGGCAGCGGCACTTAAGACACCCGGGGCAGCCGCCATGTTTGTGAACCTGCCTGATCCTGATCCACTGCCCCCAACGCTTTTTGGTACGCTTCCGTATCCTTCTATCGCTCCTATCAAGCTTTTTGATAATGTATATTTTGTCGGCACGACTGCGGTAGGTGTATTCATAATAGATACGGGCGATGGATTGGTTATGCTGGATAGCGGCATTAATGACGATGATGCTGCGAACATGACAAAAGAAATAAAAAAGCTGGGGCTCAACCCGTCTAAGATCAAACTGATTTTGATATCACACGAACATTTTGACCATTATGGCGGTGTCCAATATCTTAAAAAGAATGTTTGCCCGAATGTTAAAGTAGCTATGAGTTTAATCGGTTGGAATTTCTTACAGACTGTTCCGCTGGAAGCGGGCTACATTAATCCAAGGCCGCAAAAACTTGACATTTATCTGACCGATGGAATGAAGATCAAAGTGGGCAAGACGACCTTCCAGATTGTCGCCACCCCCGGTCACAGCGCGGGCTGCGTGTCCTTCATCTTTCCTGTAACCGACGGAGGCAAAACGCACATGGCAGGTGTTATGGGCGGGACCGGCGTGTGGTCTACGCAGCAAGAAACCAGATTGTATAAAGCTTCAGTCGAATATTTTAAGGCATTTACTGCGGCTGCCAAATGCGATGTCGGTTTGGGAGTTCATTCTCTGGAGTCAGATTTTACTGCGGTTCGCGTCCGTAAACCAGGCGAACCTCATCCACTGGTTATCGGGACGGCAAAGTTCGATACGTTGTATCTGCAAAAATATCGGGATCTGTATCAATACGTGCTGGACTCGGGAAAGATGCAGCCTTATCCGGTCGTTGTGGCTCCCCCCGGAAGCTCACCAGCAAGACAGTGAACTAAACTTCTATCATATACAAAAGGGGATCTGAAATGTCGAAGAAAGGTTGCATGACTGTCATAACGATGTTGTTGTTTATTGTCCTGACAGGTTATTGGGGAAACGGCGTCGTTTTTGCCACTGAAAAGCAGGAGGTCCCCAATAGCAAGCCGGAGGTGACCGGGACGCCGGAAAAGGCGGTTGACCCGCACGTCGGCTATTTTCGGTTTTACTTCCAGGATGAGAAGATGGACTATGTCTTCGGGTCGCTGATCCTTGGCGCCACGGTGAATCACGGCTGTGAAATCGGCGAGGCTTTCTACACCGCAAGCAGGATCAAGGATGGTGACGCCGCCAGTTGGCAGGCCCAATGGATCAAAACGGCGCGTCTGGTCGAGGCCCGGGGCGAGAAATCACTGGCCGGGGGCCACACTGTAAGTGCCCGGGACCAGTTGCAGCGGGCCTCTTACTATTACCACACAGCTCTGGTCTCGATGCCTTCGGATGATCGCCGATTCAAGGAGACAGCCCTGAAGAGCCGGACTCTGCTGAAAAAGGCGGGAAAGCTTCTAAGTCCGCAGCTGGAGTACATCGAGATTCCCTTTGAGGGTACGGTCCTCCCCGGATATTTCCGCAAGGCAGCCCTTGGGAAAGCGCCTGCCAAAACACTGATCTTCATCGGCGGTGCGGAAACATACGCCGAGGATCACTTCTTTTATATTGCCCCCCAGACCTTTGATCGTGGCTACAACTTTCTCTCCGTGGAGATCCCCGGGCAGGGCCTGCTCCCGTTGGAAGGGAAGTTCTTTCGTCCGGATATGGCAGCTCCCATCAAGGCGATTGTCGATTATGCCATTAGCCGGTCGGATGTCGATCCTCAGCGGCTTGCCATATACGGCTATAGCAGCGGTGGAGGGTTTGCACCGATGGCCGCCGAGAAGGACGATCGCATCAAGGCAGTGATCATGAACAATGCCGTGATGGACGCCGGTGCCGGTGTCAGCAAGATGGATGTGGCAAAGGTTACGCCGGACGTCATACGAAACTGGTCATCCTTCAATGTCCGGTTGAATGAGGCGATCGCCTGGCGGTTCGGTCTGGAGAAAAACGATCTGCCCGGGCTCGTCGCGGCCAATCGGGCATTACGATTCGATCCTGCTAAACTCGCTATGCCGGCCCTGATCCTGGTGGCCAGCGGCGAGTATCAGAGCCCCGAGATCAAGAGGCAGAACGATCTTTGTTTCCAACTTCTGCCGAATGCCAAGAAGAAAATGGTGATCACTCCGGTTGAGGAGGGTGCCTCAAATCACTGCATCATGGAAAACCGCAGCCTCATGAGTCAGGAGCTGTTCGACTGGCTGGATGAGGTGTTCCAATAGGAGGATTGCTTGAAAACAATAAAACTGGCTGCACTTATTTTATTGCTGATCACTTTACCCATCGGCGCTTATGCTGATGAGAAAAAAACAAACGTTATTCAAATCGACAGCGGCCCGGTAGACGGAAAGGTTGAAGATGGCATAAGTGTTTTTTTAGGCATCCCTTACACTGCCCCGCCTACCGGAGAGCTTCGCTGGAAACCGCCGCAAGAGGTTGCTTCCTGAGCCGAAGTGAGAACCTATAAGGATTTCAGCCGCTCCTGTCCGCAGCCCAAGCAGCAAGATGCCGGTAAATTTAGCGAGGACTGCCTCTATCTAAATGTCTGGACACCGGCAAAAAAACCTGATGCAAAATTGCCGGTCATGGTCTGGATTCACGGCGGCGCCTTTAATTTCGGTTCCGCAGCACAGACGGAATACAACGGCAGTAATCTTGCCCAAAAAGGCGTGGTGGTGGTGACTTTCAATTACCGTCTCGGACCATTGGGGTTTTTGGTCCATCCACAACTCGCCTCCGAATCTGTGCATAATACTTCCGGCAACTACGGCTTACTGGACCAGATCGCGGCGCTAAAATGGGTGCAAAATAATATTGCCGCATTCGGCGGTAATCCTGATCGGGTGACAATTTTCGGCCAATCCGCCGGATCACGCTCCGTTTCCCTGCAGATGATCAGCCCAATGTCGGCAGGACTTTTTCATCGGGCAATCGCCGAAAGCGGCGGGCCGATCATCGGTTCGGAGTATTTAAATCCTGTCTTTAACGGCAACATGGCCAATGTTTCCAAGATGGGTGAGCAGTTGGCCGCAAAGTTGTGCTGCGATAAAACGGAAGATGTCATGACGGCAATGCGCGCTAAATCAGCGCAGGAAATAATAGCGGCAGCTGATTGTAACACAAGCGTATTTGAAGAAGGACTATTTTTTGCACCGGTCTTTGACGGTTGGGTGCTTCCTCAGAATCCGCTGGCGGCTTACACGGGCGGTCATCAGCATGATGTGCCGATTATCGTCGGCAGTACTTTAAATGAAGGCAATCTTTATCTGGCCGATGAAAAAGATCTGTCGGTGGAAAAATATCAATCTTTCCTCCTACCATGAATTCGTATATAGAATAATGTATAATGGTTTTGTTATTCATAGGAAGGCAGGAGGACTCAGTGCTTCCTGGGCGATAGAGCCCTCATTTCAGTATGTCCCAAGCCTCTGTGAACCATAATAGGTTGG
>CAIVQG010000071.1 GCA_903907985.1 uncultured delta proteobacterium
TGCTGGTCGCGGGCTATAGCAATGGTGGAGGAGGGATAGCATGGCAAAACGTGTTGGAATGGAAGTAGCACTTGCCGTGGCCGAAGCAGTCGGACAGTGCAATATTGATATGGCGGCCGTTTATCCTATTACTCCGCAGTCGCATATCGGAGAACATCTCTCCGATCTGGTAGCTGACGGCAAAATCGATGCGGAATTTGTTACAGTGGAATCGGAGCATTCGGCAATCAGTGCGATTATCGGCGCGTCCGGAACCGGAGCCCGTGTTTATACGGCGACAAGTTCACAGGGCCTGATGTTAATGCATGAAATATTACCCATTGCCTCGGCGATGCGTCTGCCGCTAGTTATGGGAATTGCCAACCGGGCTGTTTCCGGTCCTTTGAATATATTAAATGATCATTCGGACATCATGCCGCAACGCGATTCCGGCTGGATTTCACTTTTTGTCGAAAACGGCCAGGAAGCAATTGATCTCTCCATTCAGGCTTTTAAAATCGCTGAACATAAGGACGTTAATCTGCCGGTCTGTGTGAATATTGACGGCTTTCAGCTGACTCACATGGTGGAGCCGGTAGAATTTCCCGATCAGGAATTGGTGGACAAATTTCTGCCGGCGCGAGTTCCTTTTGCTACGCTGCATCCGAGCAAGCCGGTAACGATGGGTGCTTTTTCCATGGCGGACTATTTTACAGAAATCATGAAGGCGAAAGATGAAGCTCTGAAAAATTCCAAAAAAACAATTCTGGCCGTATGGGATGAATGGGCTAAAACATTTGGCCGCTCTTACAAACCTGTAGAAACTTATAAAGCCGATGGCGCCGAAGTCCTTGTTCTAACGATGGGTTCCATGGGGGAAACAGCGGAACTGGCCATTGACGAATTACGGGCAAAAGGTCTGGCTGTCGGTCTGGTTAAACTGCGGTTGTGGCGTCCATTCCCGTTTGCTGAAATTCGAGAAGTGCTTTCGAGTGCGAAAAAAGTACTGGTAACCGACCGCGCAGTTTCCTTTGGTGGTCCCGGTGGTCCGGTTTGTTCGGAAATTAAAGCTGCTCTTTATAATGAGAAAGAGCGGCCGGCGATATACAACTGCATTATAGGTCTGGGTGGCAGAGATGTGACTGTTGGCGATTTTGCTTCCATGATCAATAAGGTTGTCGAGGCAGATGCCAACAAGATTACAGACACCTATGAATTTTGGGGGGTGAGGGAATAATGAATATTGTAGAGAATTTTGATTTATTTGCCCCGCGGCTGATCAATAAAAAAGAATTGTTATCCTCCGGTCATCGTGCCTGTCAGGGTTGCGGTGAAGTGTTGGCTGTGCGTCTGATGTGTAAAGCTTTGGGAGAAGATACGGTTATCGCTTCTGCTACGGGCTGTATGGAAATCATTTCCAGTATGTATCCGACAACCGCCTGGGAAGTGCCATGGATTCACGTTGCTTTTGAAAATGCAGCTGCCGTGGCGTCCGGTGTGGAAGCAGGCCTCAAGGCGCTGCGCCGCAAAGGCAAGATTGCCGATCGCGATGTTAAAGTCGTCGGCATGGCCGGGGATGGCGGAACAATGGACATCGGCATGCAGGCTCTTTCGGGAGCAATGGAACGCGGCCATAATATGCTTTTTGTCTGCTTCGATAATGAAGCCTATATGAATACCGGTATTCAGCGCTCCAGCGGGACGCCAATGGGCGCATCCACCACAACAGCTCCGGCCGGTAAAGTCAGCATGGGGCAAAAAACCTGGAAAAAGAATATGGCCGAAATAATGGTTGCTCATAATGTTCCTTATGTGGCCACGGCTTGTCCCAGTTTCCCTTTGGATTTTATCCGCAAGGTCGAAAAGGCTAAAAAAGTAAAAGGGCCTGCATATATCCACTGTTTTACCGTGTGTCCTACAGGATGGCGCTGTCCTTCCGATCAGGCTATTTCCCTAGGACGTCTGGCAGTAGAGACCGGAATTTTCCCGCTCTACGAAGTGGAAAACGGCCAATATAAGCTTTCCGCGGAAATGCCCAAAAAATTACAGCCGATTAAGAACTATTTCAAATCACAAGGGCGTTACCGCCATCTGGGTGAAGATGAAGTTAATATGATTCAGGGCCGGGTAGATGGTGAGTATAGGAAATTATTAAACAAAGTTGAATGCCTGAAGGCATGGGACTGATATTGAGGGGCAACTCTGAAGAATTCTGAGGTGATTTGAGCATGAAAAAAGCCACGACAACAGAGGCGAAAACAAAAGAGATAGTAAAAAAACACGGCCGGGACAAGAGCGGCTTGATCGCTATATTGCAGGATATTCAGGAAGAATATAATTATCTGCCGAAAGAAGCTTTGTCCGTTGTTGGTGAACAACTGGAAGTTCCCATCAGCCGCATTTACGAAGTAGCGACTTTTTATAATACTTTCAGTTTGAATCCCCGCGGTCGTTATCTCGTTGAGGTTTGTGCCGGAACCGCCTGCCACGTGCAGGGAGCTTTCAATTTAAAGGATAGGCTGCAGAGAGATTTGGAAATTGAATGCGGCCAGACGACAAAGGACAATATGTTTACCCTGGAAGAGGTAAGGTGTCTTGGTTGCTGCTCTCTGGCACCGGTTGTGCGGATTGGCGGCAATATCCATCCATATCTCACACAGAACGAAATTCCCGGGATATTGAGAAATTATAGAAAACAGGGGTGAGAAAGTGAAGAAAATCAGCACACTTGATGATTTAAAAAAAACCGGGGATAAAGGGTTAAAATCTCTTTTTCCCAGCAGCGTAAAAATAGTTGTTGGTATGGCGACCAGCGGAATTGCTTCCGGCGCCGGTGAAGTTTATGAAGCCCTGATTGCCGAAATTAAGAAGAGGAAACTACCCTATGTTTTAACCAAGACCGGTTCGATGGGGATGGATTTCATTGAACCACTGGTTGATGTGATCGAAAAAAACAAACCACGTCTTTCCTACGGGAAAATGACGGCCGACAAAGTACCGCAGCTTATAGATCAAATCGTAAAAGGTACGATCGATAAAATTAAGCCAATTTACCGGGTTGATGAAGAAGACATCATTGCCAAAAGAGAGAAGAAGCAGTACCTGAAAGGGGCAGTGCCGGAGTATCTCCGGGAGATACCAGCGATGTACGACATTCCCTTTTATGAAAAGCAGGTCAAGATTGCGACGAGAAATTGCGGAATTATTGATCCGGAAAACATTGAAGAATATATTGCCCGTGGCGGCTATCTGGCAGCTCAAAAAGCTCTGACCTCGCTGTCACCTGCGGCAATTGTGGACGATGTGATTAAATCCGGTCTGAAGGGACGTGGCGGCGGCGGATTTCCCACCGGCGTAAAATGGCAGAGCTGTGTTGCAGCCAAGGGAGACATCAAGTACGTAATTTGTAACGGTGATGAGGGTGATCCCGGTGCCTACATGGATCGTTCTGTTATGGAAGGTGATCCCCACAGTGTTATTGAAGGAATGATTATCGGTGCTTATGCCATCGGTGCGCAGGAAGGTTATATTTATGTGCGCAACGAATATCCGCTGGCTGTAGCCAATTTAACCAAGGCGATTAGCGACGCCCGCAGCTGCGGTCTCTTGGGCAAGAATATTTTTGGTACAAACTTTAATTTTGACATCAAAATAGGTAAAGGTGCCGGAGCTTTTGTTTGCGGTGAATCCACTGCTTTGATGGCTTCGCTGGAAGGAAAAGCCGGTGAGCCCCGCGCCAAATATGTTCATACGGTAGAACACGGTCTCTGGGATCGTCCGACAAATTTAAATAACGTGGAAACATGGGCCAATGTGCCGGTGATTCTTGCCCGCAGCGGCAAATGGTTTTCCGAGATCGGTGTTCCGCACAGCACTGGTACAAAAGTCTTTTCCCTGGTTGGCAAAATAAATAATATCGGTCTGGTCGAAGTGCCTATGGGCATTCCCTTGAAAGACATTATTTATGATATCGGCGGCGGAATTCCTGGTGGGAAGAAATTCAAGGCTGTCCAGACCGGTGGCCCCTCCGGTGGTTGTATTCCGGCGAAGATGATTGATCTGTCCGTTGATTTTGATGCTCTCTGGGAAGCAGGTTCGATGATGGGTTCCGGCGGCATGATTGTCATGGACGAAAAAACCTGCATGGTCGATTTGGCCCGTTATTTTATTGAATTTCTGGCTGCTGAATCCTGCGGCAAATGTACACCCTGTCGCGAAGGTGTTCGCCGCATGAACGATATTCTCCATGACATCTGTGATGGACGCGGTAAGGTCGGTGATGTGGAAATGCTGGAGTCCATGGCCAAGGGAATTGCTGATGGCTCCCTGTGTGCCCTGGGTGGCAGTGCTCCTAACCCTGTCTTGAGTACGATCAAATATTTCCGCGAAGAATATGATGCTCATATCAACCATAAGCATTGCCCGGCCGGTGTTTGCCGTGCGCTTATCCGTTATGAAATAGCGGCGAAAAAGTGTACGGGCTGTGGTGTTTGTGCCAAGAAATGTCCTTCGGAGTGTATTAGCGGAGAAAAGAAAAAGGCGCATAAGATCAACCAGAAGAAATGTATTAAGTGCGGCATTTGTATGGAAAGCTGCAAATTTAACGCAATAACCGTTGAATAAAGGTAGGATATAAGATGGTAAATTTTATTATTGACGGCAAAAAAATATCAGCAGCAAAAGGCACAATGGTTCTGGAAGCCGCCCGTGCTAACGGTATCGATATACCCACTCTCTGCGCTCATGAAGCAGTTTCCCGGTCCGGTGCCTGCAGGCTTTGTGTAGTGGAAGCGAAAAAAGGGAAAAGAGCAAAAATCGTAACTTCCTGTCTCTATCCGGTCGAAGAAGGCATCATCATTGAAACCAAAAATGAACGGGTGCTGAATGTCCGCCGTCTTGTGCTGCAACTGCTTCTCGCTCGCTGTCCGGAATCGGATGTTATTCGGGATCTGGCCGCCCAGTTGGGAGTTGCGCCGCAGCCGAGATTTGCCGCGGATAAGGATAAGAGTAAATGTATCCTTTGTCGTTCCTGTGTGCGAGTGTGCGAAGAAATAGTCGGTGTCAGTGCCATCGGTTTTTCATGCCGCGGTGCGGATAAAGCCGTTAGTACTCCGTTCAACGAGGATTCTGCTGTTTGTATAGGTTGTGGCGCCTGTGCATTTATTTGTCCAACAGGTCACATCGAGATGGAAACAACTGAAGAGACAAGAAAAATCTGGGGGCGTACTTTTAAAATGAAGGCTTGTGATGTTTGCGGCCGCTATTTTGCTCCCGAAGATCAGTTAAAATATATCAGCAAAAAAACCGGAGTTCCGTTAAAAGAACTTGCAGTTTGCACCAATTGCAGGTAAAGACACTTTCCCGATAGCTGAAACAACGTATGCTGTTGGAAACAAGAATTATTTATCATTTTAGATGTTGTTTGAAAATTTATGTTCCTCAGTAGCTCAGTCGGTAGAGCGGGTGGCTGTTAACCACCATGTCCGTGGTTCGAGTCCGCGCTGGGGAGCCAATACAAAAGGGGTTAAGCGCAATGCTTAACCCCTTAAATTTTATATAATTTTTATTAATGTACAGTTGTGTCGCCAATCATCTAGAGACCAAAACTTTCTCCCAAGCTAACCATTTTTTACCTGTCCAATAGTATCGTGGAAATCCGAGGAAACTTCAGAGCAAACGTATAGCTTCCCGAACTACACACACCGGCAGAGTCATGAAAAGTTGCTGATTTGAAGTGATAAGAAGCATCTGACGCGGGTCGGAATAACATTGACTTTAGGATATTTGAGAGTAGGATATTGATGAACGCATAAACGAATGGTTCTAATTCTCATAATTTTCCATCAACTTCAGTTGTCATACGGGTGGGATAATGTTTAAGGGAATCCATGACGAGCACATTTGTTTAGATAGGCGACTTCCGCAAAAGGCAATAAGTATCATCCCTCCAATCTTTCTAACTTATCGTATTTCCACTGCAATACTATTGGGCCACTATTTATAGAGGTCTTACCATGGAAGATGAAAGAAAAACCAAGAAGCAACTGATCGAAGAACTCAATCGTCTGCGTCTTGAAAAAATCGAACAAGAAAGAGCAAAATCAGAGAAATTCACAATAGCGTTCCTGCAAAATACAATTCCCGTGAGCATCACCACATTGAAAGAAGGCATATTTATTGATGTGAGCAATGCTTTTCTCAGACTTTACGGACATAAGCGTGATGAAGTCATCGGACATACTTCGCTAGAATGTGGATTTATTACAGAAGAACAAAGAGCGGTTTTTTACAATAAACTAAATAAAAAGGGCTACATTGAAGACCTGGAAATGGAAGTCAGAACAAAAGGCGGAGCGTTGAAGTATGGATTATTCAATGCAATCATGATGAGCATTAACAATGAAAACTATTTGCTGACGTCCATTCAAGACATAACAGGCCAAAAGCAGGCCGAAGAAAATCTCAAGAAGAGCGAAAATATGTTTGCGACCGCCTTTCTGAAGAACTCTATTCCCGCAGCCATCACCACGGTTAAGGATGGAAGGTACATCGAAGTCAGCGAGGAATTCCTGAAACTCATGGGCCTCGAGCAGAGCGAAGTGATCGGAAATACGTCAACGGGAATTGGATTTATTACTCCTGAGCAGCGGCAGCTCGTACTGAACGAATTAGGTCAGAAAGGATCTGTTGTCAATCTGGAGCTGCAGATTCGAACAAAGGGGGGAGAGCTCAGGCATGGCTTGTTCAATTCAGTAAAGATATCGCTCTCGGGTGAAGATCACCTGTTGACGGTGGTAACAGACATTACCGACCGCAAGCATGCGGAGGAGGCTCTTAGAGAATCTGAGAATTGGTATCGGACCATTTTTGAGAATACAGGTACAGCCACGGTTATCTTAGATGAAAACACAACTATCACTCTTGCCAATGCCGAATATGAGAAATTATCCGGTTATACAAAAAAAGAACTGGAGGGCAAAAAAAGCTGGACAGATTTTGTCGTTAAAGAAGACCTTGAAAAAATGATTGCAAGTCATAGACAGAGAAGAATTGATAACAACGCTGCCCCTAAAAGCTATGAATTTCGATTCAAGGATAAGAAAGGTCACATTAAGAATATCTTTCTAACTATTGATATGATTCCCGGCACTAAAAGGAGTGTAGCATCACTTCTGGACATCACCGAACTCAAGCAGGCGGAAGAGACATTACGGGAAAGCGAATTAAAATACCGTTCGCTTATCGAAAATTCGAGTGATGTTGTTTTCTGTGTGAATGAAAATGGAGAGTACCAATTTACCAATAATGTATTCGCGTTGACTTTCGGTAAAACGCCTGATTATTTTATTGGAAAAACTTTCTGGGATGTTTACACCAAAGAGCATGCGGATTACTGGCAAGCAGCTAACAAAAGAGTGTTTGAAACAGGCGTAACCCAGTCGTCAGAAAAGGCTGTGCCTTTACCTGATAAAATATTGTATTTCATAGCAAAAGCGAATCCAATAAAAGATGAAACCGGCAAAGTAATCTTGAACCTTACCACTGCGACCGACATCACCGAGCGAAAGCAGACAGAGCAGACGCTGCGGGATAGTGAGCAGAAGCTACAATCTATAATCAATGCAATTCCTGACGGCCTAGCGATTTCTTCTATTGAAGGTAGCATACAATATGTTTCTCCTAACACAATCTCCATGTTTGGATATGCTTCGATTAATGAATTAAAAGGCAGAAACATTTTGGAATTTGTACATCCTTCTGACCAAACTAAAGCTATAAGTTTGATTGGCAAAATGCTTAATGGGAATTATACAGGTGCTGCTGAATATTTAATGCTAAGAAAGGACGGCACTGAGTTCTTCTGCGAAGCAAATGCTGAAATTATCAGAAATACCGACGGAGAGTCTACAGGAATTGTTTACATTATAAGAGACATCACCGACCGCAAACGGGCAGAGGAGAATATCCGTATCCTTGCTGACCTTAGCGATATTTCGCCCCTCTCGATCACCGTACACGATTTGCAGGGCAATTTTCTATACGCCAACCAGAAGACATTTGAAATGCACGGCTATTCCAAAGAAGAATTCCTTGCTCGCAAACTTCACGAGATTGACGTGCCGGCAAGTGCGGCCCTGATTGAGGAGCGCATGAAAATTATTCTGGAGACCGGTGAGGCCCGATTTGAGGTCGAGCATATCCGGAAAGACGGAACCTGCTTCCCCATGGAGGTTTTTGTGAAAGCTGCCCAATGGGGAGGGAAGGATGTTCTACTCAGCGTAGCATCGGATATCACCGAACGCAAATCAATGGAAAGAGTCCAGTCTGAAGAGCATCAGAAGATTTCATCCATCTTGGACGGAAGTCCGGTCAGTTCCTTTGTCATCGATCCTAATCGCCGAGTCACAGTATGGAATATGGTCAACGAGTTCTTTACAGGAATCTCCAAAAAAAATGTTCTGGGAAAGACTCTTAACCTGAGTCCGCTTTTCAACGGCAAAGTCCGGCCGACCCTGGCGGAGCTGGTTCTGGAGCTGCCCGATGAAGAGATCATTAAACGCTATGCTGACAAGGGTTTGCGAAGGAGCGTTATCCACCCTGAGGCCTTTGAAACAACGGGATCCATATGGATTGAAGGAAGAGAGCGTATTATGGCAATCCAGGCCACCAGGATCCGCGCTGCAAATGGAGATGTCATCGGTGCTATCCAGTGTGCCCATGATATCACCGAGCGCAGGCAGGCGGAGAATGAGCGTGAGAGGCTGATTTCAGAACTTCAAAAAGCGATTTCCGATATCAAAAAATTGAGCGGACTTCTTCCTATCTGTTCTTCTTGCAAAAAGATCCGTGATGATAATGGCTACTGGAAACAAATAGAATCCTACATAA
>CAIVQG010000072.1 GCA_903907985.1 uncultured delta proteobacterium
AAAATACATTCTTGAAGAAAGAAGGAGGAATTTAACTTGACATCTTTAGCATACGCAATGGGCAGTATGCCGGGCGCAACTGGCGCATCCGGTGGCGGCGATTGGGGATTCATCATTACGATGGTGGTCATTTTCGTGATTTTTTATTTTCTCATGATTCGGCCACAGCAGAAAAAACAAAAAGAATTGAAAGCCATGCTGGATAACCTTGCTTATGGAGACACTGTAATTACAACCGGCGGAATTTACGGCAAGGTGAGCGGTTTGGCCGATGCTGTAATCACATTGGAAATTGCCGACAAAGTACGGATCAAAGTCTCCCGCAGTGCTATTGGCTCAATAACCCAGAAAGCAGGAGCACCGGCGCCAAAGGAATAACTTAGAAAGGGGCAATTTCATGATCAAATCTTTAAAAATCAGGATAGCGATTACGGTGGCTGCTTGTCTCGTAGCGCTTTACTTTTTAGTACCGACGTTCATCACCCAGATTCCTTCTCCCTGGAATGACTATTTCCCCAAGGAAAAAATTCATCTGGGACTTGATTTGCAAGGCGGAATGCATCTGGTTCTGGAAGTTGACGCCGATAAGGCTTTGGAATCCATGGCTGAAAGAATGTCCGTCGATCTCAAAGAATCATTAATGGAAAGTAAAGTCCGCTTCCGGAAAATCGAACGGGCAACCGGCGCAACCATTTCTCTGGAATTGACTGAAGGCTCGGGCAAGGCTACTTTGGAGAAAATATTGAATGAACAATATTCTGATTTAGAAATTGCCTCATCGACACCGCGTGAGGGCGGAGTGCTGGTCGGTTTAAAAATAAAAGATAAAAGAGCTGTTGATCTCAAAAAGCTGACGATTGAACACAGTCTGGAAACAATTCGCAACCGCGTTGATCAATTCGGCATTGCCGAGCCGGAAATAATTCCGGAAGGAGACAACCGTATCCTGATTCAGTTGCCGGGTATTAAAGACCCGGAAAGGGCTAAAAACCTTATTGGAAAAACCGCCCTGCTGGAGTTTAAAATAGTCGATGACGAAGGCTCTCTGGATGAAGCCCTGAAGGGCAATATTCCGGAAGGATCAGTTATTGCATACGGTTCGCGCACCGACAAGTCGACCGGGCAGAAAGGCTCCCAACCTTATTTACTGAAAAGCAAGGCGCTGATGACCGGAGCTTCTCTGGAAACGGCTAAAGTGCAAATTTCCGACCGTTTTGGCGAACCAAACATTTCCATAAAATTTAATTCGCAGGGCGCAGCTGATTTTGACCGGATCACCGGCGATAATGTGCGCAAACGTCTGGCCATTGTTCTGGACGGTGTTGTCCATAGCGCACCGGTCATCCAGGAGCGAATCTCCGGCGGCCAGGCGCAGATTACCGGCAGTTTTACCATGGACGAAGCGCGCGATTTAGCTATTGTCCTGCGTGCCGGCGCCCTGCCCGCACCGGTAAACATTCTGGAAGAAAGAACTGTCGGCCCTTCTCTGGGCAGCGATTCGATTAAACAGGGCATCATGGCAACATTAATAGGTTCACTTCTGGTTATTATATTTATGGTAGTTTATTACCGGCTTTCCGGCGCTGTTGCCGACCTTGCCGTCATCATTAACATCTTCCTGGTTCTGGCAGTTCTTGCGGCCTTCCGGGCAACCCTTACATTGCCGGGCATCGCCGGCATGCTCCTCACAATCGGCGTCGCGGTTGATGCGAATATCCTGATCTTTGAAAGAATCCGTGAAGAACTGCGAACGGGAAAAACCATCCGACTGGCTCTTGACACGGGCTATAACAGAGCTTTTATCACAATTATTGATACGCATATAACGGGTATCGTATCTGCCATTTTCCTGATCATTTTCGGCACCGGTCCGATTAAAGGGTTCGCGGTAACAACGATCATTGGTCTTCTGGCCAGTCTTTTTACCGCCGTTTTTGTAACAAGGGTGATTTTCGATTATGTTACCGGGAATTATAACATCAAGAAATTGAGCATCTAAAATACATGCGCAGTCAGGAGATATAGTATGGAGTTTATAAAACCAGGTATTCACTTAGATTTTGTCGGGAAGATGAAGTACGCCATTATTTTCTCGACCATTGTCGCAATCATCAGCATTGGGTCGGTTATCCTTCACCGAGGTCTAAACCTCGGTATTGATTTCGCGGGCGGTTCGATAATACAGATTAAATTTCAGAAGGATGTTTCTGCTGACCAGATTCGATCAGCACTGAAATCGACGAAGCTGGAAAGCAGCATCATTCAGCAGTTCGGTGAAAAAGAATTCCTGATTCGCACGCATGAGTCTTTCTCCGATCAAACGATTCTGGCCACCAACGTGGTGCAGCCCTTGACTACGGCTTTCAATAAGGACTTCGAAATTCGGCGCGTGGAAGTCGTTGGCTCTAAGGTTGGGGCAGATTTCCAGCGAAAAGCAATTTTAGCGGTTATTCTTTCCTGGCTGGCCATGCTAATTTATGTTGGTTGGCGTTTTGAGTTCCGCTACGGATTGGGAGGAATTATCGCTCTGATTCATGACGTTATTATCATTATCGGCACGGTTTCTATTTTGAATATGGAATTTACCATAACGATTCTGGCGGCTATATTCTTTATCATCGGTTTTTCGATTAATGATACTATCGTTGTGCTCGATAGAATCCGGGAAAATGTCAAGCTCAATCCCAAGCAAAAGCTGGCCGACATCATCAATTTGAGCGTTAACCAAACCCTCAGTCGAACTATTTTAACCTCGTTGACAGTTTTTCTCACGGTTTTGGCTCTGTTCTTTTTCGGCGGAGCAGTCATCCACGATTTTGCTCTTGCTCTGCTGGTCGGTGTCGTATTCGGAACTTATTCTTCCGTCTTCATTTCCTGCCCGATTGTGCTGCTTTTTGAAAATATGCAGATTTCCCAATTGAAGAGGAATAAATAAATTGTCAACTTTCGCCGCAGTTGGCTTTGCTGTTTTTATTTTTATATTGTTTATCGGCGTTTATTTATCTTTGCTTGGTTTGCCGGGAACGGCAGTCATTTTTGCCGATGTCCTGGCCTATGCCGCCGTTACCGGTTTTGACCGAATCGGTTTCAAAATCATATTATTTCTTCTGTTTTTTTCTATAATAGCCGAAATGATTGATTTCTTCCTGGGGATATCCGGCGCACTGGTGCCCATGCCTTCAAAAAAATTATTTTGGGCATCGGCAATCGGTGCGATAGCCGGTTCATTTATTTTAACCCCGTTTTTATTGGGGTTGGGTACTTTTGGAGGTTTTTTTTTAGGATGTTTTGCCGGAATTCTGCTTGCGGAATTTGTCCGGCAATCAAACCTGCAGACTCCTTTTAAGGCATCTAACCGTGACATTATTATTATGATTGGAGGAAAGATGGTTAAGGGATGTATAGCTCTGATCATGATTGCTCTTTCCTTAGCCAATATTTATTCATAGAAAGATTATTGATATGCAAAAAGATAAATCTGAAAAAATAATAAAAACAAAATCAAAGATGCAGGAATATATAGAAGCAATAATTGTTGCCATTCTAATCGCCGTATTTATCCGAACATTCATTATGCAGGCCTATAAAATACCATCCCGTTCAATGGTGCCCAAACTGGTTGTCGGTGATCACCTGCTCGTCAATAAATTTATTTACGGAGTAAAAATCCCGTATTTCAGAAAAACCATCATCCCGATTACCGATCCCCAAAGAGGCGATATCGTCGTTTTCATTTATCCTAACGACCGTTCCAAAGATTTTATTAAACGGGTCATCGGTGTCGCCGGTGATAAAATTGAAATTAAAAACAAAAAAATATTTCTCAACGGTAAAGAATATACCGACTCTTACGGCATTTATAGTGACAGCGTCACCTACCCCGGCGTCATGCAGCCCCGCGATAATTTCGGTCCGGTTACTGTGCCTGCGGCATCGCTTTTCGTGATGGGTGACAACCGGGATGAAAGTGCGGACAGCCGTTACTGGGGTTTTGTGGATTTGAAAGATGTCGAAGGCAAAGCCTTGATTATTTACTGGTCATGGAACAGCGAAGACCATAACCTCCGCTGGCAACGCATAGGTAATTTACTGAATTAAGCCTATCAGAAAAAGGCCGATACGACCATCGTCACCGACAGCCCATTGAGAACAATAACCGTCACCCAGGAAATAACGTTCATCATCCTGCTATTAACATAATCCCCCATGATGCGTTTATCGTTAATCAGAAGCAGCATGAAAATTAAAATAAAGGGCAACAGGAGTCCATTAATAACCTGAGAATAATACATAATGGAAATCAGAGGCACATTGGGTAGCAGAATAATTCCCGCTCCCAGAAAAATCATAAAAGAATAAAGTCCGTAAAATTGCGGTGCCTCCAAAAACTTAGAATTCAGGCTCGATTCCCAGCCAAATGCTTCACATATCGTATAAGCTGTCGAAAGCGGCAGGATCGAGGCCGCGAAAAGCGAAGCATTCAGCAAACCGAAAGCAAACAACCAGGAACAGTAGACTCCGGCCAGTGGAGCCAGCGCCAACGCCGCATCTTTTGCCGTATCAATTTTAAGGCCGTTTTGAAAAAGCGTAACCGCACAGAGCATAATAATAAAAAACGCTACTACATTGACTGTTATCGAGCCAAAGATAACATCCATCCGGGCATATTTATAACTTTCGGCTTTCAGTCCTTTATCCACAATTGATGACTGTAAATAAAACTGCATCCACGGTGCAATGGTTGTTCCAATAATACCAATAGCCATCGTCAGCATTCCGGTGTCAAACTTCAGAGTGGGCGTAAATGTGGCCATTCCGATTTCCGGCCAATTCGGTTGCACCAGAAATCCGGAAATAATATAGGAAAGATAAAAGATACAGGCCAGTAAAAACGCTTTTTCCACTGATTTATAATTTCCCTTGACCACGAGCCACCATACAAAAAAAGCGCCCACGGGCACGGAAATATATTTGCTGACGCCGAAGATTTCCATACTTGCGGCAATGCCGGCAAACTCCGAAACAGTGTTGCCCATATTAGACAAAAAAAGAATTATCATGAGGTAAAAGGTAATCTTGGCGCCAAAGCGCTCCCGAATCAGGTCCGAAAGACCTTTGCCGGACACGACACCCATCCGGGCGCTCATTTCCTGAATGACGATTAAAGCAACGGTTACAGGGATCAGTATCCAGAGCAGTTTTAATCCATACTGAGCGCCGGCCAGAGAATATGTCGTAATACCGCCGGCGTCATTATCAACCATGGAAGTAATAATTCCGGGACCAATGAATGCAAAAAATATCCCCAGTTTCCAGAGGCCGGTTTGCAGCATTTTTTTCCAAAGCTGTGTGATATTTTCCATTACTTTCCTAAATGCGGAGCCACCACATCCAAAAGATTTTTAAATATTATTGTACCCTGCATCCGGTCATTTTCATCAACTACCGGTATAGCGGTCAAGGCATACTTGGCAAAATGTTCGGCAATCGTATCATCTTTGTCATCGAGCTTTAGTGAAATAATCCGCTCATCCATAATTTCTTCGAGCCTTGTCCCGGACTCAGCCAGAATCAAATCGCGTAGCGTTATAACTCCCAGCAAGCGCTCTTCGTCGTCGGTTATATATACGTAATAGACCATATCGACATCTTCTGCTTCTTTGCGCAATACGTCCATTGCCTCACCGACCGTAATCTGCGGACGGAAACTCAAATAAGACGTAGTCATCATACCACCGGCTTCTCTTTCCGGGTGCGCTAAGAGCTCTTTGACATCCTCGGCAATGTCTTGTTCCATTTCATTTAAAATACCTTCTGCTTTAGCCCGAGGCAAATCACCCAACAAGTCGGCAGCTTCGGAAAGCGACATTTCTTCTATAATATCAGATGCATCTTCCGAATTGAGATTATTAATTAAGCTTACCTGAATCTTGGGATCTGTTTCTTCGAGTGCCTCTGCCGCTGTTTCCACATCGAGAGACTGGAAAACGGCATTGCGTTGTTTGATATCAAGATCTTCAAGAATATCAGCCAGATCAGCGGGGTGTATTTGGTTGAGTTTATTCTGAGCTATACTCAATCGCAAACGATCAGGTGAAAGAAGCGGCTGCACAAGTTTCCAGGAAATAAGCTGATCGGATAACTGATAATCGAAAAGGCCCAGTGATAAAATATCCATCGCTTTATCCAGACCAATTCTGCGGCTCAAACCGCGAAATCCGACATCGACATGGACCAGATGCAATCTGTTTTTTGTTTCCAGGAACTGGAGGTCATTTACCCGCCGGACTTTTGCCCCATCGGTATCGACAATCTGTTTATCTAATAGATCATCCCGCAATAATAGCTCGTTTACTTGCAAATTCAACTCAGCCAGTTCACTCGCTGAGTCTACAGCCACAATTATATCGTCATCTAAACCGACAACATTTTTCCAGGGCAGGAAGAGCGGCTTTTTTTTCTGGGCGGAACCAAGGGTCAAACCGGTGACTAATGGATAAGGCTCGACAAATTCAGCAGTGATATCATAAACACGGCCGATTACCTTACCTGTTTCCTCAACAATTTTTTTCCCCAGCATCTCACCTAAAAACAAAAATACCTGAGGTTCGCGGTTTACTGCCATATTTATGGCCTCCATTATTCGGCCTATATCATCATTTATTTTTAAACAAAAGTTTTTTTGACTTTTTTACCTTTTAACTTTTTACCTTGACACTACCGTTGCTTCGTTGTATGAAAGCCTCGAATTTACACCTTTTAAATTAATCCGGTGAGATTGAAAAAGGAACTGATGATGAAAAAACTTCTGCAAGCATATAGCCTTTCTCCGTTATGAGGGAAAGGCTTTTTTTGTGCCCTTTATCCTTTTGAGACCGGGGGAACTCTTTATGGCGGAAAACAAAAACATGAAAGTAGTTATGGACAAAGAAGTTATCGACCGATCCCTGACGCGGATTGCTTACGAAATTCTGGAAAAAAATAAGGGGATAAGCAATCTTGTCTTAGTCGGTATTCGAACTGGCGGTGTTTATCTTGCGGAAAGACTGAAGAAGAAAATCTCCAGTATTGAAGGAGAAGAAATCCCGCTGGGTGTTTTAGATATCACCCTCTACCGTGATGACATTTCTATATCTAAAAAGAAACCGAGTCTGGGAAAAACAAAAATTCTTTTTTCTCTCGATGATAAAAAAGTTGTCCTGGTTGACGACGTTCTTTTTACCGGCCGGACGATCCGTGCCGCAATGGATGCCCTGATCGATTTCGGCCGCCCTAAAATGATCCAATTGGCGGTTTTAATCGACCGCGGCCACCGCGAACTTCCGATTAGAGCTGATTTTGTCGGAAAGAATCTACCCTCTTCCCTCTGGGAAGCCGTCACTGTTAATCTGGTGGAAAAAACCGGTGTGGATGAAGTTATTATCGAAGAGGGAACTTAAATTTAATATTTTAAGGCATGCTTATGAAATTTGATCGCAAAGATATTCTCGGCATTAAGGATCTTTCCGTTGACGAAATAAACGTTATTTTGGAAACAGCCGAATCCTTTCTGGAAATTTCGACCCGCGAAATTAAAAAAGTACCGACATTGCGCGGCAAAACCATCATCAACCTGTTTTTTGAAGCCAGTACTCGCACAAGGACATCTTTTGAAATCGCCGGTAAACGACTCAGTGCCGATACTATTAATATCTCCGCTTCCACCAGCTCCGTTGTCAAAGGAGAAACACTAATCGATACGGCGCGCAATCTGGAAGCCATGAATCCTGATGTCATCGTCATCCGCCACAGCGCCGCCGGCGCCCCGCACCTTCTGGCAACTCTGGTTAAACAATCCATTATTAATGCCGGTGACGGCGCTCACGAGCATCCTACGCAGGCGCTCCTCGACATGATGACGATTAAAGAAAAGAAAGGAACGCTCACCGGACTGAAGGTTGCCATTGTCGGTGATATCGCGCACAGCCGCGTTGCCCGCTCCAATATCTACGGCTTAGCCAAAATGGGTGCCCAGGTTGTTCTGGCGGGTCCGGCGACAATGCTGCCCCGCGGCATCGAACAAATGGGCGTTCAGGCTTTTACAAAACTGGAAGATGCCATTGTTGACGCTGACGTTGTGATGATGCTGCGTATTCAGCTCGAACGCGAAAAGCAAAATATTTTCCCGTCTCTTAGGGAATATTCTCAACATTACTGTCTGAACAGCCGCAATATCAAACTGGCGAGGCCAGATGCCATCGTCATGCATCCCGGCCCTATCAACCGGGGTGTGGAAATATCGCCGGATATCGCCGACGATTTATCCCGCTCGGTAATTCTCGATCAGGTGAATAAAGGCGTCGCTGTACGCATGGCGCTGCTTTATTTACTCACTGGAGGCAACGAATGAAAATGCTTTTAACCGGTGCCAGGGTAATCGACCCCGGCCAAAAGATAGATGCAATAATGGACGTAATGCTTGCAGACGGGAAGATCTGCCAAACAGGCGTTGATCTTCTCAAATCGGTAAAATCCAAAGACTCAGCAAAAACCAAAGTTATTGACCTGTCAGGGATGGTGCTGACTCCCGGTTTAATCGATATGCATACCCACCTGCGCGAACCCGGCCAAGAATACAAAGAAACAGTGGCTTCCGGAGCGAAAGCAGCCGTGGCCGGAGGTTTTACCTCCATTGCCTGTATGCCGAACACTGATCCCATCAATGACAACCGTTCGATCACTGAATTCATTAAAAGAAAAGCTCTGGAAGCAGACATGGCTAATGTTTATCCGATCGGCGCCATCAGCAAGGATTCCGCCGGCATTAAGCTTGCGGAATTCTGGGACATGAAAGAAGCGGGTGCAATCGCATTTTCCGACGACGGCAAACCGGTTATGGATGCAGCACTGATGCGGCATGCGATGGAATATGCTTGGTCGCTTAGCCTGCCTGTTATTTCGCATTGCGAAGACACGAATCTTTCCGCCGGCGGCCAGATGAACGAAGGCTATTATTCCACAATACTGGGACTGCGCGGCATTCCCGTTATTGCCGAAGAAGCAATGATTGCCCGCGATATTTTAATTGCCGAATTCACTAAAACCTCTGTGCACATCGCCCATGTCAGCACCGAAGGATCTGTGCGCCTGATTCGCGCAGCCAAAAAAAGAGGTCTGAAAATAACCGCGGAAACTGCACCACACTATTTCACTCTGACCGATGAAGCACTCCAGACGTACAACACCAGTTTAAAAGTCAATCCGCCACTACGCAGCGCCGCCGACATTGCTGCTATCAATGAAGGATTGGCCGATGGAACTCTGGATGCCATTGTCACCGACCATGCACCGCATGCCCGCACGGATAAGGAACTGGAATTTGAATACGCTGCCAACGGTATCAGCGGACTGGAGACATCGCTCGGTTTAAGTTTGAGGCTGGTGCGAGAAGGTGTGCTCACCTTGCCGGAGCTGATAGCTAAAATGAGCCTCAATCCCGCACGAATCCTGAACTTGCCCAAAGGCAATCTGGAGACGGGAGCAGATGCCGACATCACGGTAATTGACCTTCAATTGCCGTGGACTGTTGATGTCCATACATTTTATTCCAAAGGCAAAAACTCTCCCTTTCAAGGTTGGGAGATGCAAGGAAAGGCTATTTTGACGATCGTCGGCGGAGAGATTAAGTATGCCGATCCCAGACTTAATTTATGAGTGCCAGGGAAAGCCATAAAACTACCGGGTTTGTGCTCCGTTCATTTAGTTATGGAGAATCAGATCTTATTGTTACCTTTTACAGTAATGATTTCGGCAAACTCAAAGGAATAGCCAAAGGCGCCAAACGCAGCAAAAAAAGATTTGCCAATGTCTTTGAACCCTTTTCCCTGACCAATATTATCTTTACCCGTAAAAGCCGCGATATGCTTGCTTTTATCGAATCCTGCGAAATCATCGACCATTATGACGCCGTCCGCCGGGATTTGGGAAAAACTTTGATCGCCTCATATTTCATCGATCTTACCGACCATTTCAGCCCGGAAGGGAAAAAGAATGATAAAATATTTGAGCTCCTGCAAACTTTTTTAACACTGCTTGGCACCGAAAAAGCATCGGACGCCGTAGTGCGGTTTTTTGAAATGCGGCTATTGAAATTAGCCGGATTTGAACCGGCGTTAGACCACTGTATCATGTGTAAAACACCCGTTACCAATGGCCTGGCCTATTATTTCTATGCCACCGAAGGCGGGATTAAATGTGCAGACTGCGCCAAGCCCCAGCGCTATGATCAATCAATTTCTGCCGGAACTGTTCGAACATTGCTCCTAGGCAAAGATATGGACATTGATAAAATCAAACTAATCGCTTTATCCGATTCACTGGCCAAGGAATCCCGCAATATTCTTGTAGGCTTCATTTCTCATGTATTGAGCCATGAAGTGAAGTCTCTGAAAGTCATGGAACAAGTGCAAAAACTTTGTTTGTAGGGAGTACCATCAACAAGGGAAAGGCATTCAGGTTCAGCTTTCCCTTGACAGACAAGACCTAATAAAAATATAGTCCAACCGGGAACAAGCAATGTTTTATTCAAAGAACAAATAAAAGGCTTAAGCAGATTTTATGTTCCCGGAATATTTGATCCGGCTTCAACTGTATTTAACATCCCCATTGACAGTATATCGAGGTGCCATGAAGTTTGAAAAATATCATATCTCCGAAGCCATAAAAAAGAACCTGGCCCAACTGGGTTTTAAGAGGCCGACGGATATCCAGTTTAAATCCATCCCGTCCATCCTGAAGGGAGAAGACGTCCTGGCGATCGCCCAGACGGGAACAGGTAAAACAGCGGCATTCGCCATTCCTCTAATCGATAAAATCCATCGGGGAAAAAACAGCAAACGCGATGCAGGCATCAAAGGCCTGGTCATGGTGCCGACCCGTGAACTGGCCATGCAGATCGGGGATGTCTTTACCAGCATCGCCAAACATACCAAGGTTAACACGTTTGCCCTCATTGGCGGTGTCGAGCAGGAAGCACAGCTCCAGAAACTGCAGGAAGGCATCGATATTTTGATTACCACACCGGGACGAATGTTTGATCTCATCCATCAGGGTCACATTAATCTGGAGCACGTTGATACGCTGGTTCTGGATGAAGCCGACCATATGCTGGATCTGGGTTTCATCAAAGACATTCAGTATGTAAAAAAAATGCTGACCCGCAGGCATCAAACCCTTTTCTTTTCAGCAACCATCAATCCTGAAATTAAAAAACTGGCTTTCTCCCAGGTTAAAAGCACAGCCATCCGTATTCAAATATCCCCCGATGATCCGGTGTCCGCAAATGTCTCACACGCCGTCATGTTTGTCGAGATGGATGATAAGCGGTTTTTTCTGGAGAGCTTCATCAAGGAAAATCCTGAAAGTAAAATCATCATCTTTGTCCGCACCCGTGTCCGCGCCGAGCGGGTGGCCAAAGCCATGGAGCGCGTCTCTATTCCCTCCATCACGATCCACGGCGAGAAGGATCAATCGGAAAGATCCGAGGCGATGAGAAATTTCAAAGAGGGGAAATGCCAAATCCTCATTGCCACAGACGTCAGTGCGCGCGGCATTGACATTCCGGATGTTAACTATGTAATCAACTATGATTTGCCCGACAAGGTAGAAAACTATGTCCACCGAGTGGGCCGAACAGGACGGGGTGTCCGTAAGGGCATTGCGCTTTCTTTTTGCAGTGCCGAGGAGAAAGAGATCCTCTCCGAAATCCAGCAGTTTCTAAATAAAGAAATTGAAGTGATCAAGCTCGGCAAAAAAGATTACGCCAGGACTTTGGATATTGCCAAAAGGAATAACGATAACGACTTGCAGGCGCTGATCGCCGACCATGAGGCCTGGCTGGCGACTAAGAAGAGGAAACCATCCCGGAAGAAGTAAAGTAACACTGTCCCTGTTCAATTGTAATCAGTATCTGAAATGATCTGGCAGAAAGCTGGTTCGCATTTTTCAAAGGCTTCCACAACCAGCGGATCAAAATGCGTTCCTTTATCACCTATAATGATTGATTTTGCGACTTCATGAGAAAATGCATTCTTGTATATGCGTTTACTAACCAGCGCATCATAAACGTCAGCAAGCGCAACGATCCTTGCTGAAAGGGGGATTTGCATCCCTTTTTTACCGTGGGGGTATCCGCTGCCGTCATATTTCTCATGATGAGACTCGGCAATCTCCGCACTCATGCGCAGATAGTCCGCTGCGGGATATTTAAGCAATGCTTTGTTGAGCGCCTCAAAGCCGATGGACGAATGGGATTTCATGATTTCAAACTCTCGATCATCCAGTCGGCCGGCTTTGAGCAACACGTAATCGGGAATACCGATTTTGCCGATATCGTGAAGTGGACTGGTAAGCACAATGTTTTCGATAAAAAACGGGGTAATTTCCGGCAGTGGATTGTCGCCAAGCAACATGGTTTCGGCAAGTATTTTCGAATAACGGCGTATGCGGTGCAAATGGTCACCTGTTTCCGAATCGCGCGACTCGGCCAGGTTGGCCATGGAAAAAATGACAATATCGCGTGATTCAAAATGAATGATCCGCTCGCCGGCCTTCAGTCTGACGTATAGCTCTTCCTTGATAAATGGTTTGGTGATAAAATCGTCCGCTCCAGCTTCCATACCGGCAACCACATTATCAGTACCTCCCTGAGCGGTTACCATTATGATGTACACATACCGGCTTCCCTGCCGCCGCCGGATCTGCTGAATCAATTCCAGTCCGTTCATCTCCGGCATGAACCAGTCGGTAATGACTATGCTGGGCTGGGCACTTTCCCATATTTTGAGGGCCTCTTTTCCGTTGGACGCACTGAGAGCTTCGTGTCCTGCCGTTTCCACCAGTTTTTCCAGCTTTTTACGACTTACCAGTTCGTCTTCGGCGATTAATATTTTCATAAGTTAATACCTTCTCCAACAAGATATTTTCTGAATTACTTCTTGCAAAGCTAGTGTCCGATGCCAAAATTCGGGAATAATCCCCGAATGGAGGCAAGCAATTTCTCTTCCGTGATAGGTTTGGGCAGATAATCGTCGCAAAGCGATTTGAAAGCCGTCATCATGTTATGGGTGTCATCAAGGTATGTGGTCATGATAATTTTTACCCCCTTGGGATAGATGATTCCCCAATCCTCTTCTTCAATTTTCCTTATATTTTTGACCACTTTCTGTCCGTCCATTTCGGGCATCATCACGTCGAGGAGAATAAGGTCATAGGGCTTTCCTTCCGTAATCCCGTTGTTAAATGCTGCTACTGCTTCCCTGCCGTTGATCACCACATCACATTGTGCGTAGGGCTCAAGAAGTCGCTGGATGATCAGGCGACAGGTAAAATCGTCTTCGGCTATCAGAATTTTCATCGGTTATCCCTCTCTCTTTTGGTTGTATTAGCCGCAATAGCGGGCAAGTTTTGCCATGCCCACCCTAAAATAAATCAAACGCTACAAAGTATGAGTAACGTTAAAATGCTCCTGAAGCTCTTTAATAAGAGCATCGACTTTCACCAGATCATTCTCTTTGGTGGCCAGCTGAATCTGCTCGGCCAATGAGGCTGCCTGATTGGCGCACATGGTGGCCGCAGCCCCTTTAAGGCGATGGGCAAGACCTCCCAACACAACAAAATCACCGCCGGCCAGCGCTTGCGTCATTGCCTGAATCTGGAGGGGAACGTCCTTGAGAAAATAGTCAATCAATTCATTGACAATTTTCTCCTTGCCCCCCACACTGCGGGACAAGGCTTCCCTGTCCAGGAAACCTTCGCGGGAATGCGGCGTTTCCAGAACCCCGTTCTGGAGAAAGTTCTCTTGAATATAGCGCTGCAATGCCGCAAATTCCCTCTCCAGGCTATCCACTATCTCGCCCGCTCCACTCAGGTCTTTACTTTTCCCTTTGAGCTCGAGCTCTGCCGCGACTTGTGAGAGATTGCCTGCTGTAAGGCTGGACGCTCCACCCTTGATGGAGTGTGCCTCTCTTTGCACTGTTTCCGCATCATTACTCGACAGCGCCGCACGAAGAGTTCTTATCTGCTCAATGACCTTCTGGGTAAAACCAGCAATGACTTCAGTCACGAGTTCCCGGTCCCCCTCAAATTCATCAATTGCCCTGGCCAGATCAATGGGCGAACCGGGCAGGATTGCTTTGGGTGGGACATCCTGACCGGTATCGCCAATTGGATTCAGGGTCGCAGGTTGTGATTTCACGTTAACCCATTTTGCCGCCATTTCCAGCAGCTCTTTTCTGGTCAGTGGTTTGGAGATGAAGTCATCCATGCCGGCCTCAAGGCAAAGCTCTTTATACTCCTGCAGGGCGTGGGCTGTCATCGCAACAATCGGGACCCTGGGCATTTTCTGATAGACGTTTTCATTTTCCTTCGTGGCAGACTTTGCTTCAATCTCCCGAATTGCTTTAGTGGCCTGGAATCCATCCAGAACGGGCATTTGTACATCCATGAAAATCAGATCATAATGCTTGCCCTTAAATGCCTCCAGGGCCAGTTCCCCATTTCCCGCTATATCCACGGAATATCCGGCACGCTCCAAGTGTCTTCTGGCAATCTCCTGGTTTGTCGGATAGTCTTCTGCCAGCAGGATCATAGTCTCTTTTCTTTCACTCTCTGCGCTGGTGTGTCTGGTTACCAGGTCAATTTCTTTATCGCGATCGGCGCTTCCCCTCGGCCAAAGAACGTTCTCTATGGCACTGCGAAGATCACTTACGCTGATCGGCTTGGTCAGATATCCCTCTATCCCGATGTCGCGGCAAGTCTTGCCATCACCGGGATTACCATAACCAGTGATGATGATAATCGGAATTGATCGTAAGGATTCCAATCTTTTGATTTCCCGGGCAAGCTCAAACCCGCTCATCTCCGGCATGATGAGATCGCTCAAAACAAGTTTGATCTGTTCCCCACCGGCCACGGCTCCCTTGAGGATGGAGAGGGCTTCTTGTGCGCTGGCTGCTTCCACAGGGACCGCGCCCCATAACCTGATGTATTCGGTGATGAGTTGGCGGTAGATTTTGCTGTCATCAACAACAAGCACCCTTACATTATCCAGTGGAGCTTCTTTTCTTCTTGGCAGCTCAGTCTCGCGCTGTTTGGAAAATACAGAAGTAAACCAGAAAGTGGAACCTTTTCCTTCCTCACTGTCCAGGCCCATTTCTCCTCCCATAAGTTCGGCCAGTTGCCTGGAAATGGTGATGCCCAGACCTGATCCCCCGTACTTTCTTGTTGTCGATCCATCCGCCTGGGTAAAGCTTTCAAAAACGAGGGCCCGCTTTTCTCTGGGGATGCCAATGCCCGTGTCTTTTACCAGAAATCGCAATTTGATGCCATCTTCGCCTTCGCCGGACTGGAAAGTCCGGCATATCGACACCGGCTCGGCTTTAATAACGATCCGGCCCTCATGGGTGAACTTGATGGCATTGCCGATCAGGTTCTTCAGTATCTGTCTTAAGCGCCCGGGGTCGCCAACAATCCGGGTCGGTGTTTCAGGCGAAATAAAGGATATTAACTCCAGCCCTTTTTTAGTCGTCCGCTGCGAAAAACTCTCTGTCACCTCTTCAAAAAGTATTTTCAAGTCAAAGGGAATCCGCTCAATCTCCAGTTTTCCCGCCTCTATTTTAGAAAAGTCAAGAATTGCATTGATGATCTCCAGAAGTGAACCGGCCTCCTTGTTGATAGTGCCTATGATGTGTTGTTGTTCCTTATCTAGCTTTGTTTCCAGGCACACTTCCACCATGCCGATAATTCCATTAATAGGTGTCCGGATCTCGTGACTCATGCTAGCCAGGAACTGACTTTTGGCTTTGCTTGACGCTTCCGCTCGCAGCTTTGCCTGTTGGGCCGCCTCTATCATTTTCCTCTCGGTGATATCGCGGGCAATGCCCCGAAATCCGGTTGGCTTCTCCCCCGGATTTATGATGAGAGAAACTGACACCTCGATATACCTTATGGCGCCGTTCTTTTGAATAACATCCCACTCAAAACCCTTTTGAGGGATTCCCGTTGTATAGACTTCGTTAAATGTTCGAAAGACCTTCTTTTCAGTGTCGGGGTTCATAAATGCCCTGTTGTTCATGCCCGTCATTTCCTCTGCGGAGTAACCAAGCATCTTGGACAAGGCAGGGTTGAAGAATGTGAAATTACCGGCCAGATCAACTTCAAAATATCCGTCCTCGATATTTTCCAGGATGTTTCGATATCTTTCCTCGGATTCTTGAAGTTTTTTCTCCGCCTGCTTGTGTTCGGTGACATCAATAGAAACACCCAATATTGAAGACATATTTGTCCCTGATGCCGTAAATGGTATTTTGGTGGTATTAAGTATTCTCTTTAATCCTTTGGAATCCGTAATGCATTCTTCAATATTGTATTTACTAATACCACTTTCAATGACGTTTCTGTCATCATCGCGAAAATGTTCAACTTCATCAATGCTTGGGTCGAAATCAACATCACCTTTCCCAATCAGATTTTCAACTGTTGTTCCATAGGCACCGGCAACAGCTTCGTTAGCCAATATAAATTTCCCGCTGTTATCTTTGGCAAAGATAAAATGCGGAACCAAATCGATAACTTGTCTCAACCGTTTTTCGCTCTCCCGCAGCGCCTCCTCGGCACGTTTGCGTTCGTTGATGTCCCGGCCTTCGCACAGGAAGTACAGGGGGTTTCCGCTCTCGTCTTTGATGAGGCTGAACGTGATTTCCGTCCAGACGGTTGGGCCGTCCTTGCGGTAGAACTCTAGTTCCAGCGTGCGCAAAAAAGAATAAGTTGGATCGGCCTGTACCCTGGCCATTTCCTCACCGAAAGTTTCCAGCATCAGTTCCAGGGAGGCTGGAGTGAGGTGCTGGTCGAGCGGCATCTGCTCAATCTCGGCTACAGTGTATCCCCTGGACTTTTGCACGGAAGGGCTGCAGTAGGTTGTCTTCAGGTTCATGTCCATGAGCCAGACAGTGTCGCGCATGTGGTCGGCCAGCAGCCGGTACTCGGCTTCGCTCGCCCTCATCGCCTCCTCCGCCCGCTTGCGTTCGGTGATATCCATCGAATTACCCAGTATGGCTTTTCTACCATTGTATTGAATAGACGTGACCGTTTCCATTATCCAGCGGATCTGTCCATCCTTCGTTACAATCCTGAATTCATATGGCGATGTATCTTCCCCATTCAGCATCTTCTTCGCTTTTCCTCCGATTATTCCTCGATCTGCAGGATGAACGATGCTGTCCGATTGCCTGCCGATAAGCTCTTCCGATTTATAGCCGGAAAATGAAGCCGCATTGTCGTTTAAGAACATGAAAAGGCCATCCTGAACGACATAGACACCTGCAAATGATTTATCGACAAAGTTCTTGTAACGTTCTTCACTTTCCCGCAGGGCATCCTCCGCCTGCTTTCTCTCGGTGACATCCTCGATGGTTTCCACAGCGCCGACAAGATAACCGTGGGAATCCCGGATGACTGCCACTGTAAAACGAAGCCAGCGGCCCTTCTCCCCAAGAGTGGGGAAGAAATCCGTCGCTTCATATGCCCCGTCAATCAAACTGGACTTGACATACTTCCCCTCGTACCACTGTGGTATCTTATCGATGAACTCGTCCACGAGCAGATCCGCCATGCAGGGCCGTGCCTGAGCGTAGAATGCACGCCAGTGCTGATTGGTACTAACCACCTTCGCGGCGGAGATCTTGCTGAGCTTCTCCAGAGCCAAATTCCAGTAGAGAACATTGTGGTCCTTCCCGATCACGAAGGCAGGGATGGATAAGCCCTGGACGATGCTTGAGAGCTTCTTTTCGCTTTCCCGCAGCGCCTCCTCGGCCCATTTGCGTTCGGTGATATCCTGGTAAATTACTTGATCTTGTTTTTTCCCGTTCCAAATAATTTCCTTGCGATAGTTTTGCAGATGAAGGACTTCACCATTTTTTCTGACGATGCTTATGGCATATTCGGTTGGAACATAATCACCTCGTTTTCTTTTCTCACGCCTGATCTGAAATTCGGCATAGCTCTCCTTGGTATAGCGCTTGTTCGCAGGAGTTGTTTTCAATTCTTCGATGCTTTCATAACCATAGATATTCAGAATGGTCTGATTGGCATAAATGGTTTCTCCTTCTTCGGTCACGATGCGTACGCCAAGCGGGGAATCATCCAGAGACCGGCGATAATTCTCTTCGCTTGTCCGCATCGCTTCCTCCGCCCGCTTTTTGTCGGTGATATCGCGCGCCACGGCCTGAAAGCCGATCACACGGTCATCTTCCATAATCAATTGCATGTTCTGCCCAACCCAGATTTCATGACCTTCTTTCGTGATGATTGGTAATTCGTAATATGAATTGGGGATTTTTTTCATCAACTGATTAGCGAAGAATGTAATGGCTTCTTTGAACATTTCAGGACGCACTATCAGCTTATAGTGTTTTCCGATCATATCCTTTGCTTCGTATCCTGTAACGCTGATTACTGACTTATTGACGAAAGTGAAGTATCCGTTTTCGTCCGTTCTGTAGATCATATCACGCGCATTTTCCACCACTGTCCGATAGCGCTCCTCACTCTTCTGCAGCGCCTCCTCCGCCAGTTTGCGCTCGGTGATGTCCCTGCCTTCGCACAGGAAGTACCGTGGTTTTCCGCTCTCTTCGCGGATAAGACTGAAGGTGCTTTCCGCCAGGACGATTGTGCCGTCCTTGTGGTAGAACTCGATTTCCAGCGTGCGCTCAACAGAACAGGTTGGATCTGCCTGCACCCTGGCCATTTCCTCCAGGAAAGCCGCCCACGCCAGTGCTAAGGAGGCTTTCGTGACTTGCTGGTCGAGCGGCAATTCCAGAACCTCTGCCGAAGTGTATCCCCTGAACTTTTGCACGGAAGGGCTGCAGTAGGTTATCTTCAAGTTCATGTCCATGAGCCAGACAGTGTCTCGCATGTGGTCGGCCAGCAACCGGTACTGGGATTCGCTCTCCCGCAGCTTATACTCGGTCAGATTGCGTTCAGAGACGTCACGAACAATAGCCTGAAGGTAGTATTTACCACCATTGTTGAAGGCGCTCAGACTGACCTCGGCATCAAATGGAGTACCATCGTAACGACTGTGCTTCCATTCAAAGAACTGCGGCTGATCACTGAACGCCGCCACGATCTTCTCCCGCGCTTTTTCCATGGATTTCCTGCCATCCGGTTGAAGTTCCGGAGAGAACAGATAAGGGGACTGCCCGATGATCTGTTCCCGAGAACAGCCAAACATCGCCAGAGCCTTTCGGTTGCAGTCAATAAATATTCCCTGATCCATCACGAAAAAAGCATCGTTGGCAGATTCAAAAAGCGTTCGGAATTTGGCTTCACTATCCTGAAGGGCTCTTTGTGAGTTTTCTTTTTCCTGGAGCAAATTATCCAAATCCGTTTTGATGACTGCCAGAGCATCCATGACCGGTTTAAATGGGTGTTCCTCGCTCATGTTATCAAACGATATTCCTTGCTGATCCCAATTGATCCCTCCGATCACCTGGAGGATCTCGTTGGCATAATCGTTAAGCTCCACCTCTGTGTATGTCTTGGTCTCTTGCTTCTGCCTTTTTCCTGCTGATCGGCCTCCTGTTTCCTTTTCTTTCTCTCTTTCCATGATCTCCAGGGCTTCCAGAAGATCATTCGCAACGAACACCGGAATTGAAACAAATGGCCTGTTGATTAGGACCAGCGCCTTCATGAATTTGTTGAGACCAAAAATCACCGACAATTTGCAGGGTGTTTTCTTGTTTAACTTTTTTAAACCATCCAGATACATGTGTCTGGCTTTCCAAGAGGAGCTATCAAATCTCTCCCAGTTGACTATCCGGCGATAATAGCCCTTTTGGTTTAAGCCCGCCTCCTCGAGTACATTCTCGTACAAATTAATAAACTGCTCAATATATGATTCTTTCAAGTCTCCATGGGCAATTGTGTAGAGAATATCATCTCCGATCAGTTCAAATGATATTCCGTACCCGTCCAGTTCCAACTCCCACCCATCTTTCTTGATTCGGGTATAGAGCTTCGAGCCTGCATCAACGCCATTTTGCCGCAAAACATTCAAGGCATTCCCGACGGCTTCCGTATAATCTTTGACTGCGTCGATCGGAATAAAAGTTTTATGCATCCTCAACCCGGCCCGCAACATGTACCTTATAATGAGAGATGCTCCAAACACCCAATACCCTTGAAGATGTCCTGCTGATCCTTCTTTGAGCAAAAAATTTGTCAGGACCATCCGTGCCCCTTTGGACGGTTTGCCCGACAGCAGCCGATAATCTCTGATCTCAGCATATTTCTTGTCCGACAGGCCGGTCGCAATTAAGACCTCCTCCCTTTTTTCCAGCAGCGCTTTTGCTCCCTCTTCACTGGGGTAACCTTTCGGAGTTACCAGGAGAATCGCTTTGCCAATGATGCTGAATGTCACGGAGTAATCAGAATCCAGTGAGATGTCTTCCCACTCGGGCTTGATTGTGATGGGTAAACCTGTGGCAGGGCAACTGGGAATTGGGATGGTGTTAAAAAGCTGATCGCGGCTGGCCATGAGTATTCTCCTTGGGAATATTTCTACCGATAGCCTTGATAATTAATTGATATGGCATTGCTTTTTCACATTTGAACCATAATAATTTCGGTCTTGTATGTCAAGAGCATTTTAAATATTCAGGATTGCTTGATCTGGTAGAAAACGGAACGCAGGTATCTCCTGGGCTCGAAAGGGATGTTCAGACCCGTCAAGGATTCCGTCGAGCCGATCATCAGATAACCGTCTGTTTCCATTACCCCCTTGATTTTGTTGAACAGCTTGATTTTGTCTTCTTCCGTAAAATAAATCGCCACATTGCGGCAAAAAACAATATCAAACTTGCCCATCCCGATAAAATTTTCCATCAAATTGATCTTCCGGAAGGTCGCCACGGCGCGAATTTCATCCCTGATTTTCCATTCATCCTTTTCCTGGGTAAAGTATTGGGTCAGCTTCTCCTTGCTTATTCCCCGGTCGATCTCGAATTTGTTGTAATGGCCGCGACTGGCAAGAGCAATGGCCGCATCGGAAATATCCGTTCCCAGCAGGGTAATCTTGTATTTGCCAAGATCACCCAGTAACTCTTTGAGCACGATGGCAATGCTGTAAACCTCCTGACCGGAAGAACAGGCCGCACTCCAGATCCGAATGCCGGTAGAGGCAAGGCGGCCCGCGGGCTTTGTCCGCCGGTCGATCAGGTCGGGCAGAACCTTGAACTGGAGCATCTCAAAAGGAGCTGTGTCCCGGAAAAACAGCGTTTCTCGCGTTGTAATGGCATCGATGATCTTCCGCTGGAGAATCCTGGCCGGATCGGATGTCGCCTTGTAGTAAAACTCACTGAAAGAGGAACATCCCGACTCTTCAACGAGTTTCCCCATCCGGGTTTCGACCAGATACATTTTCGAATCATCAAGGTGGATGCCTGTCATCGTATAGACATATCGGGAGATGACTTTGAATTCATCGGGATTGAGCTTGATTGGCATGTTAATATTTCACCGTTTTCATGATCTCTCCGGCAATCTTGTCCAGCGGGGCCACAATATCTACCACCCCTGCCTCTATTGCTTCCCTGGGCATGCCGAAAACCACGCTGGTGGTTTCGTCCTGGGCGATAACGGCCGCTCCGCTGCGCTTCATGAGGCGAAGCCCGAGGGTGCCGTCGTTCCCCATTCCCGTCATAATGATGCCTGTGGCGCAACCCACGTAATGGTGGGCGAGGGAACGGAAAAGATAATCCACGGATGGTTTGCAGTTATTCTCCGGCGGATCATCGGTGATACGGATGATCTTTGTGACCGCGTTTGCCCCCAGTGTCACCTTCATCTGCCTGCCTCCGGGGGCGATGTAAACGACATTGTTCTTGATGGCTTCTCCATCCTCGCCTTCTTTGACCGTCAGGGCCGATTTGGCGTCGAGGCTGGCCGCGAGTGATTTTGTAAACACCGGCGGCATGTGCTGGACAACGAGAACGGGGACGTTGATATCACCGGGCAGAAGCGGCAGCATGGCCGCCAGGGCATTGGGACCGCCCGTGGAAATGCCGATGCCGATGACTTCCGCTTTTATCCCGACGGCGATATTGTTCATCCTGGTAACAGCAGACGGAACCGCCTGCCTGACCGGCGTTTCCCCTTGTGGTGGCGAACTTTTCCCGGAAATATGTGTCCCCCGCAGGATTGAAGAGATCTCCCGGCGATGGGCGTAGGCCTTGATCAGGGGCTCGAGGGCGCGTTTTATTTCCCTGCGGTTTTCCTCGAGTGATGGCCCGTCCGGTTTCGTAATGAAATCGAAAGCCCCCAATTCCAGAGCCTTCATGGTCATCTCCCCGCCCCTGACGGTCAGGTTGGAAAGAACAATGACCCCAACATCGAGTTTCTCCGCCTTCAAGGCCTGAAGAACCGCCAGTCCGTTCATCTCCGGCATTTCGATGTCCAGGGTGAGGAGATCCGGTTTTATCGCCTTGATCCGGGCGAGGGCGATTTTACCATTACTCGCCGTTCCTGATATCTCCACACCGGGGATTTCCGCCAGGATGTCACTGACAATCTTGCGATAAACAATAGTGTCGTCAACGATGATGACCTTCAGGTTCATTGGCTATTTGTCCGTATCCGCAAGCACCTTGTCCACATCCACAATCGCCATCAGATGGTCATTAGCATTGTAAACGCCTTCGAGAAAATGTCCTTGACGTTCCTTAATGCTGGGAGGCGGCGGGATGAAGTTATTCCGGTCGGCATAAACAGCATCATGAATGCGGTCAACGAGCAGTCCGACATATTCGTCATTCCACTGGACGATGATAATGCGGCTGTCTGGCGTAATTTGGGACTCGAAAAGGTCCAGCTTTCTGGCCAGATCAACAATGGTCACGATCCGTCCCCGGAGATTAATGATTCCCAGGATATGCTCCGGAGCATGAAAGACCGTCGTCATTTCGATTATCCTGATTACTTCCTGCACACACACCGTATCAATCCCCATCAGGGTGTCTCCCAGGTAAAAGGTGGAGATGAGAATCTGTTTGCCGCCGTCGGACTTGGTCATTGCTGACATAAATGGTCCTCGCTTTTTTTACACTTTGAATTTTGCCATAAAGGCCTGAATCTGCTCCGCCACTTTAGACAATTCAGCGGCACTGATCTTTACCTGGGAGCTGCTCGACGACATCTCGCCGGCGGCCTGATTCACATCGGCGATATCCTGGGCGATGCTTCCGGCCACCGTGGACGTCTGGGCGACATTACTGTTGACCTCCTGGATTCCCATTGCGGCCTGAGCGATATTGCCGGCGATATCCTTTGTGACGACCGTCTGCTCCTCAATGGCAGCGGCAATCGTTGTCACGATTTCATTGACCTCCTTGATGGTTTGGGAGATCTTTTCAATATCCGATACGGCCATTGTCGTGAAACCCTGAATGCCTCCGATCTTGTTCTTGATATCTTCCGTCGCTGTGGCGGTCTGCTGGGCCAGCTCCTTTATTTCGTTGGCGACGACGGCAAAGCCCTTCCCCGCCGCTCCGGCCCTGGCTGCTTCGATAGTGGCATTGAGAGCGAGCAGATTTGTCTGGGCGGAGATCGCCGTGATGGCCTCCGTGATTTTGCCAATCTCCCGGGCGGCAATGCCCAAATTATTTATTTTGTTGTTGATCTCTACGGACTGTCCGACCGCCGTAGCTGTGATGTTCCTCGCTTTCTCCGTATTTCGGGAAATCTCGCCAATTGTGGACGTCATCTCCTCCGTTGCCGTGGCTACGGTATGGATGTTTGTTGACGCCTGTTCCATCGCTGCCGCCACGGAAGACATATTGGAGCTCAGCTCTTCCGCCGCAGTCGCGACCATGTTGGCCTTGCCGGAGGTCTGTTGGGCCCCCTGGGACATCTGACTGGAAATTGCGGACAGTTCCGTCGTGGCGGATGTCACAGTATGCACACCGGTAACGATATCCTTAAACATCTGTCTTATGTTGGCGCCCATCTTGTTGAGGGCTTTGGCCAGTTGACCGATCTCATCGCGCTGTTCGATGTCGAGGCTGTTGGTCAGATCGCCGTCGGACATCTTCTGGGCAAAGTCCACACCCTTGATAATAGGTTTTGTTACACTGACCACGGCAATCCAGGACAAGGTTCCGATGATGAGCAGGATAATGAAGAGCACCAAGGCGGAACGTCTGGCTTTGCTCCAGAAAAGGGCGTCCAAGTCATCGATGTAAATGCCCGATCCGATGATCCACCCCCAAGGTTCAAAGCCTTTTACATAAGATATTTTTGCGACAGGATCCTTTACATTGGGTTTCGGCCAGTAATAGTCAACAAAGCCGGCCTTTTCATTTTTTACCACTTTGACGAATTCGTTGAATAGCATCTTTCCGTTGGGGTCTTTATTCTCGGAAAGATCCTTTCCTTCCATTTCCGGTTTGAATGGATGCATGATCATGGTCGGCTTCATATCGTTGATCCAGAAATACTCCGATCCCTCGTAACGGATGGCTCTTAAGGTATTCGCCGCCCCGAACTTACCTTCAGCCTCGCTAATCTTTTTCTGCGAAACAAGCTTGTAGTAGTATTCGACGACACCGTGGGACGTTTCCACTACGTTCTTCACCTTCAGCTTCTTTTCCTCGAGCAGATTGCTCTTTAGAGAGAAGAGAGCGAGCGACTCCTGGAGCAGAAGACCAAAGATGACCACAGCGAAGATGATGAGCAGTTTGTTGGCGATTTTAATATTTTTCAGCATAAACGACAATCCTCCTTGAGATTATTTTTATTATGATCACTTTGGTCTATGTATCCTGGCGTTCCGCAACGTCCTTCAGGCGACGCATGAAGGTGATAATGCTCTTCAGCAGTTTCTCCCGGTCCAGTTTCACCTGATAATCGTCGATCCCCGCCTCTTTCCCCCGGGCGAAGTCATCTTCCCCAGCCAGTGAGGTCACGGCGATGATCGGCAAATGGGCGAACCGGCGGTTTGCCCGGATATTCCGTGCCAGGCCGAAACCGTCGAGACGGGGCATTTCGATATCCGTGACGACAAGGTTAATCTCTTTCTCCTTTTCCTGAAGGAGCTCCCATGCCGCCATACCGTCTTCGGCTGCGAATACTTTGTATCCGGCGCTTTCAATGAATTTCGTGACCTGATGGCGAAAGAATTCCGAATCCTCGGCAAGGAGGATCGTGAAATCCTTGTCCATACCCTGAACCAGACGCTCTCGTTCGGCAAAAAGTTCCGGGAAAGCAGTTTCCACCAGTTCATGCATGTCGAGAACCAGGGTGGTGTGTTTACCGATGATGGTGGAACCCATGATTCCCTTCTGCTTCAGGGTAGTGCGGTCAAGGCTGATCTTGACCTCCGTGATGTCCAAAGGTGTTGTTCCGAGCAGACCGACCTCTTTCCCTGTCAGGGAAAAGACGATGACGATGTAATCCTTCTGATCAGGGACGGGGTGGATATTCCCGACTACATCGTTCACACAGAACAGGGGCATGCTTACCCCCCTGTACTGCATGACCTTTCTGCCCCCGATTTTCTCGATTTCCGCTGCCTTGATTTGCTCGATCCGCTGCACGAGATCGAGGGGCACGGCGAGCTGTTCTTCCGGCGTGTTCGAAAAGAGGAGGAAGGACTGAATATCCTGGAAATTATCCCGTCTGCTTTCATCGGCCAATTCCATCGCCCGCGTCGTTCCCGCTAGTGACGTCATGCCGGACAGGGCGGCCAGACCATTCACGTCGATGATCAGGGCGACTTTGCCGTCCCCCATGATGGTCGCCCCGGCATATTCCCGGAGGGCTTTAAGGTGCCTGCCCAGGGGTTTGACAACAATCTCAATGGAGTCATGGAGCCCCTCCACGACAAGACCATACTCAAAGGCGCCGCTGGTGACAATCACGATATTGAGGTCGCTTACGGCATGAAACCGGCGGTCCCCTGTCAGTCGTTTGCTCTGATCGTTGCTCATGTCCTTTATGGCAGAAGGTACGTTTTCACCAAAGCCGTCAACCACAGCGGTCTTCGCCTCGGGAAACAGGGCGCTGACCCGCGACCGCCTGTTGGCAATTTGAATACGCCGTTCCGGTTCACGCCCGCCATCCGGGGGGGCCGGATAAGTCCGTGGCATTCCCAGGGCGCGCGCAAGATTCAAAATGGGTATCATTTTTCCCCGGAGAATCAGGACCTCCGCAGCGCCGACCAGTTCTATCTTCTCCTTGATCTGGGCGGCGCGGATGCGGATGAGCTCTTCGACATTGGCCTGGGGGATGGCAAAACGTTCATCGCCCGCGGATACGAACAGGCAGGGGATGATGGCCAGGGTCAGCGGGAGCTTGATCCGGAAGGTTGAGCCTTTACCGATCTCCGATTCGATCTCTACCTGGCCGCCCAGACTGTCCAGATTGGTTTTGACGACGTCCATGCCGACGCCCCGACCCGAGATGTCGGTAATCTTCTCCGCCGTTGAAAATCCCGGCAGGAGTATAATGGCCATCTTCTCCTTGTCGGACATGATCCGGGCCTGCTCCGAGGTGACAAGACCACGGGCGATGGCGGCAGCGACAATCTTCTGTGGATCAATTCCCTTGCCGTCATCGCTGATCTCGATGTTGACCTGTCCCGCCCCGTGGTATGCCCGGAGGTTGACTGTCCCGGCGGGCTTTTTATCTGCTTGAATTCGTATTTCCGGTGTTTCCACACCGTGGTCAACAGAGTTTCTAATGAGATGGGTCAAGGGATCGCTTAAGCCCTCGATAATGGTTTTGTCCATCTCCACTTCCTTGCCCTCAATGTTGAGGATTATCTCCTTCCCCAGATTTTTCGCCATATCCCGGACTACCCGGGGGAATTTGTTAAAGATGTTGCTGATGGACTGCATGCGGGTCTGCATGATCGCTTCCTGAAGCTCGGAAGTCACAATGCTGATCCGCTGTCCCGCCAATTTGATGGCCCGGGCTTCGTTCTGGGCAATGGCCTGGTAAAGCTGGTTTCTGCCGAGGACCAGTTCTCCCGCCAGATTCATAAGGGACTCCAGAAGCTGGACGTTGACGCGCAGGCTCGTTTCCTGAGACGTATCCGCCTTTCGCTCCTGTTTTGTCTTTTCCGTCACGTTGGTGCTGCCTTGTTCCGGTTGTGGCGGCGGGATGTCTTCCCGCGCTGCCGGCATTTTCGCCACAATCGTTTCCGGCTGAGCCGCCGGTTTGGCTGTCAAAGGGGATACGGTGATCTTGCGTATGGCGTTGCCATCTAATTGCAGAAAACCCGGCATGATGTCCGGTTCAAGAATCGTCCCGTAAAGGATATAAAAGGGAAAGAGCCGGGAAGGTTCATCGTCCAGGGTACCTATCGCCCCCATATCGACAACGGACTCCAGAATCACCCCCGCCTCTATCATGTTTTTCAGGATGTCCAGAGGTGTTTTGCCAAGGCGCTGGACATCGTTGAGCAGATCATAGACTATCAGGTAAATGAACTGGCCGCCCATCTGCGCGTGATTCAGGTCAAATTCGGAAATATGCATGACGATGCGGCCGTCGGGAAGCGCAATATCTACCATATTGCTGACGCTCTGCTTCTCGGCTACCGGAAGATTGGCGGCTGTCAATCCCGTCAGGGACACCACAAATTCGGAAATATCAACGTCATTGCTCGTATCCACACTGTTGATCATCTCCCGCAGACAATCGAAAGACAAAAGCAGAATATTAATCACTTCGGGATTGGGAACCAGTTCGCGGGCACGGATCATATCGAGAACGTTTTCCATCTTATGGGCCAGTTCCTTGATGCGGATCAGGTTGAGGAAAGCGGCGCCCCCCTTCAGGGAATGTGCTGCCCGGAATACCTTATTGACCAGCTCGTCATCGATATCCGCACCTCGATCCTCGATCGCCAGCAGGTCCGCTTCAATATTAGCGAGATGTTCCCGCGATTCGTCAACGTACATCTTCAGGATTTCGTCATCCATAACCGTCATAACATCTCCCTGCTTTCAGTCCCCCCGAACGGTAAAATGCTTGTCTAGGCGCATATTTTTAAACAGTTCCTGCAGATTTTTCGACGCCTTGATGACTTCGAGCTTGCCGCTTGCTTTGGATAAGGAATTGTGAACCGAGATGAGAAGTCCCAGCCCTACTGAATCGATCACATCCACACCTGACAAATCCACAGATATTTCCGTCGTGCCGCTCCCGACAAGGTTCTTGAACTCCAGCCTCAGGTCTGCCGCAATGGTAGACACAATATCCTTCCCCGGTTTGACAACAACCTTCTTCCCGTCCCTGATGATTTCCATCATGTCTCCTTCCGATTTACGATTTGATGATATGATGATTGATATCGACCTTCAGCGCCACGCGATTTCCCTTTTTGTTGAAAACAACTTCTTTAGCATAGGTTCTCAGAAGCTCCATTCCCCGTCCCGATGGATCAAGGGGATTGGCAACCTTTTCGAGTTGGGAGCGCCAGTCGAAACCTGTTCCCTGATCCTGGACGGATGCCGATATTTCGTTTTTCCCAACTTGAAAAGTCACTTTTATCGTCTTTGCCGGATCGCTGCCGCTGCCGTGAACTATGGCATTGTTCACGGCTTCCCGGATAATGAGCTGTAGCGAAAACAGGTGCCCGGAAAGACCGCAAGTGCCTATAATCTGCCTGATCTCACCGCAGAGAATATCGACATTTTTGAAGGCCGCTGAAAAGACGGCCGTGAATTTCTCTTTTTCTGCATGCGATTCATACATTATCAGACCTCCACGCCAAGAAGGACCAGGTCGTCTTCGGGCAGGCCGCCATCGGGGAAGATTTCTTCGATAATTGTCTTGAGAGCCTCTGGAATTGACAGATGATGTGTTTTCTCACAAGCAGCCATAAGGGCGTCAATTCCCTCTGAACGAGTCCTTTTCCGCCCGCTGAAAGCCTCAATTAATCCATCGGTGTAAAGAAAAAAACGGTCACCTTTATTAACTTTTCTTTCCACCGGTTCAAAAGACACCGCATCAAAAACGCCCAGAATATCACCATCAGCATGGATGGCTTCCGCTGATCCTTCCCGGGGCAAATAAAGTAAAGGTGGATGACCGGCGCTGACAAAAGATAAATGGGATCGTTTGCGGTTCAGACAGGTGTAGCACAGGGTCAGATGCTGGCCGTCCTTCAGTATCGTTCGCATCACATCGTTGATCATCTTCACCGTTTCCAACGGCGTATAGAGAGGCGTCGCATTCTGCTTAATCAGACTCTTCAGGGCTGCGGTCACGAAGGATGCCCCAAGATCGTGGCCGCTGATATCGGCAACGAAGAACCCCCAAATGTCGTCGCCCATGGGAACGACGTCGTAGAAATCGCCGCCCGCTTCATGAAAAGGACGAAAATAAACGTCAAATCCAGCCTGGGGATAATCGGACGGATGCACCAGAATGGCCTGTTGGGCGTCGCGGATCTGGAGGAGTTTGGCCTTCTGTTCCTCAATCAGGCCATGGTAGGCATGACGCAGCCGGATGTGGATGCGAACCCGGGCCATAACTTCTGTTTTTTCAAATGGTTTTGTGATGTAGTCCACGGCCCCGAGGGAAAATCCCCGGATCTTGTCTTCCGTTTCCATCAGCGCCGTCAGGAAAATGATGGGGATGTCCGCTGTTTCGCCATACTGCTTCAATTTTGTGCAGGTTTCAAAACCGTCTTCCCCGGGCATCATGACATCGAGGAGGATCAGATCTGGTCGGGCATCGCGGGCGATCTGCCTGGCCTCGACGCCGTTTGTCGCCTTCAGGACATGGAATCCTTCTTTTTCCAGAACCGCCCCGAGTTTCATTAGATTGACCCGCTCGTCATCTGCGATCAGGACAGTCGGTATCCGATCCTCTCCGTTTTCAGTCATCAGTTCTCCTGACAGACCAACATCGTATTCGGAGTATTAGGAGCCGTTACGAAATAACCTGTTCTTTTTCTCTATTTCGTTACGGCTCCTGATGCCGTTTGCTATAATTTTATGATCAGGTTGCTTTTGAGCAACGGCTTACGTATTCAACATGCCAAGAAAGGGCGCCGGTAAGTTAGGTTGCCATGTTATGGATCAGCTTCAGCTTGCGAAGCTCATCCAACAATTTAGAGTTGCCGACGGGTTTGAAGAGGTAGCCGTCGATTGATTTGATAAGACAAGATATTGCTTATTTGGAGTTAAGTTATAAGAATTTCGGTCTTGTATGTCAAGAGTATTTTGGCAATAGCCAGATAATGCACAAATCATATTGTCGATAACTGTCACGCAGGGGACAAGATTGACCCGTATTAGCACCAGTTTAATGCCTTATTAATCTGCCTTTTCCGGTTGCGGGGCGACTTCTTGCTCTGATAAAGGGAAAAAGACCAGAAATGTGCTCCCCTGCCCAGGTCTGCTCTCCACCGTGATAACTCCGCCGTGTACCCGTACAATCCCCATAACTACCGGCAATCCCATGCCCCTTCCCGTGAACTTGCTGGAATAAAACGGGTCGAAGAGCTTTTCGATATCCTTATCCGCGATCCCACAGCCCGTGTCCGTCACTTCCAGACAGGCATAGGCATTGCCTTGCGGTTGCCAGTCCAAGGGAAAGCGTTGCGCCGCAGATATTTGTGCCCGAGAAACTGTTTTAACTCTCAGGGTAATAATGCCCCTATTCTTACCGATTGATTCCTGGGCATTGGTGACCAGGTTGGTCAGTACCTGCTCGATGTGCTTCGTGTTCGTGTTAATGGCCGGACCGGGTAAGGCCAAATCGGTTTCCAGAACAATGTTTTCGGGTATAACGCCCTGGAGTTCAGGCAGGTTCCGGCGGCAGGCCTCGGAGAGATCCAACGGCTCCCGTTTGTCGAACGATTGACCGAGGTAGGTCAGCATCAGACTGCTCATCTGGGCTGCCGTGCTGGAAGCTTTCATTGCTGTTGTAATATTTGCTTGCGGCCTCGTCCCTTTTGGCAGTTCCAACAGAGCCAGTTCCAGATTCCCCATCACCACGCCCAGCTGATTGTTGAAGTTATGGGCAATGGCCCCGGCCATCCGGCTCAGGCTTTCGGTTTTCTGGAGTTGCCGGTTTTTGTCTTCGCTGGCTCGCAGCGCAGTTTCCGCCTGCTTGCGCATCAACGCCGATCCTATATGCGAGGCAATTCCTTCCAGGGCCTCCACGGCATCAATGGTGAAACGTCCTTTGTGCCTATCGTTGAGCTGGATCAGGCCAACAATTCTGTCCTGGCTGCGAATGGGTATCAGAGCTATGGAGGCATAGCCCTGATGAATGCAATGGTTGCGGGGATTGTGCCGGGGATCATCCCCGATCGGGATATCCAGAATCGGGAAGGAATCATTCGTCCAGGCGCTTCCCCTCTCGGTAAAAAGCGGATTTAGCGGGTCGGTCTTGCCGGAAATGACCAGACCGCAGGTACATTCCAGACTGGCGTTGCCGTCTTTGTCCCGGCAGACCCCGCCATCCGCAGCACGCTCGACCAGCGTATTTTCCGTCAGCAGAAAATCATCGGAAAAGCCTTGCTGGACGAAATACGGGAAATCATCTCCGTCTTGCAGGCGAATGCCCACGGCATCGAACCCGGTACGCGTCTTCAATGCGGCGAGGACGCGCGAGATGGATTCCTGTAAATCTCCCGGTTCGTTAAGTATCTGCAGAATCTCCCGACCCATTTCTCGATATTCATCAGCCTGCTTGCGCTCGGTAATATCACGGACCACACAAATAATATGGGGGATGCCTTGGAGAGTGATAATCTTGGCAGACATTATCGCTGTTAGTTGGCTGCCGTCTTTGTGCCGGAAGCCGGTTTCCAGGTTTTCACAAAAACCTTTTTCTTTCAGCGATGTGACAAACTGTTGACGCTCCGCCGGATTTTTCCAGATATTGATATCCCGGCTGGACTTGCCAATCACTTCGGCACGGGTGTAACCGGTCAGCGCTGTAAATCCCTCGTTCAGATCCACAGAATAATCTTCAGTCCAGCGCGTAACCAAAACTGCATCGGGGATTGTGTTGAAAATCAGCTCCAGGTTTTCTCTGGCTTCACGATTTTCCGCATTCAACCGCTCATTGACCATGATAATCAAACCGAATGTCAGTAAAATACCTTGAACAAATAAAAACAGAAAGGAAACAGTTTGCACCACCGTTGAGTTGAATAAGCCGGAAACAGGGTCAACGGTGAGGGTAAACACGGCGCGGAATGCAAAATAACAGCCATTGATCAGGAAAAGCGCGGTGTTGAAGTATAGGGCAGTTGTGACCAAGTACGCCTTATTAAAGAGGAGAATCTGCGCAGTAAAAAGTGAAATCGCTGCCAGAGCCGAGTAAATAATCACTGTCCGTAAGGTTATATTATTATCAAAATAGGTATAATAAAAGAAAGATAGGATAAAAACAGTAAAGATAAAAATAACAATTGAGCGATTCTCTTTTTTATTCAAAAAACGCAGGATGCCGATGTATATAAAAATCAATCCTGACAGGACCAGGGCATTAGCGAAGATGATGGTGATCAGTCTAATGGGAACAATATCACGCAGGAAAAGGAATCCGTACCCGATTGCCATCGAAGTAAAGCCCAGCAACCACCAACCAATTCCCGGAGTGGTTTTATTCACCCGATATTGGAGAAAAAGGGCGATGACTTGCAGGAGACTGCTGACAGTAATGATAATGACAAGCGTACGAATATCAATAATGTTCATAAATTCTCGGCTGATTGCTCTTCGTCATCCATATCACATTCATGATAAACATAGCATAAACGATTTCGCATTGAAATCAAATATTTTGCGGTGTCAGAAGCAGATTTTCTCCCTGACACACAAAATCGTATTTCTTCTTTTCAATCAGGCATACGCAATTAATAATCAAACAAAGATTTTTGACATCCTCTTTGCCGGGAAGAAAAATGTGCCTTGTATCTTCTTCTTATCCGTCATATAAACAGAAAGCTTCTATGGGGCATTTTTTGCCGTAAGGGATTATTTAAGTGACTGTAACGAAGAAGATCAACATAAAGAAACCGGAATTGCTGATTCCCGCAGGCAATCTGGAGAAGCTGCACACGGCGGTGCTTTACGGCGCGGATGCCGTTTATATCGGGATTGCCGGTTTAAGCCTGCGCGCGCAATCTGCCGAAATGTCCCTCGCCGATTTGGCCGACGGCGTCCGCAAAGCGCATGCCCGCAATGTAAAGGTCTATGGAGCTGCCAACACATTTGCCCGCAATGCCGATCTGGAGCAGGCACGCCAGATTATTCCCGAGCTTACGGGAATCGGGCTGGATGCTCTTATCGTCAGCGATCCCGGAATGATCAAACTGATTCGCTCTATAGTGCCGCAACTGCCCATTCACTTAAGCACTCAGGCCAATACCACTAATGCCGAAGCAGTGCGCTTCTGGCGCGATCAGGGAGTGCGGCGCATTGTGCTCGCCCGGGAATTGAATTTAAAGGAAATCGGTGAAATTGCGGCGGCGGTTCCGGAAGTTGAGCTGGAGCTTTTCGTCCACGGCGCAATGTGCATGGCCTATTCGGGACGCTGTTATTTATCAGCCTTCTTTAACCGTAGGAGCGCCAACCAAGGCGATTGCAGTCAGCCGTGCCGCTGGGAGTACCGGCTGCAAGAGGCCACCCGGCCTGCCGAACCGCTGCTTCTAGAAGAAGATGAACGCTACAGTTATTTATTGAGTTCTAAGGATTTATGCCTGATTGAACATCTCCCGGAAATAATATCTTCCGGTGTTGTTAGTCTGAAAATTGAAGGCCGGATGAAATCATCCTATTATGTGGCGATGGTGACTCGAACATACAGACAGGCACTCGATAGTCTGTCGCAGAATCCCGAAGGTTATCATAACAACCCGCAATGGATGGAAGAGCTAAACAAAATATCCAACCGGGGCTACACAACCGGCTTTGCTTTTGCCGCCGAAAAAATAAACGCGACCAATCCGGATATCAAACATATTCAGACTCACGAACCGGCGGGAACGGTGCTGGAATATGACGCCAGCCAAAAAAGGATTCTGCTGGATGTCCGCAATCATCTGGCTGCCGGTGATGAACTGGAACTTTTACTGCCACAGGAGACGGTTAAAATACATACCGGAACGATGATTGATTTGAACGGGGATAATCTTTCCGCAGCCCATGGCGGTAATCGGATTTATCTGCCTCTGGATGGCGAGGCACCGGTCGGCGCTCTGGTACGCAAGCAAGTTAATTGTTCCGGGAATCACTCATTATGAAATCACGAGTGCAGCACTTTCTAATTCCTGTGACCGCCGCTTATTCCAGTTCAGCTTTTATCGATTATAGCCCTTGTGGTTTTATGGTAAATTTGCCATGATAATTATTAGATCGTCGGACGCAAGCATTTATTACATACTTTAAACTATGACTATAAAAACACTTCTGATCACGCCTCCCTTTACACAGCTCAACACCCCGTACCCGGCAACGCCTTATTTAAAATGTTTTCTGCAATCGCAAGGCTATGAAGTTTTTCAGGTTGACCTGGGCATTGAACTGATCAATACAATTTTTTCCCGGGCCGGCTTTCACAAACTATTCGACTCTATTTCGCCTGCCGGCAGGAAGCTTTCCCGAAATTCACGTCACATTCTCAAGAACAAAACAAACTACGTGCAGACCATAGAGCAGGTCATGAGTTTCCTGCAGTATCGAGATAACACCCTTGCTCTCCTCCTCTGCAATGAAAATTATTTACCGCGTGCTTCCCGATTTAGTTCCCTGCCTGATCTGGAATGGTCATTCGGCAACAGCGGGGTGAATGATAAAGCCCGGTTTCTGGCGACACTTTATATTGAGGATGTCGGCGATCTCATCAAAGATGCGGTAACACCCTATTTTGGTTTCAGCCGCTACGCTGAAACGCTGGGAATGTCGGCGCATTCTTTTGCTCCACTGGATTATGCCCTACAGCAGAAGGAAAATATTATTGAAGTCTGGTTGCTGGAATTGCTCGCCAAACATATTGAGCAGTATCGTCCCGCTGTTGTGGGGATAACCCTGCCCTTTCCCGGAAATCTCTATGCGGGATTGAAATGCGGCCAATATATTAAAAAATATTTTCCTCACATTACAATCGTTGCCGGGGGCGGATTTGTCAATACGGAACTGCGCAATTTAGCCGAACCGGCGATCTTTAATTACCTGGATTTCATTACCCTGGACGATGGCGAACGTCCTTTTTCAAGCATCGTCGAGTTTCTCCAGGGGAAAAAGAAGCAGGAGGAGCTAACAAGAACGTTTATCCGGATTGACGATGAAGTGCGCTTTATCAATGATGACAAGGAACCTGATTTTCATCATGCTGATACCGGCTATCCGGATTACTCGAACCTCCTCCTGGATAAGTACCTTTCTCTTATTGAAATGGCCAATCCGATGCACCGCTTGTGGAGCGACGGATGCTGGAATAAGCTTACCCTTGCTCACGGTTGTTACTGGCATAAATGCTCTTTTTGCGATACCTCGCTTCCTTACATAAAGCATTTTGAGAGCGCCCCCGCCTCTGTCCTGGTGGACAGAATCGAGCGGGTGATCGCTCAAACAGGACACCGTGGTTTTCATTTTGTGGACGAGGCGGCGCCGCCTTCAGTTCTCAAAGAAGTAGCCAAAGAATTGCTGCAAAGAAAAATCGGGATTTCCTGGTGGACCAATATCCGCCTGGAAAAGGCTTTCAACGAGGATCTATGCCGCTTATTGGCAGAGTCTGGCTGCATAGCCGTGACAGGAGGACTGGAAGCGGCCGCGGACAGACTTTTGCAGTTAATGAACAAAGGGATGACCATTCGTCAGGCGGCACAAGTGTGTGACAATTTCAGCAAGGCCGGTATCATGGTGCATGCATATCTGATGTATGGATTCCCGACACAAACGGAGCAGGAAACCATCGATGCCCTGGAGATTGTCCGTCAGTTCTTTGATGAGGGACTTATCCAATCTGCATTCTGGCATAGGTTTACCGCCACGGCGCATAGTGATGTGGGGAAAAACCCGCGGAAATATTCTTGCACGGTAGTGGACCAGCCAGTCGGCAGGTTTGCCCGAAATGATCTCGTCCACAAAGATCCCAGTGGCTGTGCGCATCATTTTTTTGCGCCAGGCTTGAATAAAGCGGTTTATAACTTTATGCATGGTATCGGTACAAACATGGCGATTAAAGATTGGTTCGATTTTCCCGTCCCGGCAATTTCAGTAAAAATAAATTATGTAAAACAGGCGATCAAGGTTCATCGATAGTTTAATTATTTGTCAATTTCACTTCTTGCTTTTTTCCAGATTACTTGCCCGCACACCAATCAACCGGACTCGTTTATTCAAATCAATTCGTTTCAGACAGGCAAATGCCACCTTGCGCATCTCTTCTTCGGAATCCATGTAATCAACCATCGTTTTGGCCCGGGTCAAGGTCTGAAAATCACCAAACCGAATTTTGATAGTAACGGTTTTGGCTACGAATCCGCTATCGCGCATATCCGCGGCCACTTCCCTGGTAAGATTAGCCAGGGTTTTGGCGATGGCCTGCCAGTCATGCACATCCTTCTGAAAAGTAGTCTCGCGGCTGATTGATTTTGCTTCCCAGTGGGTAATCAAAGGGCTGTCATCAATTCCTCTGGCGGAGTCATAAAGATATTGACCGTAAGAATTGCCAAAATGTTCCAGCAAATTTTCCCGTGTCAGTGCTGCCAGTTGTCCGATGGTTTCGATACCGATGTTTTTCAGATACGACTCTGTTTTCGGTCCGATTCCATACAACTTTCTTGTTGGCATCGGCCACAAACGGCTTTCAATATCTTCTTCAATCAGAATGGTCAGACCATCGGGTTTTTGCATATCCGAAGCAATTTTGGCCAGAAGCTTGTTAGGAGCAATGCCGACCGAACAGGTCAATCCGGTTTTTTCTTTAATCCCGGATTTGATTCGTTTCACGATAATATCGGAAATGTCCGCCACTTCCGAGACATCCAGGTAAACTTCATCAATGCCGATATCTTCGATTATCGGTGTAATGGCTAGAAGTGTAGATTTAAATTGCCGGGAAGCCGCTATATAAGCTTCATAGTCCACAGGAAGGAAAACAGCGTGGGGACAAAGCTTATGCGCAATCATCATGGGCATTGCCGAACGGATGCCGTATTTTCTGGCTTCATAGTTGGCCGTTGAGACGACTCCCCTTTTAGTCGGATCACCCCTGCCGCCGATGACAACCGGTTTTCCGGCAAGCAGCGGATTACGCTGCTCCTCCACCGCGGCGAAAAAAGCATCCATATCAATGTGAATTATTCTTCTTTGGGCGGGCTTATTGGCGGTTGTCATTGTGGTTTTTCAACTTATTGTTTATTGATTTCCTCAGATTACATATCAAGATGCCAGGAAAGTAAAGCAGGAATAATAAGTCCGGAAATGATTATTTTTACAGTCTTTTTTCCTGTCTTGCAAGCACCCCTGAAGCTTTAACCTTGCGCTTCACCGGCCAGCCCAAAGCATATCGTTATCACCAGAGACAGGCCTGCGGTTGCGATACATGCTTTCCAGACAATCCTCATTTTGTAGCCCCACCAGATTTCGCGTTCGGAAAAAAGAAGTGCTTTGTATCGGGCAGATGCAGTGATTCCTGAACTGGTGTGGAGTAGATATACGCCGGGGCACTGGTATACCCATCAAGGCCACGCAACTTGATAAGTGCCTTGCGTTGTTCAGTGGTTAGAGTTCTGCTCACCTTCGCAAAAGCGGTTGCATAATAGTAGGACATCTCCCCGTCCAGTTCACCATAGCGCCGGCCTAGAGCGAGCACCTTTTCCCTATCTGCTTTTTCGCCCTTGAGGAACTTGCGCAATTCTGCGGCGATCGCGCGCCGTAGATTGATGGTTTCCCGGAGCGCTTTGCGTTGCCTGTCGGGTATGGCGATGATGTTATTGCGCTGATTCCCGGTGAGGACGTTGAGGAACTCTTTGCCGCTATCGCCGGTCACCGACGTGCTGATATCATAATCGCGTTTACCCATCGCGGGCATGTCCTTCATGTAGAAGCCGCCGAAGTAGGTGCCGTGCCGTTCCGGACAGAAGTATGTGTCCGCCTCGACCGAACCGGCATACCAGCTGAAAAACTCGCTGGCGTGGGTCATGTAAGCCACGTTAACGAGTTTTTCCGTGCCTCTGGGCAACTTGTATTTTTCCACATCGATGGCCGGCCAGGTGTTGAAATCGCCGAATTTCATCCTACCCATACGGGCCTTCTGTTCAGGCGTGAAGGACGCGGCAAGTTGCCCGAAAATTTGTGCACGCCGATAGCTCAACTGCGCATCAAAGGCGAAGATTTCACCCACGTACCTCTTCACCGCATCCTTGTTCAATCCCCTGCTTCCAGACGGAATGTCACCGCCCAGTTCCCGGTAGAAAGCCTTGATCAGCGGAAGGCGCATCTCGGCAAGAACCTTCATTTGCCTCGCTTCCTCGCATGATGCTTTCTCCAACAGTGCGCGCTGCCCGTCATTCAGAGTATAAAGCACGTTTCCCGCGACGCGATTAAGGAAAATGGGATTGTGCCCTTTCTGGGCCACATCAATGTCGCGCATGTACTGGAAGCCAAAGAAATCGCAGACCTTGCCCGGAGGTATGAAGGTTGCCGCGCCGTAGCTGCCGGTGATGAACGCCAGCCCGCTGAATGCTATCGTATGCAGCTGCGCCTGATCGGAAATAGCCTGCTCGATGGAGTATTGCTGCGCGTTGTTCCGGGACTGCTGTTCCTGTCGGGTGGTATCCTGAGACAATCGGACATCTGGTTGGGCACCCGCTTGCCGGTTGGGACGTGCCACTAGGCCCTGAGATGAATCCACACAAGTGGCGGTAACCATACCTTCCCTTGTAGTATGCTGAACCGTCTCGCCGGCCCTCTTCCCCCGACAATCTTCATAGGCTTGAGGCGGCGGCTCATGCACTGCCTGTTGTTCCAATCGGGGTTGCGTTGACTGTGCCATCGCATTACATGCGTATAAGCTCACGACCAGCGCGAGGATTGTCATCGTCAATTTCGTTTTCATTATTTCTTCTCCTTTTCATAGTTGGATTATGACTGGTCATCGCGATTTTTCAACCGCCCGGTTTCGATTTCACCACTGCTTCAAGGTTCAAATCAGCAATTGTCGATTCATGTACTGGAAATCGAGTAGCCATATTCCTATTCCTTGTGAAAATAAAGGCAAACTGTTGCCAGCAGAATATTGATGACCACAAATACCGCCAGCAGCAGTACTGGCCCGCTGATGCTCGATTCGATGACATTGCTGAAGAAGGAAAAATTCAGCAGATGACCACAGTATATGATCATGAAGTAGTTTATTATCACAACCAGTTTTATCCGGCCCATAATCAGAAGTATCGTGCTGATTATCAGCATATAGAGAAACCGGGAAACGGGTATCTCTACTATTGTTGCCATTATTGCTTCCATAACTGAGCTCCTTTCTATTCGAGATTTGCCGCCAGACTCACAAACTCTAATTTTACATCAAATCACTATCATTTATCCGGGGAGAGGTCCTTGGTTACCTGGTACATTGCTGAATAAGGGGACGCCGGTCTGGCTGATTTCCGCGATGGTTAATATACTCCCTCCCGGCATCCCTTGTCTTACCTTTCTGAATGTTCTTTCCTGACCTATGGTGGCCTCAACCACAGTTGCAATTACCGGCCTTGCCTTTTGTCATGTCCGGGACCTCTGCCGTCGCTACCATTGCCGCCTCTATCTTGAGGCCACTCCCAACGATCCTGACCAGATCCCCTGCGTTCCCGATCGTTATTGCCATTTTCCCGCCGTTCTTCCTGACGATCACGACCCAGATCGTGTTGATCCTGAGCAACTTCCCGACGATCGCCACGCATCTCATCCCTTCTACCTCTGTCACCGTGCCCACGGGGATGATCTTGCGGCCCCACATCACCCTCACCTTGCCGGCCCCTGTTAGATTCACGCTGATCCCGCCTGAATTCCTGACGGTCACGATTCAATTCTTGCTTGTCCTGATTAATCTCACGGCGATCTCTGCTGATCTCGCGATTCAAATCCTTAAGTCTGGCTCTTGCGGCATCGGCCCCGACCTTGTCTCCGGACTTCATTTTCTGCTGAATTTCCTTCTCCAACTTCTGGCGCTCGCGTAGGTCCTGCTGCAGTTCCTGACGATCACGATCCAGCTCGCGCTGATCTTGGCTGATTTCCCGTCGGTCGTCACGCATCGCATCCCTTCTTCCTCCCTCGCTCTGCCCGAGCGGAGGCCATTGCGATCTCCCTTCGCCCTCACCTTGCCGAATCTTTGATCCTTCCTGATCACGCTGGTCAACCTGTTGTGCATAAGCACTGCCTGCAACAAGAAACACCAGGCACATCAGCATTGTAACTTTTTTCATATTCTTTCCTCCTTAAGTGATTTGCCGGACGGATAAATGGACAGCTCCGTTCGTTTGATAGGAGGTTAACAAAAGAACATGAAAGACAGATGTGCGGGATTATTAAAAAATTGTAATGTTTATATTCATCATTAGATAGTGATGGGCAACATCAGGACAAAGGAAACCATGTTACCGGGCTCAGGCTGGAGACGGAGATCGCCGCCATGGGCAAGGACAATCTCCCGCGCGAGGCTTAAACCCAAACCGGACCCGGACACTGTTTTGCTGCGTGATTGATCGACCCTGTAGAAACGGTCGAATATCTTTTCACGGTCTTTCTCAGGAATCGGCATGCCGGTATTGGAAATGGTAACGTGGGCATTATTATTACGAACTGACAATTGGAACCTGATTAGGCCGTTATCCTGGTTGTACTTAATTGCATTGGATGTGAGGTTCCGAACTACCTGGCCCAGCAGATCAGAATCTGCTTTGACGATAACACCGGGAACTATCTTCCTCTCAATTTTCAAATGCGGAGCAATGGCGCCCGCATCTTCAACCGCGGATTCAATCATGGCACTCAGATCCATTGTCTCGAGACGCAAGGCCAGTCTGCCAGCGTCTGCCCGCGCAAGGATCAGGAGTTTCTGTACGATCACCTTCAGCCGCTGCACTTCTTCCAGGAGTCCGCCATATCGCTGCTGCTCTTCCGACCCCACCGGTGCGTGCTGGACAGCATCATCAAGCTCTCCCTGGAGAATTGTGAGCGGGGTCTGCAATTCATGGGCCGCATCGCCGCTGAACCTGATCGCCTGACCGAAGCTCTTTTCCAGACGATCGAGCATGCCGTTGATAACCTCCACCAGCCTGGATAATTCGCTATCCGCGTCAGTCAGTGGAATCCGCTGATCGAGTGCGCGAACAGTAATTGCCTCTGCCGTCCGAGTGATCAGGGTAATTGGTTTGAGCGCCCGCCGTGCAATCACCCACCCTCCCACAGCTAGAAGAAGCAGTGCTATCGGTATAGTACTGAGAAAGGCCCGGCGATAGCTTTCGGCATCCTTGTAGAAGTCGGCCATATTCATTCCGACCATCATGGTAATACGTTCACTTCCCATAATCCCGGTCCGCCACACGCCCGATGTTGTTTTTATAGTCGCAAAGTACGGCCTTTTGATCTGCGGCTGTGGCTTATCCGGTTGACTTAATACCGGGGGAGTGGAAAATGGCTCGTCCTGGCGTCTGTCATTGTTCTGTGCCTGCCTGTCAGGCCTGTTCCGATCCGGTCGCAATACCAGTCTTCCATTCTCTTCCTCACATATCCCCTGCAACGCCTCTCCGCGTTGGTCTATGAACTGCGCTGAACTTCCCACACTTTTACCCACACAGGCTCTATATGCCTCGGAAGGCGGACCACGGCGGCGATCTTCCCGGGCATCATCGCCACGGTTCGCAGGAGGTCGCTCTGGAGCACCGGGCGGTGAACCGAGTCGTGAATCAGTCGGCCGGTTTTCGATAACACGCGGGCGGACATCCATTTTACTATCGAAATCAGGAAAGGCATCTGCGGTTATTTCTGCCGGCCAATTAGATGATTGGAAAAGAACCTCATTCCCGGGGTCTTTGATCTGGACGATCAGGTTTTCCGACCGTCCTTCTCGATATATAAAGCGGAGAGACTCCTCGAAGTTCTGCCAGTATCCCCGTGGCGGTCCGACAGCAAGATGACCTTGCCCCAAAGTAAGTATTTCCCGGTCGATGCGGTCCATGTTCACCTTGTTCATAACGGAAAATGAATAAAGACCGAAACCGACGAGTACCAGGCCCGAAAGCAGGACGGAAAGCAGTGCTATCTTTACACGAAACAAAATGCGGTTACTCCTCTTCCGGCTTGATCATCCGGTAGCCGACACCCCGGACGGTTTCGATAAGCGGTGCGTCAGACTCCAAATCAATCTTGCTGCGCAGCCGCCGGACGTAAACGTCAACAACATTTGTCTGCGGATCGAAGTCGTAACCCCAGACATGCTCTAATATCTGCGTACGCGTGAAAACACGGTTAGGGGAGCGCATCAGCAATTCCAGAAGGCTGAATTCGCGGACAGTCAGTTCCACTTTTTCCTTCCCGAGCTTGACCTCGCGGGTAATGAGATTGACTGTGAGATGACCAACCTGCATAAGGCTCAATTGATCGCCGCTCGCTCTTCTTGTCACGGCGTGAATCCTCGCCAGAAGCTCCTCCATGTAGAAGGGCTTGCTTAAATAGTCGTCGGCACCGATGTTCAGACCTTCCACACGCTCCCGCAAGGCAGAACGTGCCGTAAGAAGAATCACGGGAACTGTGATCTTTTCCTCCCGCAGCGCACGCAGAATGCTGAGCCCGTCGCGACCTGGCAACATAATGTCCAGGACCACCACATCGTAGGCCTGTCCGGAGGCAAGATCGTACCCGTCATCGCCGTTTTCGCAGGAATCAACGATAAACCCCTGCTCTTTGAGCCCCTTCTTCACAAACGACGATATCTTCCGGTCATCTTCAATAAGCAATACTTTCATGCAACCTATAATAGCAGCATTCACTGATAATGAAAAGCTCAAGTATATTACAATTTTGTAATGTTTCGGTACAATTATATCCCAAAATAATGTTTTGGCTGCAATAATTCATTCGTTGCGTTTTCCAGATTGCCGGCTTCATCCGTCATTCCTCTGGAGTAATCAAAAAAGTATTGACTGTAAGAATTGCAATATGTTCAATCATTTTTCCGAGTTTCTCATTTTGCCCTTTCATATTGACACTATCGCGCTCTCATGCTAGGAACGCCCTTGTCTAAACGCCAACTATTTTGGCGGGTTCTTCGCTTAAAACCACAAGGAGGAAATTGTGACTTTTCAGGAATTGATTTTCGCCCTGGAACAATACTGGCATTCCCAGGGATGTGTAATTCAGCAACCTTACGATATGGAAGTCGGCGCTGGAACATTCCACCCGGCAACCTGCCTGCGCGCTCTTGGACCGGAGCCATGGAACGTCGCCTATGTCCAGCCATCAAGGCGTCCAACCGACGGCCGCTACGGCGAAAACCCCAACCGTCTCCAGCACTACTATCAATATCAGGTGATTCTGAAACCATCACCGATTAATATTCAGGAGCTTTATCTGAACTCTCTCAAAAGCTTCGGCATCGATCCCCTGGATCACGACATCCGTTTTGTCGAAGATGACTGGGAATCCCCAACTCTGGGCGCCTGGGGACTGGGCTGGGAAGTCTGGCTCGACGGCATGGAAATCTCGCAATTCACATACTTTCAACAGGTCGGCGGCTTCGACTGCAACCCCGTCTGCGGCGAGTTAACGTACGGAACGGAACGGATCGCCATGTACATCCAGGGCATCAACAATGTCTATGATTTACAGTGGACCGACAAAATCAAATACGGTGACATTCATCATCAAGGCGAAGTCGAATTTTCCACTTATAACTTTGAAGTTGCCAATATTGAAATGTTAAGAAAACTCTTCGATATGTTCGAACAGGAAGCTCTGAGCATTGCCGAAAGAAAGCTGGTTTTACCGACCTACGATTATTGCTTGAAATGCTCGCATATTTTTAATCTACTCAACGCCCGCGGAGCAATCAGCGTTAATGAAAGGACTAATTATATCGGACGCGTCCGGAATCTGGCCAGAATCAGCGCCGAACTTTATTTAAAACAGCGCGAAGAAATGGGCTATCCGCTTTTAGGGGCCGTTACGAAATAAATATTACATTTCTAGTCATATTTAGTTACGGCCCATTATGCCGGTCATGATATAATAATGTTACAGTTATTATTGAACAACGGCTTACCGAAGAGCTAATACATACCGCAATGTAACACCGGGAGAAAAAAATGAGTAAAGAACTGCTTTTTGAAATTGGAACGGAAGAAATTCCCGCCGCTTTTTTGACCAAAGCCATCAAAGATATCGAAGAAATAGTCGGAAAATCACTTACCGAAAAAAGAATCCCGTATGCCGGCATTCAGGTTCTGGCAACACCGCGCCGCCTTTGCCTTTACATTGCCGAACTTGCTGAACAACAGGAAGACCAGACGATAGAGAAACTGGGACCGGCAAAAAAAGCTGCCTTTGACGACCAGGGCAATCCATCCAAGGCAGCCTTAGGTTTTGCCAAAGGGCAAGGCCTGGAAATGTCCCAATTGGAAACGATAACAACGGAAAAAGGCGAATATCTCGCGTGCCGGAAGACTATTGCCGGTGAACCGACCGCTGTTCTTCTACCAGAAATCCTGACGAAACTGGCGACATCAATTCCCTTCCGCAAATCCATGCGCTGGGCGGATTATGAGTTGCGTTTTGCCCGTCCAATTCATTGGATCTTGGCTCTTTACGGTGGCCAAATTGTATCACTGCATTTAGAAGCGGTACAAAGTTCCGATTCTTCTTATGGCCACCGCTTCCAGGCTCCTAATCCTTTTACTGTGAAGAATTTTGCCGACTATAAAGAAAAAACAAAACAAAATTTTGTCATCGTTGACCCGTCCGAAAGAAAAAAGATAATTCTGGAAGAAGCACAACGAGCCGCCGGCGAAGTCGGTGGAAAGATTTTCTATACTGATGATCTTCTGGAAACCATTACATTTATCGTGGAGTATCCGGTTATCGTTCGCGGCAGCTTTGATCAGGAATTCCTGCAAGTACCCAAAGAAGTTCTAACCACTACAATGATTTCCCATCAGAAATATTTCCCGGTGACTGACGATGCAGGCAAACTGCTCCCCTATTTTATTGCCGTAAGCAATACAAACGCCCGCGACTTGAGCGTTGTCGCCCGCGGCAATGAAAAAGTTCTTCGTGCCCGTTTGGCTGATGCACGGTTCTTTTTTGAAGAAGACCAGAAAGTACCCCTGGAAAAGCGTCTGGACGCTTTAAAGAAAGTTGTATTTCACAAACTGTTAGGCACCTCTTACGATAAAGTCATGCGCTTTAGAAAACTGGCGGCGATAATTGCCGCTAGAGCAAATCCGGCAATTCTTGAATCCGTTGATCGTGCAGCACAACTTTCCAAAGCGGATCTGGAGACACAAATGGTCGGCGAATTTGCCGAATTGCAGGGTATCATGGGGCGGGAGTATGCCCTGCTCAATGGAGAAAACCCGGTAGTTGCCCGGGCCATCTACGAACATTATCTGCCAATAGCAGCAGGTGGCGATCTGCCGCAGACGGACGAAGGAGCGATAGTCGGAATCGCCGATAAAATTGACACCATTACCGGTTTCTTCAGTGTCGGACTGCCACCCACAGGCACAGCTGATCCTTACGCTCTGCGGCGCCAGGCCTTGGGTGTCATTAATATTATTCTGGCGAAGCGCTATCCGCTGCCGCTCGATTTCCTCATTGATGAAAGCTTGAAATTATTGGATAACTCTCTGAAAAAACCGGCGGCCGAGATCAAGAAAGACATTCGGGATTTCTTTGCCGGACGTTATCAAAATCAGTTAATCGCTCAAGGTTATGCCTACGATACTGTGGAAGCTGTCCTCGCGGGCGGCTGGACTGATCTTGTGGAGGCATCGGAAAAGATTAAAGCACTGCAGACGTTTCGCGCCAATCCTGAATTTGAACCGATTTCCATCGCTTTTAAACGCGTGGACAATATTCTGAAAGACTTTAGCAACCCCAAAGTGGACACAGCGCTTTTTATTACTGATGCTGAAAGAAATTTGTATTCGGCGGCAAACGAAATTCTGCAACAAATAACCGCCAGCATTGAAAAAAATGATTATAACCTGGCTTTAAAAGAAATGGCGCGGCTGCGTCCACCGGTTGATGCTTTTTTTGATGGGGTCATGGTCATGGACAAAGATGAAAAGGTGAAATTTAACCGGCTGTCTCTGCTTTACGAGATATCGGCCACTTTTCACAAAATTGCCGATTTTTCGAAGATAGTTACAGCAGGGTAATTAGCAAAACCAAAACAAAACCGTTATTTGACATTCCTAGCAAGCCCTGCTAGACTATTTTTTCCTTAAGATTAATAGGGAGCATTTTAATTAATGAACGATCTGCCCAATCTCCAATCTGCAAATAGTATTGACGAAAAACTCCGCCTCAGCAAAGCTCTGCAGGACATAACCAACCGTATCCACGCAGCTCAAAACATCAAGCAGATTCTTGTCGACTTAAAAGATGGCATCCTCAATCTTTTCAATGCCCAATCTATAACCATTTACGTGGTTGATAAACAACGCAACGAAATTTATTCTATGTTTCTGGCGGGCGGAACAGAATTAAAAGAAATTCGCGTTCCCATAAGCAATAAAAGCATTGCCGGATACGTTGCCAATACCGGGAAATTTGTGAACATCAAAGATGCCTACGACCAAAGCGAACTTAAAGCAATCGACAATGAACTGTCTTTTGACCAGAGCTGGGATAAAAAATCAGGCTACCGGACAAAACAAATTCTTGCCGCCCCGATTTTTAATAAAAATCAGCTCATGGGTGTTATTCAAATCCTCAACAGAAAAGTCGGCCAGTTTAGTTTTACAGAAGAAGAAAAAGGTCTCTTACATGAAATCGCCGAAGTGCTGGGTGTTGCTTTTTTTAACCAGCAGCGTTTCGCCCGCCGCAGAAAAACAAAGTTTGATTATTTAATCAGTCATGATCTGCTCAAAGAAGATGAATTGGATAATGCCTGGGAAGAATCCCGTGAAAAAAAAGAAACCATGGAAACTTTTCTCATGGGTAAATACAAGATATCCAAAGAAGACATCGGACGTTCTTTCGAAGAATTTTATCACTGCCGCTTTCTCGTATATAACGATAAAACGGTAATACCGGGAGATTTGATTAAAAATCTTAAAAAGGATTATTTACGCCGGGAACTATGGGTCCCTCTGGAAAAAAAGGACAACCACATTTATGTAATCATCGATGACCCCAACAACATCTTAAAGAGAGATACCATCGAAAGCCTTTTAAAAACCAAGCAAGTCAAGTACGATATTGCTTTGCCGGAAGACATAATTAAATTTATCAATCTTTTTTATCACTCGCCGGAAGATGAACATTCCTTCACCGATATTTTGGGGAAACTGGACGATGAAGATACAGCCGTGGAAGACGAAGAAGGCGGTGATGTAGTTACCGAATCGGACAGTGTCATTATGCAGCTAGTTAATAAAATAATTAATGATGCCTATACCCGCCGTACTTCCGACATTCACATCGAACCCAATATCGGCAAAAAAAATGTGGAAATCCGCTACCGCGTTGATGGTGATTGTGCGCTATACCAAACAGTTCCGTTCAGTTATCGGGCCGCACTTGTATCGCGAATTAAAATAATGTCCAATCTGGACATTACAGTGAAAAGACTGCCCCAGGATGGAAAAATCAAATTCCGGCGGCCCACCGGCGATGAAATTGAGTTGCGCGTAGCAACTATTCCTACGCAAGGGGGAGTCGAAGACATCGTCATGCGTATTCTTGCCAAAGGCGAAACAATCCCTCTGGATAATATGGGAATTTCCGAGCGCAACCTTCGGGAAATGAAAAATGTAATCAGCAAACCTTACGGCATGATTCTGGTTGTTGGACCGACAGGTTCAGGTAAAACAACAACTCTGCACTCTGCTCTCCACGAGATCAACACTCCGGACAGAAAAATATGGACAGCGGAAGATCCCGTGGAAATTACTCAATACGGTTTGCGGCAAGTGCAGGTACAATCCAAAATAGGGTTTGACTTTGCCGCAGCCATGCGTGCGTTCTTGCGCGCCGATCCCGATGTTATCATGGTCGGTGAAATGCGCGATTTTGAAACGGCCAAAACAGGCGTGGAGGCCTCGCTTACCGGGCATTTGGTTTTCAGCACTCTGCACACCAACAGTGCCCCGGAAACAATTACCCGTCTTCTGGACATGGGGATTGATCCTCTTAACTTTGCCGACGCCCTGTTGGGTATTCTTGCCCAACGTCTCATACGAACTCTGTGCAAAAACTGCAAAGAAACATATCATCCGACAAAAGAAGAGTACGAGGAAGTAGTGGAAACTTACGGAAGGGAAGATTTTGCCAAACTGAATATTCCTTATGACGATAATTTTACGCTGTCCCGTCCTAAAGGTTGTGATGTTTGTGATAAGTCCGGATATAAAGGTCGAATGGGAATTCACGAACTTCTGGTCGGTACCGATGATATTAAAAGACTTGTTCAAAAACACGCAACCGTCGAGCTGCTGCGTGAGCAGGCGATGAAAGAAGGGATGACCACACTTCTGCAGGACGGCATTTTCAAATCTCTTAAAGGATTTACTGATTTCAAGCAGGTTCGCCGAGTCTGTATCAAATAGGAGTTTAGGCTGAAGGTTGTGGATGAAGCCGTACAGTGTAGTATTCCAAAAGATTATTACTGGACCCTACTGAAAGAATTGCACGATAATCTAATGACTGGAGTTCTACTAGTAACTTCTCATTTTATAAAAACGCTGCTTGTATTGTAGAGATAAAAATTAAGAGTACTGACCAAGATTATCTGATCATCCCTAAATTAATTTGACATCACGGGTATCATATTCTAGAATTTCACATTATAAAGATGATCATTCTTTAAAGGCAATTATTGCAGTTGGAAAGGATATGAGGATAAAAATTATGTTTAAGACAAGAATGACACAAATGTTCGGCATCCGGCACCCCATTATGCTGGCCGGAATGAACTGGATTACAGAACCCAAACTGGTCGCCGCCGTCTGCAACGCCGGAGGTCTGGGACTCCTGGCGATTGCTCGCTGCACCCCGCAGGAAACACGGGAAAGTATCCGGCAGATACGGCAGATGACAGATAAACCCTTCGGTATCAACCAGATTCTTATCGGACCGGGGGCAAAAGAAAATATCGCCGTTGCCATCGAAGAAAAAGTTCCCGTCATTAACTATTCGCTGGGGAAACCATGGTTTGTCAATGATGTTCACGCCTATGGCGGCAAAGTTGTCGGCACCATCGCCATCGCCAAGCATGCGGCCAAGGCCGTGCAGATGGGATGCGACGCCCTGGTAATCACCGGTCATGAAGCCGCGGCACACGGCGCAGCAGCCACATCCATGGTGTTGATTCCAATTGTCGCTTCGATGGTCAAAGTCCCTTTGATTGCCGCAGGCGGATTTTACGATGGACGGGGACTCGCGGCAGCGCTGGCCCTGGGCGCCGACGGCATCTCCATGGGCAGCCGTTTCATGGTGGTCAAGGAAAGCATGGTACATGACAACTTCAAAATATTATGTATCGAGGCCACCGAACAGGATACTCTTTATGGCAACGTGTTTGACGGGATGGACGGCCGCGTGCTGAAAACCAAGGAAGCCCAGGCGATGCTGAAACGCGGTTTCCCGGTGGTGGACGCCTTCAGGGGAGCACTCCTCATCAAACGCCTGATGAATCTGTCTTTTGCTAAATTTTTGGGTGTAAGCATCGAAATGCTGAGAGCCGAAGAAGGCCATCCACTGATGGTGCTGGCGCGTCAGGCGGTGGGCAACATGAAGCACCTCAAAGCACTCACCGAGGGCGACGTGGAAGGCGGTATCCTGTTCGCCGGACAGTGTTGCGGCGGCATCACCGATAATCCGACAACCAAGGAACTGATCGACCGGGTCATCAGTGAAGCGGAAACGGCGCTGGCCAATATGAATAGTTTCAAAGCTTAAAAGACAACTACATTCAGGGGGTCACCGCTCAACATAATTGTTTTCAAAATATGGGCGCACCCCTTGTTTTATTCGTCATGGTAGGTGCTTCTGACACACAACTTTTGGAGATGTATCGGAACAAGCGAGTGCATATAACTCATTACCAGCCGCTCCTCTATCATATTTGTTCTTCTCAGACCAACTCTTTAATAAATGTACGTAACGGAACCACCGTCCACCACAATTATCTGGCCGGACACAAAGGATGAGGCATCGGAGGCAAGAAACAGGGCCGCGCCTTTCATGTCTTCAACTTCTGCGATGCGTCCCAGAGCCGTATGCTTCACGATACTCTTTTCCAGCCTGCCTTCGCCCATTTCCAGAGCGTCTTTGATCATATCCGTTCTCGTGGCACCGGGCGCCAGGACATTGACCCGTATTTTGTGTTTGCCCAACTCAAAGGCCAGGATCTGGGCCAGGGCGTGTTCGGCAGCCTTGCTGACGGAGTAAACCCCCACACCCTTGTTGGGCTTGAAGCCGTTGGTGGAACCGACAAAGATAATGGACCCGCCGCCTTGGGGAATCATGATTTTGGCCACCTTTTTGGAGAGCAGAAAACAGCCCTTCAGATTCAGATTCATGACTTTATCCCACGCCCATTCTTCCGTTTCGATAATATCGGCAAACTGGGGATTGGTCGCAGCATTACAGACCAGTATATCTATTCTCCCCCATTCCTTGATTGTTCTATTGACGAGGTTATCCAATTCATCACTTTTCGCCGCATCTGCTGCAACAGTCAGGCAGCGGACTCCAAACGCAGATATTTCCTTTTGTGCTCCATCAAGATCAGATTGTTTTCTGCCTGAAATAACTACATTCGCACCGGCCTCCGCAAAACTCAGGGCGATCGCCTTGCCAATCCCTCGCGATCCTCCAGTGATCAAAGCCACCTTGTTGTCCAGACGAAACTTGTCGAAAATCATTTTCTTCTCCTTTTCTGAGTAAAACCGTGAACGGAACAAGCCACCCGATTAGTCCACCAGCAGGAGACAATAATCATTATGCGTTTCTTCTTTTACACTGAGGGTTTTAATGAAAAAACCGTTATTGCGTGCTGTCTGAAAAACGTCGATACCGCAGGCCTCCATGGCCGGACGGACGTTCCCCATGTGAACGCAGGGATTATCACTCAGGATAGCGCATTTCTTGCATTTAAGGCAGGGACCGGAAAGAAAAACGAAGGCCTTGTAGTAGCCGTCCTTGAACAGAGTTCCCTCCAGTTCGACCAGCATGTCCATATAGGCCTTGTAACGCTTTCCCCGGCCTTCCGTTGCCGGGGCCTCGATGTGAAAAAGAATGGCCCTCTTGTATGAATCCAGAATAGCCCTAGTCTGGTCATACGTGGGCGTATGCGGAGGGCAGCAGTGTCCCATCCCATATACAGGACACCCATATTGGCATTTAATCCTTACCCAGGGTGCTGTTACAACGCTGCCAGGATCAATGGGAACGGCATCAGTCGCCCCTCTCTCCAAGGCCAGCCTGCAATACTTTTCCAGATCGTTTTGCGGCATATGAATTATCCTCCTCAGAATTAATTTTGAATTATTTTTTGGGTAACCAGGGAATAAACATGCTGGTCTTACGCCTGTAATCTTCAAATCCCGGCAATACCCTGATAAGGTTTTCCGCCAGCGGCACACCGGAAACAAAGAGCAGCAAAAAAGAAATCAACAACGGTCCGAAAAAGGCCAGCCATCCACCATGAAAACCGAGAGCAATAATGAAAATACCCCACCACATTGACGCTTCTCCAAAATAGTTGGGATGACGCGAATACTGCCAGAGCCCTCCGGTCATGATTTGCCCCTGGCTTTGTGGGGCGGCAAGAAATGTTTTCAGCTGCTGATCGCCAATAATCTCGAATAAAAATCCAATTACCCATACAGCAACTCCGACCGGATAGTAGGGGAAAACGCCAATTTGCGGGGAGCAGTTGATAAATACAATAGGGGCAGCGATGATCCAAGCGAGAAAGCCCTGGGCAATGTAAATGCGCAAATAAGTTATCAGGAGTGCATGCTTCCCCGATTCCATCTGCTTTCTCATCTGCTGATACCTTGGATCTTCAGCTTTACCCACGGAGCGTAACATAATGTGCGTAAACAGCCGCAATCCCCAGGCAGTAACCATGGCCAGAACAATCCATTGTATCGTGGTATGTGTGTTCTGCATCCAGAAGGTGACCTGGGCAACAATGATGAAGCTCAGTCCCCAGGCAGTGTCAATGAAGGTATGATTTTTCAGTAATGATCCGATGACAAAAAAGATGTGCACGGAAATCATCACTCCCAGCAGGGCCGCGCCGACAAAAGACAGGATACCGTATGAAGAAGCTAAAATCGGATAGAATATTAAGAAAACCAACATCAGTAACAAATAGACTTTTAACGCTTGTTTTTGTGTCATGGCCTTCTCCTTTGATGTAAATGTCTCCTGCTGTATTCCGCCGGTCAGTACAGTCTAGTCGACGCTTATTTTTTCAGAGACTGCTTGATCCGTCGAATAGCCATATCCAGATAAATCGTATCCGTTGCCCGAACCATCAGTGAGGCGCCCTGAAGGGCAGCCAATACAAAGACAGCTTGTTCTTTCGGTGTTCCGGAAAAAGAAAATGATCCCGCCTCCCTCCCTTCCTTCAAGAGTTTTTCCAGCCAGATGAGAAAATCAGCGATGAATGCCTTTGCTTCTTCCTGCATCTTCTCGGGAAGCGTGTTGAAATCATGCTCGAGGGCGCTTCCCAGACACACATGGCCTTCGAATTTCAGAAAGTCACGGAAGATGCCACAGAAGGCATCGAGTTTTTTGGCGAAACCCATGCTGCCCATCCGGGGATGAAGTGTCCACTTTTCGAACTGCTGTCGTGCTCTTTGAATAATGGCGACACCCAGCTCAGTTTTCGTGGGAAAGTGGTAATGGATGGCCGCATTCTTTACATTGAGGGCAGATGATATATGGGTATAGCTAAACCCGTTGTAGCCGCGTTGCAGCAGGAGACTTTCGGCCAGATCGATAATCTGGTTTTTTGTATCGTTTATTGGAGTCACAAGGGTTTATTCCTCTCTTTAGTGATGGCAGCATACTTACTAGTAAGTAAGTTGTCAAGAACTTATTTTCAGAACTTTCGTGCTGAAAATATTTTTTGTAAATACCATATGATTGTCACCCCCTAACTGGCAAATGAAAATTACTCTAATATAACTCCGGAAATAATCAGCTTTGAATAAAGTACTTGACCTGACTACCGCTTCATAGTTTATGCTGTATTTAAAGAGGTTAACATGACTACAGTCAAAACAAAACGACCTACTCCTGCACCTACTTTCGCCGGATCCATAAGTATCGGCCAATTGGCAAAGCGCTTCGGCCTATCCCGTAGCACGCTCCTTTACTACGATTCCATTGGGCTATTGAAGCCATCCGCAAGAAGCCGGGCAAATTATCGGCGATATACACAGGAAGATGCCGGGCGTCTGGAGATGATCTGCATGTATCGCCAGATAGGTCTCTCGATGTTGGAGATCGGCGAGATCCTCAACTCCCCGAAGAACAGTGTGCATGACATCTTAGAAAAGCGTTTGCTTAGTCTAGCCAAGGAGATCGGCCGTTTGCGTGAACAGCAGCACCTGATTATCCGCATGCTCGGAGATCGTTCACTTCGTAAGCGTATCCCTGTTTTAGATAAGGAAGGCTGGATTGCACTCCTGAGGGCTGTTGGCCTTAATGATGATGCAATGCATAAATGGCATCAAGAGTTTGAAAAGTTCTCTCCACTGTTGCATAAGGAGTTTCTGGAAGGGTTGGGCATATCCGCCGAAGAGCTTGACCTGATCCGTCAATGGGCGCAAACCTGATATTGTAATCAAGGATACCCCTTATTCGGAATAATGTGGGTAGTTCTTATTATCAATCTAACAAGAAAGGAGTTATCAATATGAATAATAAACTTATGATGGGATTATGGAAGTATATGATCAATGTGCCTCCATTCCTTTGGGAAAAGCAAATTGCCAAAGGGAAAAAGAAATATGCAGACCACCTTACCTTTATGTCCGAGGACCATCGGTTGGTGCACCATTTTGTAGTCCGGGAACTCCCGCTTGCCGGCAAGCCATTATCAAATGAATTCATCGCGAATGCCCTGAACATTCCCATCCAGAGAACGATTTCTATTCTGGATGATCTGGAATCGCATATGACATTCATCTTCAGAAATGCAGCTGGTTCAGTTATCTGGGCGTACCCTGTGACAGTGGAAAAAACACCGCACCGGGTAACTTTTCAAACCGTTGAGCAGATATATGCGGCCTGAGCAGCCGATGCTTTTGCGACGCCCTTCGTGCAAGGGCAACTGAGAAAAGAATTACTGTCGGTTGTTGTCAGGACAGAATGCGCCCATTCCGGAAGGGCAATGGAAATCCAGATCGACAGCGACCTGAACTGCCGTGTGAATGAAGAAGGATGCAATCCTATTGTCTTCGTACCTGACATCGATCTTATTAGACTTGAAGATAAAAGCATTATCAACGCTTTTTGACGGGAAAGCGTTTTCTTCTGGTCAGAAGAACATGCAAGAGATTATCGGCAGAAGGTTCACCGTTTGCGCGGTGCGTACATGACAGTGGATCAGATGAGCAAGGTCACGAAAATGATCCAGAGCGCTATTTTTGCCTTTGATAAGGAAGATTTATAATTCTAAAACTAATAACAGACAATCAGGAAATATCAGGGACCGCTGTCCCTGATATTTCGACCTGGCCAATAACAACGGTGTTTACTTCAAAAGGCCGACACCCGCAGCATATGCTTTTTCTAATATTTCCCGGTTTCCCCTGGCAGCATCTTCTGCTCTCATCCCACCGGCAACTATTCGCTCTTGCACCTTAAAACCGAGAAAAGCAAGTACTCCCTCATGCAGATCAAAGGAAGAAGCGAAAGCGCCTGCATCGGGCTGTCCCTGCGAATAAACAGTAACCGTTTTCTTCGCTTTGATTTTGTTCCTGAAGTTTCCCGGTTGCCCGTCTTTGAGATACAGCAAAGCAAACAATCTATCGATAAATATTTTTGTCTGACCCGTCACCTGAAGCATAAAAACAGGAGTCCCCATAACAACGGCATCAGCAGTGAATACTTCATCATAAAGTTGCGTCATATCGTCTTTCTGGATGCACTTTCCATCCGGTTTCTGACAATGGTAACAGGCCTGGCAGCCTCTTATGCTCAGAGCATTCAGATCAAAGATTTTTGTCTCGGCGCCGGCCTCCCCTGCCCCTCGCAGCACCTCATTAACGATTGTTGTTGTGTTTCCTTTTTTTCTGGGACTTCCTACAAATCCGACAACCTTCATATACGCCTCCCTAAAAATTTAATTTAGTTCGCCACCGAACCAATTGAACAAAAATAACGGGGAGAATTAACCTCCCCACACCACGTTCTCATTTAATGATCAGAAGTTCCTGCGCATTTTTTCCAGCCCCTGCATAAGAATTTCTTTTTCTTCTTCCGTGAAACCTTTATACGCCTTATCGATAAGTTTTTTAGAAATCATATCGAAGTCCTTTTTTACTGCCTTTCCCTTATCCGTCAATACTACGTAAGTACAGCGACCATCCACACAACAATTGATTTTATTCACATATCCGAGAGATTCCAGTTTGTTGACCAACTCGGTAACGGTAGACTTGGATTTGCTGATCTTCTTGGCCAGCTCCGTTACCTTAATTTGGCCTCCGCTCTGATAAAGGCAACTGAAGATAGAGCCGTGCGATCCGACGATACCTTCCATTCCACAGGCCATTAACTCCTCTTCGAGGAACTTGCTGTATCTTTCACGTAAATTTCCAATAAGACCGATAACGGTATTCTTTAATATCATCGCGCGGGCAATATAGTTCGGCTCCGAACTATTGTCAAGATATATTCTTTAGTATTCTATTCTGGAACATTTATGATATCATAATTTAAAAGCATTTTACCGCAATCCTTTACAATCGGATGAGGAGGCCTTAACTTATGACAACAAATCAAAAGGAGAAAATATGAAGCTAAACGAATATTTTGATAAAGCTGATGGGTTTGGAGTTCTTTCCACCGCCGATAAAAGCGGCAAGGTTGATGCAGCAATATACGGCCGACCGCACTTTATGGACGAAGAAACAGTTGTTTTTATTGCTGCCGACAAGCTTACTCACGCCAATCTGCAAGTTAACCCTCATGCCGTCTATATTTTCAAAGAAGCCGGACACTATGAAGGCCGCAGGCTCTATATTACGAAGTTGCGCGAAGAAAAAGACAGTCCGTTGATAGAAGAAATCCGGAGAAAAAAATACCCCGAAGTGGCAGGTAAATACAAAACCGAATCCAAGTTTTTGATTTATTTTAAATTGGACAAGGTCTTGCCGCTTATCGGCGACGGGCAGTCAAAACAATAAATATCATTGTTACCTGATATGTTATCATCCATGCTGCCTTTTTGCACCGGTGGTTTATTATTCCTCAATGCTTCTATGATTTATTGGATTGATTGTACTCCATGATCGCCGCAACAACTTTGCGGGGATCAAAATAAACTTCATTGCGACGGATCTTCCCGAGATCGTCGAATTGCACCAGTCAAACACCGATGGATTCAATAACCTTTTCACCGACCGGTATCCGGGCCAGCCACTTGCAGAGAAAACCGCCTTCCATGGGAATCGCCTCAATCTGTGTCCAGACCCAATTGGGATTCTGGCCAAGCAGATTGCGGAAATGCGCAAGAAGCTTATCCTTGCCTTGTACTCCCTGAGGCACGAGATGATCGGCGTAAAAGGCATCGTCCGAATAAAAACCGGCCAGTTTCTCCGGATCATTGCCGGTCCAGGCAGGCAACCAGCTCGAGGTAAACTCTTTTGCCTGTTCCTTTGTTCTCATATTTTCGCTCCTTCTTATGTCTTATTTCAAATCTCGCTCTATCGGTTTCAGATTCTGATCATCGGATCATCGCTACATTACATCCGGCCACCCGGTGATTTGTTGGAGACAATGGCGGATGGCCGGACGGAATTTTATTTTCTGTAATATTTATACTTTAATATTTCCCGCTTTCATGGTCTTTGTGGCCACGAATACATCCAGAGGGAATTTTTTGTAAACTTCCTCCAACTTAGTCAGCAACACATTGTAACCGATACTCTGGGCCAAAGCAAACGGCCCGAAAGGCGATCCGCCGCCGTTGGCCATCGCCAGATCGATTGCTTTGGGGTCGTCGGCAACACCTTCTTCCAGAAGTTTGGTTGCTTCATTGACCTGCAAGGAGATTAAATGGTTAACGTCAAATTCTTTGGTGGCTTTGGACAGATCAATACTCGGCCTACCCTTGGACCAGTCATAGAACCCTTTCCCTGTTTTTTTGCCCAGATTACCGGATTTCAGATAAGACAAAATTGCGTCGGATGGTTTGTAGTCCTTGGAAAGAACCTGTGAAAAATATTCCATTCCGTGCACAGCGATATCTATACCCACATAGTCTACCAGTTCAAACGGGGGCATGGGCATGACCGGTTTGAGTGCTGCGTCAAATTCTTCCGGTGTAGGATGTCCCGCTTCCAGGATTTTGGAAACGAGCAGCAGCGTGGGCTCATTGACCCTGTTGTAAATAAAACCGGGGGAATCTTTCTTTACTATTACCGGCACTTTCTTGATCTTTTTGGCAATATCATACCCTATTTGAATCGATTCATCAGATGTTTTGCCGCCTTTTGTTACTTCGACCAGCTTCATGAGCAGAGCCGGATTAAAAAAATGATAGCCGATTACTTTTTCCGGACGGCCGGTGGCAGAGGCAATGTCCGTAATGCTGATATTTGATGTATTGGATGCCAGGATGGCATGTTTGGGCGCGAATTTGTCCAGATCGGCAAAAACGCTTTTCTTGAGGTCGAGTTTTTCCGGCACGGCTTCAATAACGAAATCAGCATCTTTCACTGCCGTCTGAAGATCAACCATGGGGATCAGGCGCGCGAGCGCATCTGTATAAGCATCCGGCGTCATCTTGCCTTTTTCCTTGAATTTATCAAAACTTGCTTTAATACCGGCCATGCCTTTATCTACATACTTCTGTTCAACATCCCGCAGAACAACCGTGTATCCGCCCATCAGGCAGCAGGCCGCAATCCCGTGCCCCATATCACCCGCACCGATCATAGCAATTTTTTTTACATCTTCTGCTCTCATCATGAATCTCCTTTTTCAGTATATTGTTGAATCTATTTTATATGTGCAGAGAAAAATTGGGTCCACTACCTCTAATACAACCCAATTTTTATTATAGAGGCAATTCTCTTAACACAAAAGTACCCTTCCGTCTATTGCCTTGCTGGGTATTGTGAATCGGATAATGAAGGGCAACAATCCGTGCTAAACTTTTCATCAAACACTTCTATGCTTTCCACAACTCCCGTAAAGAAATAATAGTATAGCGTTCTCCGGAATATCTCTAAGCCTCATGGGCCTTTTTCGCATAAACTCTCTCATACGCCGCGCAGTATGGACAGACGCCATTCTCGATATTCTTGACAAACCAGTAAGCGATCCCGCGCTGTTTCTTACGGGCATAATTGCATACCGGACATTCGACGCAACGCCGGGCCATTTGTTTATCTTTTTCGGTTACAGAAGTTGATTTCATCTACAGCCCCCTTTTATTAATACAACTGCCTCTGCAATTATTTCATATTTCTCCGGCCCTCTTTTCCTTTTTCTTCGTTTATGGTTGGCGATGGATGCGAGACGGACGGCACATCATCCCGCAGAGCATCGAGAATGTTTTGAAACGCGGCCCGGTTCTTATCATTCAGATCACAGAGAATACGATGGGAATTATAGAGGGTTTTGGCCAGTTCGTCTCGATTCTCGTCACAGACGGCAATTCTTTCCATTTCGCAGGCCATTTGAAGATCGCTGTGGATGATGTTGAAAACGGCAGGGAACCCGACTCCTTCGAGAATGCGGTCAATATCATCATGGAGGGAAAAGATCGTCGCCTTTCTACCGAAACGGTCATGGATGTAATTGGCGATTCTGGCCAGAAGGCCGAGACAGGTGCTGTCAATCATCCTGGTTTCCGTCAGATCGATCAGAATATCTTCAAAGTCTCCCCGGGCAAAAAGATGATCGAGGTAATCGTCCAGAGATGCACCCATCTGATAGCGGACTTTGCCCGTCAGTTTGAGGATAACTACATTGCCTGTCCTGGCGAAACAAACAGTCCCCCGTTCCATTATCCGGCCCTCCTGCTGATGAGAAGTATGGCAATATCATCGGGTGGGCCGACGATATTATCTAGTCCCAGCTTTTCCGCGATCCCCTCAACTGTTGGATTGTCGCTGCCCGTAAGAAGCCCCGCTAGATATTCTTCCTTCTCCTTCAACGTTTCATGGGGAAGAATTTCCATAATGCCATCGGAAAAGAGAGCCAGATCGAATCGCTCCGGGAGGGAAATGGTCTCGGCATGGTATTCGGCATAAGGGAAGAGGCCTACCGGAACGTTTTTGCCCGCAATGAATACCGATTGTGTTCCATTCCTGAGAATGGGACTCGGCGCCTGGCCACCGTTGGCGTACAGGAGCGTGTTATCCTTTATGGACAGAACGCCATAGAAGATCGTCGCATATTTGCCAATTTTTTCACTGAGCAGGGCCCGGTTCAAAATATCGAGCAGGATGGTTGGTTTCAGGATGTCGTATTCCCTTCCCTGGGCAAATCGTCGGAGATAGCGGTTAATATGGCTGCGCAGAAGAACGGTCACAATCGCCGAAGACACGCCATGGCCGGAAACATCAACCATGTAAAAACCGGTATGTTCGTCGTCAATGATGAAGTAATCGATAAAATCCCCGCTCAGGTAAAGGGAAGGATAAAGGACGCGGCTGAAGCGATATGGTCCCCGTTCCTGGTGGTTATCGGGAAAGAGATGAAACTGCATTTTCCGGGCTGCCGATTCGCCTTCTTCAAGTCTCCGGAGACTCTCCGTCAACTGCCGGTTCGCTGTTTCGAGATGCTCGAGGTGTTCCCTGTTTTCCCTCAACAGACGGGCGCGTTCCAGAGCTTTTTCGACGGCGTGCTTTATGACCATGATACCTTCAACGGGTTTGGCGATATAATCCCAGGCACCCAATTTGAGGGCCTTGATCACATCGTCTATGATACCCGTTCCCGTCACCATGATGATGGGCATTTCAGGATATTCTTCAGTCACTGTCTGCAGGACCTGCATCCCGTCGATCTCCGGCATGCGTACATCACACAAGACAAGATCGGGATGTTCCCGGCGGCACATGTCAATACCGATACGGCCGTTTCCGGCTTCAATGACATCGTGGCCGATAATTTTCAGAAAATCGGACAGAACCGCCCGCACGGAATCATCATCGTCAATGATCAGAATCCTGGCCTTTGTTCCCATAGGATCTCCCTGATGATCCCCTGAAGAGCCAATGTGCGGGCAATTCACCTTCCCGCACATCCGTAAGCATTTCCCTGTATACAGCCGCCGATCCTATTCATCCCCGCCAATAGGACTGCGAGCTTTATTATACACCTTTTTTTAAAAAAAATGCTGCAATATTTCCGGAGAATTTCTTCCAATTTACTGGATAAGAACTTCCTTTGTGTGATAAAAAAACATAGCAATATCGGCCTTGTGCAATAGCGACCAGTCCGGCATGACCAAACAAACGTGAAATGTTTAGTAACATCAACTATATCCGTGTTAGACCATCCGCTCGCAGAAAATTTTCATTAAATCTGCACCTGCTAAACTTCTTCCCAAAAGCTTCTTCATGAACCAAGCGGATCAGGCCAAAAGCGCCGCACCGATCCTCTCCTGCCGCGTCAGCAGCCGCCGCTGGCTGAGAGAACAAAGGGCTGCAAGATCGGTCTGCAATCGCTCCTGCTCCGGATCGGGATCAATTCTTAAGCGTGCCAGGATCGCCCTCAAGCGTTCCGGAAGCGTAGCGGTGAGGTGCATCCAGGGAATAAGTATCGACAGAGAGACCGGCGCCTCCGGGCACTCCAGATCATCAGCTGCCTTCCCCGCCAGGACCTGCAACATCTCGATCAAGGCATGCACATCTCCCAGCTCTTTTTGCAACGGGCGGTCCGCCACAGCCCCATGACGGCGGAGCGCCTCAATAGTAAGCACCTCCAGCCGGGCCAGCGCCCCTAAGATCGGTCCCGTCATCATCAGATCTTCATAACTGCTGAATGGGATCACCATCGTCTCGTAGGCATTCCCTTCCTCGCCCAGAATAGCCGTTACCGGGAGGGAACAATCGGCAAGCACTATGCCGCCATGGGGCGACGGCTTGAGAAATGGCAAGGGCGAAGCTGCTGCCATGGCCAGCCCAGCAGTTTCCCGTGGCACTAGAAAGGCAGTGAATCGCTTTTTCCCCATTACTTCGGATGTAACAGCAATGACAATGTAGAGATCGGCGATGGGTCCGTTCGTCAGATAGGCCTTTTCGCCGTTTAGGAGAAAGCGGGTACCGTCGCGTTGTGCTTTTGCGGCCAAGTGTTTGGGATGAGCCCCATGGCCGGACTCCGAGACGGCAAAGGAAACAGTCAGATTTCCCCGGGCCATCTCCGGGAGAAGACGCTGCCGCTGTTCCTCATCGCCAAATCCGGAAATGAGAAAACGGGCCTCGACCTGTTGAACCAGCCAGGAGAGCGCCAGGCCAAGGTTATGGCCTTCGGCAACGAGTGCTTCACCGGCCACGATCAGGTCTCGCCAGTTCCCGCCGCATCCGCCGTAAGTTTCCGGAATGCCCACCTGGAAAAGGCCCCGATCCCCCATCCGCCGCCAGAGATCGAGGGGGAAAGATTCTGTGCAGCCAAGATCATCACGGCGGGCAATATTTTCTCCTGCAAACAACACAAAGCGGTCCCGCAGGAGTCGATTTTCTAAATCCCTATGCTCGGTCATATTACATCACCAATTCCTCGATGAAACTTATCAACTGGTTCAGATTCCTGCAAGGACGTACTTCATGACAATAGTGACTATATGTGAAAATCTCACTGTCCGCCGTGCCCCATATTGCTTCCGGCTCGGGATTGAGCCAGATCAACCGGCGACAGCGATCCCGCATTTCCCCCAGAATCGAATCCTCCGGATTAAGGTAATTGGAGCGCGCGTCACCGACAATAATCAGCGTCGTCTTCTTCGTCAGTATCTCCATGGAGTTCCGCTTGAAATGTCGGAAGGTCTCACCGTAGTCCGTCGTACCATCATAATTGACATCCGCTTTCTTAAGAACAATCTCGATGGCCTCGTTGATATCGTTTTCCTCAAATGTTTCAGTTACCTCCGTCAGACGGTCGACAAAAACGAAACTGTTCACCCGGTCGAAGCAATCCTGCAGGGAATACAAGAGATTCAGCATGAAATGCGCGGCCGACCATACAGAGCCGGAAACATCGCAAAGGGTAACAATCCGGCTCTTCCGGAGCGCCTTGCGCCGGTATTTCAATTCGAGGGGAACGCCGTTGTAGCGTGCCGCGGCCCGGAGCGTCTTCTTGACATCCAGATTTCCCCGGTTCCGGACGGCAAAGCGGCGGCTGCTGATGTTCTGGAGTTTGCGCACCAAAACACCGATGGCCTCGCGCATCTCCAAAGTCTCCTTGGCCGTGAAGGACGAAAATGGCTTCTCGCCCAGTTGTTTGAGTCTTTCTCCCGCCTCGTCGCTTTTTCTTAAGCCCTGCTGATCTGAGAGCGGCTCGAACATCAGCAACTGCTGTGCCCGGGCGAGGCGTTCCTCAAAATGCCTGGCCAGCAAAAGCCGGCTCGGGGCATCAATCCCCTTGGAATTCTCTTTGATGAGCGCTTGGGCAGCGGAACCAGCGCGCACAATCTGCATCAGAATTTTCAGGCGGTTTCCCAACGGAGTCAGGTTGAACCTAACGGCCTGGGGTGAATCGTCGGACTCTGTCCGGATGCGATGCAACTCCTTCAGCAGAGAATGGGGGTCCCCCACCAGGAAATCTATAATGGCCTGATAATCGGCATCCGTAGGAGAATCCTGCTTGAGGAGGTTGGTCACTTGCCGAATCTGCTCCCCGATCTGCCCGGCCTGATCCATGTCGGCGGCATCGAGCCTCAGTTCGTGGAAGAAAAGGTGATAGAGGTGGTTAAAGTGATTAAGTTCCCGTATGCTCTTCGCGAAGTTCGCCCGCAGGGCCGCCCGGAATTCCGGTTCGCAGGTGCAATCGATCCGCTCCAGGTGACGTAGGCAGTCCAGGACCTCGGAAGTCGAGATCCTCATGCCCGACGCGCGGCATGAGGAAATAAATTTCAGTACAAGATTAACCATAATGGACAGCTTTAGAGAAGGACTTTATCGAGATTTTTTCGTACCTTTTCGATGTCGCTCTGATACTTGCAGACAACATTTAAAGTGTCGGACACGACATCCGGAGACAGCGTTGCGGCCTGGAGCACCAACAGCGACTGTGCCCAATCGATGGATTCGGAGATGCTGGGATTCTTTTTCAGGTCCAGTGCGCGGATCCGGCGAATCGCTTCGACCAGGCCCTGCACAAGTTTCTCCTCGATCCCCGGTACCTTGAGCCTCACGATGCGGATCTCCAGATCCCGTTCCGGATAGTCGATGTACAGATGAACACAACGGCGCTTCAAGGCGTCGCTCATATCGCGGTAGTTATTGGACGTAAGCAGAACAAAGGGAATGTGTACAGCCTTGCGCGTGCCCAACTCGGGGATGGAGACTTGAAAATCACTTAACAATTCAAGAAGGAAGGCCTCGAACTCGGGATCGGATTTGTCGACTTCGTCCAGCAGGAGAACTACGGGTTTTGCCGAACTGATCGCCTGGAGGAGTGGCCGGGGCAAAATGAAGCGGTCGGAAAAAAAGGCGTCTTCCTGAGCAGCGATACGGTCCACCGCCGCGGTCAAAGTATCGGCGTCTGCGATTATGTCGTTGATCCGGCCCTTGACCATCTGGGTGTAAAGGAGCTGTTTGGCGTATTCCCATTCGTACAGCGCCTTTGACTCGTCCAGCCCTTCGTAGCACTGCAAGCGGATCAGCTCCCGATCCAGGCTGCGGGCCACGGCCTTGGCAAGTTCCGTCTTGCCGACGCCAGCGGGACCTTCCACCAGAATCGGCTTCTGTGTCGCCTCTGCCAGAAAAACCACCGTCGCGATCTCGCGTGAAGGAATGTATCCGGCCGCGGTCAGTCGCACCTGAGCATCGTCCACACTTTTATAATCCATAAAAAACTTCCTTTTTTCTAGGGTCTTATATCAATCAGCCGCAGAGGTCAAGAAATTCAGGGTAAGCGGCTGTGCTAAACATGAATCAAAACATCAACTATGGATAATAAGAGAAACTTCGTTCCCAGGTATTTTTTTTAAAGCCTGTAATACTAATAAGTAAGAACTTCTCTTCGCCATCTCCTTTGCAAATTCGATTAATTATGGTAATTTTCGTTTATGAAAATCAGATCGCACATACCGGAGGTGTTATGATAAGACGCTTCTAACTGCTCTGTATAGCGCTCATTCTGATTACCATGGGAGTGACCTCCGCAGTGCCTGGCATCAATGCTTCACCGCCCAAATACAGTCCACGTCAGGCAGCAACACCCTGGCAATCACACGATTGTTTCAATCAGTAAAGAATAAATAAATTTAATAAATGACGGAGATTGCTTTTTGAAAAAATTAACACTTAAACTTGTATCCATCCACATTAAGGACTCACCTCAGGCTGTCCCTCTGGCTGCAGCAGCACTTAAAGCACAGCTCGATTCAGTTGACTCCATAAACCGGAAGCTGGATGTATCATTTCATGATTACACTATTGATAACTCTGCTGATTTCATAGCGGAGGACATCTGCAGACATATTCCGGATATGATCGGTTTCTCGACATACCTGTGGAACAAGCACTTGGTAATGGAAATCTGCCGGATCATCAAAGAGAAATTCCCGGCTGTATTACTCTTCGCCGGTGGCGCAGAGGCAACAGCACTTCCTTTAACACTGATCGCCAGCGCACCATTTGACTTTATCATTAAAGGTGAAGGTGAGATCGTCCTGACCCAAGTAATGAAAAGGCTGCTGAACGCAGATCAACTCGACGGCATACCCGGGGTATTTTTAAAAGGCGCAAAGCTTAATCCGGGAAAAGACCAGCAGCCCGTCATGGACTTAAACTCCCTGCCCTCGCCTTTTCTTTCCGGAACAATGGACCCCAGCCGTTATTCCGGCTTATGGTGGGAACTCTCCCGCGGATGTCCTTTTAAATGCGGTTTTTGTTTCGAATCAAGGGGGGTGGCAGGCGTCAGGCAAATTTCGTCAGAACGCATCCGGAGAGAACTGGAGCTCTTCGAAGAAAAAAAAGTGACCCAGATCTTTGTGCTAGACCCGACTTTTAACTGTGATATAAAGCGCGCCAAAAACATTCTGCGTATGATACGCAAAACGGCTCCGCTTATTCATTATACTTTTGAAATAAGGACAGAGTTTATCGACCGTGAAATCGCCGGACTATTTGCTGCACTTCACTGCAGCCTCCAGGTTGGACTGCAGAGCGCTCATCCTGAAGTGCTCGCCCACGTCAACAGAACCATCGACCCCGTTAAATACGCTAAAAAAATAGCGCTGCTGAACCAAGCCGGCGCCATCTTCGGACTGGACCTGATCTACGGGCTGCCGGGTGATACACCCGATGGATTTCAAGAGAGCCTGAATTATGCTCTGAGTCTGCAGCCGAACCATCTCGATATTTTTCCGCTGGCTGTTATACCGGGGACAGCACTTTATGATCAGGCGGAATCCTTCTTGCTGAACTGTCTAAAAGACGCGCCTTACACACTGATCTCCTCGCCGGGTTTTTCCGAAGAAGGAATGTCGCAAGCCGAAGATCTGAAAAATGCCTGTGAAATATTTTACAACCGCGGAGGCGCTGCGGGCTGGATGTTCATGGCATTGGAAACACTGGCCATTGATCCTGCTGACTTTCTTTCCGATTTTGCAGTATATATATCTTCCTGGAAAGAAACGTTGAAGCTCACAAGAGAGGAGATTACTGTTCTGCAATCCTCTTTTGTCGAAGAGCAGTTCACCAAAAATAACAAGAAAAAACTCTTTCCTGTAATGGATGATATAATAAAAATTCATGGTGCGCTGAACCGTTCGCTTTATGCCGGACCGCAAGTAAAGGCAGTCAGCAGCAGTTTTACTGATGAAGCCGTGTTTAGTTTATCACCCGGAACTATTTCTCTTTCCTTAAAATATGATTTTGATGACCTTATGACTGTCGGCGAACTTACCTTTGAAGAGTTCCTTGATTCCTATTCCCCGCAGAAATCATACCTGGTTGTTTATAATTGCGGCGGCGCTGTTAAAACACTGACAATAGATATCACTTTAAGCAGGCTGCTGCGCTCGTTTACAGGTAGCGATTCCCTCCGGCAAATCTGCGGCAGAAATAAAATAGAAACCCGAAAGAAGATTTATGAATTTCTGAATTATGCAGTTAAAGAACAGATAATCCAGATCCGGTAATTTGGTCATATCATCCCGCCATGATAAATAATCACAATTAGTGGATGTCATGTTTTTTTGCTTATTTATTGTTTATTTTTGATGCGTCTTCTTCCGCCTCTCCTTTAAAAACAGCACCCTATCTGACAGCATTTTAAAAGCCCTTATGGCGCGACGCGGAGAGACGAATACCGGAATACTATTCATTTCCAGTGCTTTCGTAAATTTATCTATAACTTCCTGATTTCCCCCCAGAAAAGCCCCAAACATTGGTTTTTTCGGATGAGCTTTTCTAATAGGTGCGATTATTTCGATCGGATCGAAGTCTGACTCCGGGATGAGAACAAAAACGAGTAAAATGGCATCAATGTTGTTTTGCTCGATAATTGCCTCGCTGATAACTTTATAAGCCTCCGCTCCACCGGCTTTTTCAATGGCCGACCACATATCAACCGGATTTCTCAAAGGTGCCCAAGGGGGAGCTATCGTCCTGATTCTTTTTTCGGTCTCTGGTGTCAGCGCAGGCAAAATAATTCCGTATTCCGCAGCGGCATCTGCCGACATCACACACCCGACGCCGGTAATCGAAACGACTCCGAGACGATTCCCCTCTGGTAGCGGACAGAAGGAGAACACCTTTGCTGCTTCAAGAAGGTCCGGGAAATCATCTACTAGCGTCGCGCCACATTTTTCCAAAACAGCGTTATAGACTGCGAAATCACCTGCCATTGTTCCTGTATGACTGGCAGTGGCCCTGCTCCCCTCAGTAGTCCGCCCTCCTTTTAAAACGATGAACGGCTTAGCGGCTGCCGCCTCGCTCGCCGCTTCAATGAACGCCGCCCCGTTGGCGGTGCCTTCAAGATAAGCAGCAATCACCCGTGTTTTCTTATCCCGCGTAAAATATTTAAGCAGATGTATTTCGTTAACATCGGCCTTGTTGCCGATGCAAGCTACTGCCGAGAGACGGAAATTTTCCCGCGTCGCTACAATATCCGCAGTTCCACTGGCGAAGACACCCGTCTGACCAAAAAGCGCAATGTCGCCTGATTCAAGCTTGTGCAGGGTCGTTATAGAAGTAACAAGTCCCAGAATCGGCGTTATAGTTCCGATTGAGTTTGGCCCCAATACTCTTACACCAGCCTTTCTTGCTTTCTCTATGATTTTTGCCTCCAGCAAAGCGCCGTCAGCGCCTTGGTCGGAAAAACCTCCGCTGGCAATTATTATATTTTTCACACCTTTATCGATGCATTTTTTCAATTCCTTCTCGACAGCAATATTTGGAATAATGAATACGACGAGTTCAGGAACCTCTGGCAATTTGTCTATTGTCGCGAATGACTTCAATCCGCACACATCAGATCCGTGGGGATTAATAGGATATATTTTCCCCTTATAGTCGAATGTTAAAAGATTTTTAACTATGATATTGCCACCCTTGTGAGGCGAAGAACTAGCGCCAATTACAGCTATCGATCGCGCTTCGAAAAACCGAGATATGTCGGTAGAATAATCTTGCAGAACCGCTTTCTTCTGCTCCGTTTTTTGAAGAGTAACCAGTGCGTCAACTGCGCAGACTCCATCTTCGTTGGCAAATAGAGGATTGATTTCAATTTCCCTGATTCGCCCGTCGGACTCGTATGCTGAAATCATTTTTTCAATTGTTTTAAATAGTCCCCTTACGTCAATCCCCTTCTTCCCCCTTGCTCCGAAAATCAGCTTAGCCCCTTTCAGAGTCTTAATCCGGTCAACAAAATCCGCGTAACCAATTGGAGGTATCAGAATAATCTTATCCGACAAGATCTCCGTAAATATCCCTCCTATTCCAATTAAAGCTATCGGTCCGAAAACAGGATCGCGAACGATGCCGGCTATTAATTCCAATGACGGGAACTCCTGCTTCTCAATTAAAAACTGAGCGTCAGCAAGCCCGGTATTTTTTCTTATTCTCTTCAAGGCTTCGATCAGCTTTTTCTCGCTGTCGATTCCTGCCTCGATTCCCCCGCTGTCACTTTTATGCAGAAGGTTTTCTGATGAAATTTTTACTACAACCGGCATGCCAATTTTTCGGGCACACGCAAGGGCTTCCGCCTGATTTTGGCACAGTCCACCATCAGGCACATTTATTCCAATTTCTCGCAAAAGCAACTTGGACTCATATTCGCTTAATGCTTGCCTGCCCTCATCAACATAACTATTAATTATCTTACCAACTCGATTAATTTTAGACATCCTCACTTCACCTCTTTGCGAAAGACGTTGATTCTAATCTATTTGATTGATGATAACTTCCTTTTTGTGGTGGAAACTATAGGAAACGCGGTTTTGCATGTCAAGGGAATCTTCTTTAACTAATGTTGGTACGGATGCTTGTCATGGGTTGTGAATTGCGTTTATTACCGATTGAAGCCCGAAGCGGCAGCGCCGAATCAAACCGGACTGACCTCAGATCGGTATTATTTTAATTCCAGTTGATTCGCCTTGTTATACTCAACACGTTCTTCATTATATTTGCCGAGAGCATGATAAGCCATACCGCGGCATTTATAAGCATATGCATTTGGGGGATTCAGTTCGATTGATTTAGTGTACTCAACAAGCGCTTCATTATATTTGCCAAGAGCATGATAGGCCATCCCGCGGTTGAGATAAGCATCTGCATATTTGGGATTTAGTTCAATTGATTTATTGTATTCAAAAAGCGCTTCAATATATTTACCAAGTATGTGATAGGTGACTCCGCGACTGTTATAAGGACCTGCATCCTTAGGATTCAGTTCAGTCGATTTATTATAATCAACTAATGCTTCATTATATTTACCAAGCACATGATAAGCCATCCCGCGGTTATTATAAGCATCTGCATATTTGGGATTCAGATCAATTGCCTTGTTGTATTCAAAAAGTGCTTCAATATATTTACCAATTATATGATAGGTAATTCCACGACTGTTATAAGGACCTGCATCTTGGGGATTCAGTTCAGTCGATTTATTGTAATCAGCGAATGCTTCATTATATTTACCAAGCACATGATAAGCCATCCCCCGGTTGTTATAGGCATCTGCATATTTGGGATTTAGTTCAATTGCTTTGTTGTAATCAACAATTGCTTCATTATATTTACCGAGCAGATGATATGTAACGCCGCGGTTGTTATAAGCTAAATCAAACTTCGGATTTAATTCAATTGCTTTGGTGTAATCAGCAATTGCTGTTTTGAAATCACCTTGAATATGATTTTTATATCCACTTTCCAGCCATTCAAATGCAGAAAGTTCTTTTATTGACTTATCATATCTTTTTTGAACCTGCTGTTTTGCATTACCCTTTGCCAGTGCCAGTTCCTCTCTCAGTTTCTTGTTCTCTTCCAATATAGCATCTGCTCTCTTCTTGGTTTCCTCCAGTTCCCGTGATTTATCACGGTCTTTACGGAGATTGTCTATTGATTTGATCACATCATTTTCATCTGCGACGATCTTTGTTTTTATCCAATATTTTTCACCATTCCATTTTTCATCTATAATCTCAGTCTTTACTATACCTGCTGTTAATGAGGTAATCTGATCTTTTGTAAGTTGAAAATTCTTCACTTCAGTTATACTTTCCAGATATGTTCCCAACTCTTCCAAGAGTAGTCTTTTCACTTCTCTCATTGCAGTAACACGACTGGAGTTTCTGCTATCATCTTCACTTGCCTGATAGGTGTATTCCTTGATGAATATCTTTGTTTCGGCAAAAGCACAATTTGGAATTAATAAGATAAGCAGAAAAGAGATCAATGTACTGCGTGTTAGTCTGGATTTCATTGATATGAACCTCTCTAAAATAATTATATTTTAATACATCTTTGATAAAGACGTAGCAAGGTATTTAATGATTGTCGTTCGAAAGGACACCTGGCAGCAAAAATCCCGCCTGTTCTATTTCAGGAAGGACCGAACAAAATTTAATCACTGATTTTTCAAAATCACTGAACCGGCGGAAACGCTTACTGCACTCACAATCAAACGAAAGGCGAGCGGCATATCCAACCGACAAATTGCTATTTAGTCGGCAATGGGGACACCTGGTTCTGGCACGATTCTGTTATATAGCCTGTCCCTACATTGCTATTGCAGAGCGTGAAGTGGACTAGGGTATATTGTGTACTTGGCCGTCCGTATCGTAACAAGTAAGTTCTCCCGAAAATGAGCTTCCGTCCGCCGGGTAACACGTCCAACATTTGCCCTTGCAATCTGAGGCATACTTCTCATTACACTCGTTGGCATATTTGGCATAATTCGTATGTTTGCAATCATCACATCCCAACGGAAAATAAAAGCATTGCCCCATAGATACTTTGCCCGCGCTGTTTTTGGAACCTCTGTCTTTCATGCAGTGCAATGTTTTATCTGAGCATTCGGCGTAACTATAAGGTCCACAAAATACAGTAACAAAAGCCAAAACAATAATTAGACATCCAAATAATCTTTTCATTTTCGTTCTCTTCTGTAGGGGCAGAGCACTATGTAGTCACCAAGGTCCATCATTTTCTATATTCTTAATCTGCTACTTTCTCAAGATAGCCTATTCCTTCGCAGGTCGCAAGATCAATATCTACGACACAGCGGAGGTTAACGGAATTTAATTTAGTATCACCGACTAAGCGCACCTTACCTCTGGCTGTTTCAAAATTCCCATTAGAAAAGATGCAGTACCGACGATCCAGTTGAACACTTACTTCTGTACCAGTGCTCTTAAACGTTACATGGACATAGTCTCTGCCGATACATTCTTTTAGCGCTTTCGCTGTTTTTTCAGGCCGTACCGTTTCTATAGTTTGTGGTAGCTTCAGTCTTTCTATCAGCAAGTCCAAGGCAAAGCCAGAGAGGGAGAAGCTGCAACAAAATACGCATATCGCCAGAAGGGAAAGAACTTTGATTTTCACAATGAACTCCTCGCATGATTTCTTTAAGAACTTCCTTTTGTGGGATGAAGCATAAGAAACGCCCTTTCGTATGTCAAGGTAATCTTGTGCGTAATGCGTGCAGGTGCACAAGAATGTGTGTTAAAAAGTATTAGATGAAAAGCCCGGCTTGGCCTGGGGCAGCAAATTGACGGTAATTCCAGGTATTGCTACCCAACGCCAGGATCAGCGGGCCACGCAACGGACTGCATAGCAGGGGTTATAGCGATTGGCCTGGGCACTGCCGCCGTTACAGTTGTATGCATCGGCATTGTCCCATCCTTCGTTGAATGAGCCGGACCAATAATACTCCCCGTGAAAATTCGGCAGGACTATCCGCCGACCTCCATCATTACAATTATGAAAATCCTGTTTTGATGGCAAGGTACCACCCAACTTCGCACAGATTTGCATACCGTCAAATTGGCTGGCAATGGTGATGCGATCGCCCCAGATCACTCCATCCGGCGCCCTCCATGCCTCGCCGAAACCGGAACGCTCAACGCGTTCGAAGATCCACCAATTCTCTACACTGCATCTGAAGCCAACTGCTACGGTACGAAGGTTGACATTATGGCAATCCGGAAGACTCGAGGCCGCCCACGTTGAACTCTGGCTCACGCTCAACAAGAATGCCGCCAGGATTACTGTTAGCCCTAGTCGAGTTGATATCGTCTTATTCATAGGTCTCTCCTTTGAGGTCGCTTTCCTAATTCAATTACCAATTTCCCAAGATCGTCGAACGTGCTGATCAGAGGCGGCTGAGGCTGTCCGTTGCCTAACATGTTTACGAGAGGTACTCCATCAATAATTCAATACATCCCGTTGTTCATCAACTTTTTCCTTGATGATTGTAAATCCATAACAACGCTAATGGCGGCGGGAAATGGAATAGAGGGTGGCGGAATGATACGATCAGCCCGACTGGTTGCCGGAGGAATAAATCAGCTTTTCATCCCTGCTACAAGCCTGATCTGGGCGCTGAGGTTGGTGAGGTAGGCGTTCCGCTCCTGCTTGATGACGCCGCGTTCGTCGTACTCCTTTCTCACCATGGTCAGGGTGGCCTGCTCAATGTCGCTATTGGCCTGGTCAAGATAAGACTCGATGAGCGTGCGGAAGGCCGGCGTGGCGGCCAGCGAGCTGCGGATAAAGTCAGCTGCATCGTCATCCGTAAGAACACAGCCGTGGCCCAGGCAAAGGTATTGTGGCTGGAGTGAAATGATCTTTTCCAGGGACGCGAGGTAGTCGTCATAGGAGGTGAGGAAGCAAGCCTGGATGCCATTGCCTTCCTTGCCCTCGGGAAGACCGGCTGCCTCGCCCGCGAAGATGGTCCTGATCTCGGGGAAATAGAAAGCGAGTGAATCCTTTGTGTGGCCCGGCACCTCGTAGACATGGCAGGTGAGCCCGCCCAGGTCTATCTCGTCGCCATCCTTCAGTATATGCTCGGTCTCCATGGTTGTGATGGTGACATCCTCGTCAGCGGTGATGTCCTTGAAAAAACCGCGCTGCACATCACTCAGACGGTTCATCATGGCAATGACCGAATCTTTGCGCATGAGTGCGCTTACGCGCTCGTGTGCACCGAGACCGAGTCCGGGTATCATGCGCTTCAGGTATGGGGCCGCGCCCAGGTGGTCGTAGTGGGAATGGGTAACGAAGAGAAAATCGAGCTTCTGCGAATCTCCCAGGATAGTGCTGACATCTTTCATATAGAGAGGACCCATGAGGTTCATGCCTGCCTCGATCATGAGGCTCTTCTCCCTGCCCCGCATCACATAGCCGGGATAGTACGGATTTCCTGCCACATGGATGTGGTCATTGATGCGTCCTGTTGCGAGCTGCTTCATGGCATTCTTTCTCCTGGAGGAATTATCATACGGAAATCGGTACCATATTCACATGGATTTCATCAAGGTGAGAATTCTAAAGACTGAGGATATCTAGATATTAAGTTGCTATATTCTGGATATGTAATTTCGGCGGAAGCATATAAGACTTGATTTATCATGGCATGCATTTTTACTTCATCAATCTAACTGTTAGCTATTTCTACAGCATAATTGACACAAAATAAAGTACCTGTTATTGATCAGTTCGTAATGTTGCCTGCTGATAAAAGTGTGAAAAAAACGACATGACAGCAAGACATTCATGATGTTGGACAAATTAATACACTTTTACTGTACAAAATAAGCCTGACCAAACTTCAGTATAAATCCGGTCCCCTAGATATATTCCTCATGCCGGAGGCTAACCTTTGCGTAATGCAGGTATATTTGTCTACAATTTTTCGTTTCCGCACATCCACCTCGGAGGTGATGGAAAATACGGCACTTCATTTAGCTTCAGATCATATCCGAGTATCGATCCCTCATTTTTGATTTCCAGTTGCGTTTTGCAGAAAGCACAATATTCACCGTAGAGTCTACTGATCTTTTCATATCCAGGCTGGTTTAGAAGTGTCTTCCCGGCAGGAGCACCTCCCATCCGACATGCATAGACGACAGGTATGCCGACTACCGTGAGACCGTCAGCGATCTGCACAAGAGAAACCGTGCCATAATCGATGCCGATTCCCAAGCCAACATTTGTGGGCATCGAAACGAACGAACTCCGGAATTCATAAAATTTCTCCTGGAAGACCTTGTGACAGAGATCGGCGGTAGTGATCGTATAATAACCGGCATCTTCACCGGAGAAAAAATCTGGGAAAAAGGCGAGAATACCGTCGCCGGTAAATTTATCAAACACGCCGTAATGTTCCTTGACGATAGATTCAAGGTCTTTACATAGTTCTGTCATAAAGTGTGCATATTGATATGGACTCCGGGCCTTGAACATTAGTTCCGTAGACCGCCTGATATCAGCTGACAGCACAAAAGCATTGCATTCCTCGGCCTCCAGGAACTGCTTCTGGAACTCACCGGACTCGAGAAGAAGCTTTTGTGCAAATTCATTTACCCGTGTGAGAAGAAAGCTCAGCCTTTCCTTCTCGGAGAGTTGACATATTGTTGATTGCAATTCTTCAATGGCTTTGGTTCTTTTCTCGTTGTTTCCGACAATGTCAAGTATTTCCGATGCCTTGTCTTCTACCGAGCGGCGTAGGTGGGCGATTGCCTCATCAAGTTTACGAGCCTTGGCGACAATTTCCCCGTCGAAATGATTTATCTTAGAGGTTGGATTGATATTCTGTAGGTAATTGACGAGATTTTGTCTTATATTAAAAATCAAGTCCTTCCTAGCATCGAATTCAACAATCACCGACAGCAACTGCTCTACGGCGCTTTTTCCTCTGTGAGAGGATTTCAATGTACTTGCCCCTTCTTTTGTATATTCAACTAAGTGATCCACCATATATATCGATCTCTCTTTATGTGTTTATGCCATTATTATTGAAAAAGCATTTACGAACCTTCACTGCAACTTGGTTAAGAATAATTCCTAACGGGGGCGATAATTATTTCAGTTAGTGAGGCCGAATTTATTGAAAAAGTCAATATAAAAAGCCCATTGATATCCATTTGAAAGGATGCATGAAAGTCAGAATTGTCACATGCTTGACTTCAAGGAAGGAAGAAATAGATCATTTGCCGTACTTTATTGCTTAGCAGGTATCCGTAAATCCCTCTTCAAGAATCCATCCACCAGCTCTCTGAGCTTATCCGACTCGCAGAGGAATGCCAGATGCCCGCAATCACCGGTCAGTTCCGCTGTTTCAGCTTTCAGGAGCCGGGCAAATGTCCTGGCGGGCTCCGGGTAGATGATCTGATCCTGTGTGGTCGAGATGATCATGGCTTCAGCATGCACGGCTTTCGCCGCCCTTTCTGATGAGCCATCAAATTTCTTAAGAATGTCCTGATTCATGATGGCCTTCACCTGCCAGGCCCAGTCGGTAGGATTGTATTTAAGGAAGCTCTTTTCCAGATTGCTAAGAAACTCGGGAACCGCAGCGGGCCTGGTTGCCGCTACGCGGAAACGGGGGGTCCATAAAAGCAGGGCATGCATCGGAGCCAGAGCTTTCATCGCGGAATGTCCATTTTGGCAACTACGGACATTCTCGATAACAGCCAATTCGGCGGACCAGACAAGCAGGTCATTGGAGGTCATCCAGGGCGACCCGGCGATCGGAATTACCTTGTCCATAAAATCAGGATATAAAACCATCCACTGGAAAGCCTGCATCCCGCCCAGTGACATTCCGATCACAGCGTGCAGGCGGTGGATATTCAGATGCCGGGTCAAAAGTAAATGTTGAGCACGGACTATATCACTTATGGAGAATTGAGGGAAAGCCCGGTCCGGTTGCATAGCACTGTTGGAGGGAGATGACGATACGCCATTGCCCAACGAATCGACGGCAATTATGTAATACTTGGAACTGTCGATTACTTTTCCGGGGCCAATGATTCCCAGATCGATAAGTTCTTGCGAAGTTCCTGCCAGCCAGGTCGGAATCAAAATCGTGTTGGACTTTTGCGGGTTAACTTTCCCGAGGATGCGGTAGGCCAGCCGGCATTCCTTGATGACCGCTCCGTTCTCCAACTGAAAATCACCCAGATCTGCATGACGAAGGTTTTCATCGCCCCAGACGGCGCCCCATATCAAGAGCAGCATTGCACTCACAAGGATAATCTGAATCCGTCTTTTTTTAAGCAGCATATTGGCATCCCTATATTTGATCTGACAATTCCATCCCGAATGATTATAAATTCAGAACGTTCTTTAAGTGAAGTTCAAGGCGGTAGAAACTTGCGACTTCGAACTGGTAAAAAATTGCGACACAAGGTCAGTTACAGAAAAAACTGCTTACCGACTCCATCAAACACTCCATGCAACTAAAGCGGAAGTGAGATCATTTCGCCAATGGCGCAAAAGTAACCAGAATTTGCGGACTGTATTGATCATCGTAAAACTTTATAATCCTGTTAAACGTGCTATCCGGCTTCGGCGTTCCGTCAGACATCAATTGGCGTGAGGTCATCTCCGCCTTGATCAAGGAACTCTTTACCTTTTCCCCCCTCAGTTGGTATATCACCAAGCCATCTCCAGCAAACTTCTGTGTCTCTTGTTGATCTAAGGGTGTAGTTGCTATTTGGATTAATGTTTTCACATCGCTTATGCCTTCTTCGATGTAGTACTCTTCAATCTTCAGATTCAGAATGCTTTTTCCGTCCGCTGCAATAGCGCCCTCGACTTTCAGAGTGGCACGTTTATTTACACCGTTTACGAAACCTTTCCCCTCGACAAGGGCTGAAAAAGCGTTCCCGGCCCATTTAAGAAACTTTTTCTCTACACCAGGCTGTGCGAAGAATAACATGTGCGGGACATGAATGTTTTCCCAGAGTTTCCGGGTCTCTCCTTTGCCTGAAGTCTGCATGATGGGACCGTATGCATTTACTCCTAACCGTACCGTCGCCTTCAGTTTTTGCAGAATTTCCACGCTTAACCCATCAAAGTCTGTCTTATCGGCCGATGGAACATCATCGGCTTTGGCCGCAGATGTTGTCATGGCGTACTGGAGATCTGGAGCACCGTAATTGCCGATTGTCTCCAACTTAAATTTGCAGGCCTCCCCTGATCCCTTGATGCGCCAGGGCTGCGTTGATGATGCCTGCCCTGCAGCTATACTGGGTATTTTTTGAATTGCCTGTTGTGGATCAACCGGACAGTCCGCGGAGGTAAGGCGGGCTTCTATATCGCGAAATTCCGCATTTCCCTTATTCGACACCTTTCCTCGTACAACAAGGTACTCACCTTCCTGCGTTGATTCAATCGACGGCCTGATGGCAGTCAGAGATGCACGCCATACCGTTGCCACCGCCTGAATGGCGTTATTGATAGCGGGTTCGGGGTTATCAAAATAACTTGTTATGCGGGAATATGTTTCCGTAGCTGAAGACACGGTCAGTCTCCGCACTTGTTCGGCCTGAGACATCCAAGGTTTATCGAAGGTTTTCGGGGCATTCTTCCATGAAGGATCATAACCGGAAAGTCCGGTACCAGTGTGGCCTATCGTAGTTTCCCATGCAATGTGACTTGAGGTTTCCGACATGGCCAATTCGGTGTCGCCGTTGTAGTACCAAGGGTCAAACCAGTCTTCGTTAGATTTGGTGAGATACCGGGTCACTTCCGTATTGAAATTGTTGCTGAGAAATTTCACCGGCGTCAGGTATGCAAGCTTTACCGAGCCCTTGATTTCATCCGGAAGATAGATGCTGTCCTTGTGCTTCGTATTCTGTTCTTCGTAGATGGCCTGAATCGTTGCCCGGTCGGCTCCTATCACATGATATGGGCAGAACATATCGGACAGGTAATGGGCACCCCATGCAGCAGCCTTAGGCAAGGCTTCTTTTTTTGAGGTCAAAATACCTTCGGCAAGGTAACGGTAGTAACGGCTGATCGAATCCGGCGCACCACCCCTTCCCAGTTTCGGATTGTAGTAATGCTCAGAAAAACTTGATGCCCCTCTGCTGTCCGGTCCGGGGCCGGAAAGAACGTTGTAATCAACACCAAGACCGATATAACCTTCGCCCGTCCACTTGTATCGCGCCCACACAACACCTTCGTGATTGATGATTTCCTCGAGGGTGGGAAATAGTTTTGGATCAAAGGCAGGATCGGCACTCAGCTTCTTATAGGCCTGCTGGAGGATGTACTGGTGAGTCTGCGCTGGTGCGAGTGATCCCCAGGCATGTGCTGCAACGGGAACAAGGAATGTCATGAGCATAAATATACAGAAGAGAATAATTACAGTTTTCCCGAAGTTAATTATGAAATGCTTTTTCATATCTGATCCGTCCTTTTTGTAGTAGAAATTATAGGAAACGCCGTCTTGTATGTCAAGGCAATAGTACCGGCATTACGGCTGGTCAATTTCAGCGCAAATAAAAAGCAAAACAGAAATGGGAAGCGCGCATCAATTTACCAGATCGTTATTATTGTATCTGATACAGCGGATAATCCTTGCCGAAATTAATAATCAGCGGGGTCTGGCTGTGGCCTATTTGTTTTGAAATATCAGTAGTTGCCTTTTTCGTGTGTTCTCCCAGACTGATTACGCTTACTTCATTGCCCTTACCGCCTGTGGCCTGACGGTTGTTATTCAAACCGTTTAGCAGATTATAGGTGAAAAGACCATTGCCTTTGAAGCCATCGAGCGCCGTTTGTTTGTCGTTAGCCGAGGCGTAAATATGCAGTCCCATTTTTTTTGCCAGCACGGAAATGCGTGCGTCGTAAAGACCGCTGACAATGTAATCAACTCCGCCAGCATGGCATGTATCGAAAATCAGCAGTTGGTTCAAGGATTTTATTCTTTTGGACATCTCAACAATTTCATTGGAGCTAATCAGGATTTTTTCGTTTACATCGCCCTGATAATCATGAGTGAGCATATAATACTGATTATGCAGAAGAACGCCGTGGCCAGCCACAAAAAGGATAAAACCATCACCCGGTTTAATAATGTTCACCAGTTCATCAATTTTACCGATGATGTTTACCTTTGTTGCGTCATTGTCGGCAATCAGCCCCGCATGGATATTTTCCGGCCGATACAGGCCCGCAGATTGCCTCACCAGCATATTTCTTATATCATCCGCATCTTTTTTCGCATATTTCAAATTAATTTTGTTGTCCAGATATTTGTCAATACCGACGGCCAGAATATAAAGATGAGGGACCTGAGGCGGCAGTGATGAACGGAAACTGACCGATTTCATCACGCTTTGCACTGTATTGTTGCCGTTAAAGGACGAGATGCTAATTTCATTTTCGCCCGGCACAGCGTCTATTTCTCGGCAGGCTTCGTAAATATCGCCTTTGAGATTACTTTTTATCGGGCTGGGCGCATCTTTTCCCTTAATTTTTATACTGCGCATTTCCGCATATATCGCCTTGCTGTTAACGGCGGCAATTTGCATTTTGGGAGCTGTTTTAGCGGCATCACGGTAGAAGCCATCGGAGTGAACCAGTTTGCCGTTATGAAACAAGCGAACCTCGCCGATACCGCCACCCGTATTGTTTATCTGATAACAGGCCTTGACGCGTTGCTCATGAGCGGGGAAACCGGCATTGGTAAATTGCACATCCGGGGGCGGATTTTTAACGGCTTCGGCGATTGTCAGTGTAATCAGGGCGCTAATATCTTCACCCTTTAATTTTGCGGCGACAATATCCGGACGATAGAAAACATCATAAAACTGATCTATACCGAAAATGCTGTTGCCCATACGCAAACTTAAATGTTTGTGACCGTTAGGCGATGAATTGTAATAGCCTTCGGGAGTAATGACAACCCATTCTCCATCTTTAAAACCAATGAACTTTGCCAGTTCGCGACCGCTGGCGATATCCCATATTCTGGTTGTCGCGTCAAAAGCGCCGGAGATAATTTTCGTTTCATCAGGCGAAAATGACGCCGCATTGACCCAGGCCGTATGTCCGATAAACGTCTTGATTTCTTTCCCGGTCTGAACATCCCATAATTTAACCGAATAGTCTCCGCAGGCGGATAGGATCATTTTGCCGTTTTTGGAAAAAACGACCGAGCTGACGCTTCCCGTATGGCCGGTGAGCGTTTTCAGCTCAGCGCCTGTGGCAACATCCCACAGGCGGATTGTTCTATCGGAACTTCCGGATACGATGTATTTTCCATCCGGCGAAAATGCGGCACAGAAAATAGCGCCCGAGTGACCCTTAAATATTTTTATTTCTTTTCCGGTCTGTACATCCCATACCCTGATGGTGCTGTCTTTGTTGCCCCATGCTTTGCCGCCCGCCGAGAGGGCGTATTTGCCATCCGCGGAGAAAGAGACGGCGTTGATTTCACTTTCATGTCCGGCAAATCTCTTCAATTCCTTCCCCGCAGCAACATCCCAGATTTTTACCAGTTTGTCGCCGCCGCCCGAAATAATTAATTTTTCATCGGGAGAAAATTGCACAGCGTGGTTTCCGAGGAGAAACTTTTCGTCAATAAAATATTTTTTCACTTTTCCATCCGCGGCATTCCAGATGATAATTGCACCTTTTTCACCTTCCGCGCGTGAAAGCACACTACTACCGTCACGGGAAAATAATGCATTTTTAACTATACTTTTCAAATATTCATAGCGTTCCTTTTCCTCTTTAGAGTCAATAGTCCACCGGAAACGGAAACCGGACGTTTGTTTGCCTGTCTCGATATCCCAGAGTTTAACACTCCTGTCTTCACTGACGGACAGCGCCTGTTTGCCTGCGGGAGAAAATGACGCCGCATAAACCCAGGAGGTATTGCCGGTGAGGGTTTTGAGCTGGATGCCGGTCGCCGCATCCCAGACTTTAATAGTGCGGTCTTCACTTCCGGAGACAAGGTATTTGCCGTCGCGGGAAAATGACGTGTCATAAATAAGAATGGAATGGCCGGTAAATGTCATAATTTCACTGGCGGAAAAAACATCCCAGAGGTGGAAGATGCGGTCTGTTCCCACAGTAAGCACCCGGCGGGCATCCGGCGAAAAAGCCACACGGGAAACTTCATCAGGTTTAACAGAATATGATTGGATTTGGCGGCCGGTAGCTTTTTCCCAGACACTAATGTAAGTTTTTTCATTGACCGCCATAACATATTTGCCGTCCGGTGAAAAAGCAACTGCCTTCGTCCAGCCGGGCTTGCCTTGATAAGCTATAATTTCTTTGCCGGTCTCTACATCCCAGAGCCGCAAAATACCGTCCTTGGAAGCGGACAAAATATTTTTTTCATCGGGAGAAAAAACCAAACCGGTAACCGCTTCAACATTGCCGTTAAGAGCGCGAATTTCCCGCCCCGATGCGGCATCCCAGATTTTGATAGTTTTATCGGAGCTTCCCGTTATAACGATTTTCCCATCCGCGGAAAAGACGGCTTTGTTCACATAGTCGTTATGGCCTTTAACCGTCCAGAGATTCACGCCGGTTTCCAAATTGCGCATTTTCAGTAAGCCCGTCCAGCCGCCGGTGATGAAAAATGATTCATCAGGGGAAAAGGCAAAGATACTGATATTGTCATCAGCATCGGAAAAAGACCTTATTTGCTTGCCTGTTTCCACATCCCAGAGATTAAGAGTTTTGGCTACAGCGCTGGAAAGCAGGAATTTTCCCGAAGGCGAGAAGATAACGCGGCTAACGCCGGAAGGATTGCCGGTTTGCACAATAATTTCCGTATCGTCGGATATTTTAGTCGGCGGTACTCTTACGGTCACTGGTTTTTCCGTCTGCGGCAGTGTTGCAAATTCTCCCAGCAGGAATATTCTTTCCCCTCCGCGCATGACGTTCAAGGATATTTTTTCTCCCGGTTTTCTATCACTAACAAGATTGGCAAGATCGGCGACATGGTTAAGCTTGTCACCGTCGGCTGTATAAATTATATCGCCTCTTTGCAGGCCCATCTTTTCAGCCGGGCTGTCTTTGGATACCGAAACGACGATCAGGCCGCCCGCTGCCACAGCTCTGCCGCTTCTGCCGCCTGCAGAACTATCGGCCTGTTGTGTTCCACTGATGCTTTGTACCTGCACGCCCAGCCATGCTTTGTCCTGAGCAAATAAGAAAAAAGGAGTTAGGCAAAATAAAACAATTACAAGCAAAATAAGCGATTTACTTGCTGGTGATTTGAACATGACACACCTCATAAAATTAAACGGTTTTTGAAAATTTAATGATGTCTTTCCTGCCGGTCAGATAATCTGTAATATGGTCAACATGTAAAATCCCGGCTTTTACGAGATCAATATCATCTTCGGAAAATTCTCTGCCGGCGAGTTCCGATCATTCCATCCGAAATACTATTCTGTCTAATAAATCGAGCATTTATTATCGGCAACGCCAAGTAGTCATTTTTTGTTTTGCAGAAGGCCTCTTAGCATAAATTTACTAATAAGGATAGGAATGGAAAAAGCTGCTGTAAGCCGGCTTTAGCCTGACAAGAAAGGCATCTTCAATAATTTCGGTCAAGGCAATTCAGAGGAAGAGCGCTATTTACCCTCCGGAATTACAAACATCATGCATTGCCGGCAGTCAAATTCCAGACGATAAGCATGATGACTATCCCTGAGCCGGAGAGGCTCTTTGACGGGATGACCAGAACCTTGCATCCCGGAACACATGTCCAATTGATGCCGGATGCAGTACCGGGTGGTCATGACCGTTTTTCCCGTCGTGTCGGAAAGGACTTCAAAGGCCGGCTCAGTAACGACTGCACCGTGGCGTTCATAGAATCGCCGGGCAAGATCATTGAGTACATTGGCACGGAAGTCGAGATTTTTTTCCGGGTAAGAGGCGTCGTTGGGCGTAAACTGGATGTTTTGGCGGGGATATTTTTCTTGCCTGATTCCGGTAAGTATCTCCAAAACATCACGTCGGAGACCATTCAATGTGCTCGCGGGAAGAAAGCCCGGCTGTGGGGGATGAATCGTCAATCTTGCCGTCTGGTAGGGTGTGTTGCCGGTACGGGCAAGGTGTTTCTCAATCTGCTCTCTGGCTCGTTCCGGATCACGGGGTGGCTCCAGCAAAACCTCCTGGACCGTCTCGGCCTCATTGCCGTCTTCGTCTCGCACCGCCAGACGGATTAATGTATCCTCTTGAGTGAAATTCATTTCCACGGCTATGCGACGGTTGGCTGACGATTTCTTCAGTATTTTTGCAAGCGCCATGTCATGGTTGCGATACAGCGATGTGCCGATCTCCAGACCTTTCATATTATTAGGGTAGATTTTCCCCTTATCCACCCGGTCCACACGAAATCCGGCCAGATCGTTTTTCCTGGTAAAAAAGCAAAGTCCATCTCCGTTTTGCAGATCATTGCAGGCCAGGCAAAAATAATCATTTCCTACTTCGGCGATTTCACCGATATGCTGCCCGATGGATTTCTGCGTGTCCAGGGATGCAACTTTTTCTCTCCTGCCATAAAGGAAGTATCGGGTATAGCCGCGGTTAAAGGTCTTTTCCGGGGCAGGCAAAAAGGTCAGTGAGCTCACGCCGGAACTGCTCTTTCGGTAATCGGAATGCCCGCTGATGAATCGGTCGATGGCCTGCCGGAAAGCGGCCGTTACATTCTTAACATACTCAATCCCCTTGTATCTTCCTTCTATTTTAAAGGAGGTAATCCCGGCCGCAACCAGCTCCGGTATGTCATTAATCAGATTCAGGTCTTTGAGGGAAAGGAGATATTTGTTCTGCCGGATAACGTTGCCGTCGCCATCAGTCAAGGTGTAATGGGATCGACAGGGCTGGGCGCAGACGCCGCGATTGCCGCTCCGGCCAGTGACGGCCTGACTCATATAACATTGCCCACTGTAGGAAACGCATAATGACCCATGCACAAATGCTTCCAACTCTATTTTGGTTTTAGAACGAATGTCGACAATTTCATCACGTGAGAGCTCTCTGGCCAGAATCACTCGCTTGAAGCCCACGGCCTCCAGGAACTGGACCTTTTCAACGGTGTCGTTGTGCATCTGAGTGCTGGCAATAAGAGGAATCGGCGGGAGAGGGAGCTCCAGCAACACCACATCCTGGAGAATCAGGGCATCGGCACCCAATTCATAGACCTCTTGGATGATATCGAGAGACTCGGCAAGTTCCCTGTCCGTCAGGATGGTATTGAGCGCCACATAGACTTTGGCGTAATAAAGGTGCGCATGCCGTATCAGACGGGCAATGTCGGCGACGCCCACTCCAGCCTCGGCCCTGGCGGAAAATTTAGGAGCGCCGATATATACGGCATCTGCACCGTGGTCGATGGCGGCGATCCCGATGTCGGCGTTGCCGGCCGGTGATAAAAGTTCCAGCGATGTTTGCATTTATCTCTCCCAAGAAACTTCACTCTCTAAAGCTTCCCCGCCCCTGGTGGGCGGGGATTGAGGGGCGGGGGGGCCTTCCCTCTCACTCTCACTCTCCCTGAATCCCTCCCATCGAGGGAGGGACGTAAAGTCTATTCCATGAACAACACCTATACGTATCAACAGGTTAGTTACTCCTCGTAGAACCGGTGATTCCTGCAGCGGTTTTTCTGATGAATTCCTCCATGATTGTTTCGGCTTCTTTTATGGTGAAATATGCAGATGTCTGTATCCCGGGGCTGCCGGCGATCATAGCGGACAAGGGACGCCCCGGCATTTGCCGCCGGAGGCATAAGACAGGCTTCTTTAATGCCGTGGCCCACCCCAGCTCATATCCCACCCCCAGAGACGGTACCGTGACTTCGGCCACCACGAGATCGCTCGATGAGAGCCAGGCCATGTCCCTGTCGTGGATATAGCGGTCGCTGGGTCCGTCGTCGCCTGCTTCCGTAAGAGCGGTGTCGCCCACATGCTCGGTCAATACTTCCCCGAAAGATTGTAACCATTTGATCATGGCTTCATATATTGTGGCGTCGTTCCGTCCTGCCCGGATCGCTCCGGCAAAATAGATTTTCATGTATTCCTCATCCGGTAGCATGGAGACAATTTCGCTATTGTTACCACTGAATCATTGGCGGGTTCAACAAATTATCCGACAAGAACTACGCTATAGTGCAGGAGATCATAGGTAGCACTGTATGGTGAGTCAAGACAATCTTGACAAAAAGCGGCGGGTATTGACCATGCTCGTCGCAGCTAAACTCTCTGTTCCAACATGGTCACCGTATATTGCCCGTCCATGTCAATCTAAGCCACTTTCATGCCGCCCTTACCTAAATCGTAGATCTCTTCGATTTTTAATTTGACAGCCGCTTTAGGTGGAGTGGGCATCTTCATAAGCTCACTCAGCTTGATCGCTTCTTCATAAAGCGGGCCGGAGGTGATTATCTCGGCTTTGCCTTCGAACCGATAGCCCTTGATTTTGCTTAAGTCGGCTACAGCGAGCGCTACCCAGGAATTCTTCTGTATGTTAGCCCAAGTCCTGTTACCAACCATCTCGAAATATACAAGATGTTCATCATCAACTATCTTGGCGCTGCCTTTTATAGCCAAGTTAGCTTTCCCGTCAGCACCACTTGTAGCTACCCAGCATGCCTGTCCCGTTAACATTGCCTTCATTGCATCCGCCAACTTAGCCATAAATTTCTCCCCCTCTCTGTAACATATTTTTTTCCAGTGACGACTGAAGCGTAATACAAGCCGATTTTTGTGTCAATACGATAGTTACCGATTACAAATTGAAGGGGCGGATATATTGCAAAATCATTATGCACTTTGATACAGGATGGAGTTCACTTTTTATTATTGATGGCTATTGTGCAGCGTGATGTGCAAATCATATTTCCGTTTTCATCAGTAATTCGGATATCCCATACACTGACAGTATGACCAATATGCACAGGTGTTGCCGTCGCCGTGATAATACCTTCTCTCTTAGGCCGGATATGGTTGGCGTTTATTTCAAGGCCGACAGCAAACTGTTTTTCCTGGTCTATGTTCATAACAGCGCCCATGGTTGCTGCCGTTTCCGCAAGGACAACGGATACTCCGCCATGCAGAGATCCCCATGGGTGATGAGTCTTTGGAGTTACAGGCATGGTTAAAACAATCTTTTCCTTCGTTACTTCCCGGTGTTCTATGCCTAGAAGTTCCATTACGGTTCCTTTGAAGTTCTTAAAATCCGTCATTATCCCTCCTTTTGTTCACCCTCAGTTAAATAAGAATTCCTACCACTATTACTTGGCCCGGCGCTTTGTTGATACATAACACAACTACTCGGGAAATAACATCCCTCATTACTGAAACGGATGGTTTCTCGGAAGGGAAATTGCAACATTCTCCCTGTGAATAACAGCAGTAATCTGATCTAAGGTGTGGTATATTATAGGTGATGGTCACCTCGACGCAGGAGTAAATAATGGCAGTCATCGAGCAAATTGATCGTTTTAAGATCATTCGGGAGCTGGAAAGCGGCCCCGGCAGCATCGCTTATCTGGCTGAAGATCCTCTCCTGCTCCGTAATGTAGCGATTAAGACAGTTGCGCATTCCCTGTCACCGGAACAGGGAAGCTATCTCATGGAAGAGGCAAGGATAGTCAGCAAACTCAAACATCCCAATATTGTCTCTGTTTATGAGGTAGGCGATTTTGATGGTAAGCCCTACGTAGTATTTGAGTATGTGGAAGGAAAGTCCCTGCGCGATATAATGAAGCAGGAAAAGGTAATTGTAGTTCCCAAAGCAGTATCCTTGATGATCCAGATATTGGATGGTATCGCCTATGGCCATCAGATGGGGGTCATCCACGGTGATTTGAATCCGTCCAACATCATAATCGACCACAATGGCGTACCCAGAATCATGGATTTTGGCCTGTCGAGCATAATCGGAAGAAGGTATTGGGATGGCCAACTTTATGTTGCCGGCATACCGAATTACATAGCCCCGGAACATTTTTTCAAGACAGCTCTCACACCGCTGACGGATATCTTTTTTATCGGGAGCTTGTTTTATGAAATGGTCGTAGGCCATCCCGCTTTCAGCGGAACGGACCTATCATCCTTGATGTACCGGATCGCTCATGATGCCCCTGATCCCCCTTCTCAGCATAAGAAGGTTATCAATCATGATATCGACCAGATCATCATGAAGGCCATGGAAAAGAATGCCGAAGACCGTTACCCTGACGCCCTGGTAATAAAAAAACTTTTAGAGGACTACCTGAATCCGTCAGATCAGCATGATGGGGTAGGCCAGGTTCATGGAACGGTTGATTTTATCATGAGGCGCATGCGCCTGAAAGGTGATCTGCCTGCTTTTTCCGGCAACATAATCGAGATCAGCTCAAAGCTCTCGTCACTGACAGCAATCAACTTTTCCTCCGCAGGCGATCTGGCCAAGATAATCCTGCGGGACTTCTCGCTCACCAATAAGCTCCTTAAAATCGTTAACTCTGCCCTCTATGCGAACCTTTCGGGCAAGGTGACGACTATTTCCAAGGCAGTGTTTCTCCTCGGTATTGAAAAGGTGCGGATGATGGCTGCCTCGCTGATGATTTTTGATCATCTCCAGAATAAATCGCAGGCAATAGAGTTGAAAGAGGAGGCTATGCTCTCCTTCATGAGCGGTCTTGTGGCCATCGGTGTTGCCGAAAACCTGAAACTCAGCGGGAAAGAGGAAATCTTCATCTGTGCCATGCTCCATAACCTGGGCAAGATGCTGGTAATCTGCTATTTTCCCGAAGAATATGCAGAGATCAAGAACCGCAAGCTCCAGATGGGGCTCGATGACACCAAGGCGTCCAAATCCGTTCTGGGAATCACATACAACACCTTAGGGATGGAAGTATCGCGATCCTGGAATTTTCCTGACAAAATTGTCCACAGCATGGAGGATATTTCCCCCACTGTGATCGAACAGCCAAAAACAGAACAGGAGACGCTGCAGATACTCTCCAGCTATTCCAATGAGTTGCTGCACCTGGTGATGAACTCCGAAGAAGCTGATCGGCCGGCCGTCCTTTCCGATATGTCGAAACGCTATCAAAATAGCATTCCCATCCCTGATGAACAGATGGAATCCCTGATAGAGTCAGCAGTATCAAAAAGCGACACCTATAAAGATATCGTCCAGATTGATAAGCAGACGAGTACGATGATCAAAAAAATGTTCAAGTCCGACCAAAAGCAGGCGCACGAATCGCCGGAGTCTAAAACCACTGTGCTATCGCAACGAACAGTTCTGGCAGAAGAAAATGCTCATAAACTGGCCCGGCCCGGTGTCGCTCTGACAGATCAACAGATCAGCATCTTTACTAATGCTCTCCATGAGATCAACGACGTCATGACCGGCAGCGCCAACCTGAGCGATGTGATCTACATGATTCTCGAAACGATGTATCGCGGACTTGAATTTAACCGTGTGATCTTCTGCATGCGGGATGTAAAACAGGCCCGGATGGTGGCCCGTTTTGGACTGGGAGAAAATGCCGATGAGATTGTCAAACATTTCCAGTTTCGGATCAGTCAGTCCCCAGACATCTTTAATATTGCAATATCCAGGGAGCAGGGGATCATCATCGATAATGCCGCAGCCCACAATATCGTCAGTAATCTTCCCGAATGGTACCGGAATATTATTTCCGCACAGTCCTTTCTTGTTTATCCTTTGATTGCCGCAGAGGGCTGTATTGGCTTGTTTTATGCCGATAAGAAAGAAAAAGGGACCATGCTAACCGAGGACCAAAAGAACTTCATAGAAACACTGCGTGACATGGCCATTCAGGCAATGACACACAAACACAAATAAATCCCAGCCTTTCCTTCATCATAAACAAGTTATCCTGATTGTAATCGGCCGATGCAGCAAGAAATATCATTTCCCCGTTGGACACTGCCAAATTTTCGCTTGCAAAATTCGTTTCCATTATCTATAAAATAAGTCAGTCAGCAACTGGCGTTCTAGGTGGAAATGACCATCGGGAAGCTCCCTTCTTTTGTTGTGCGCCTGGGCAAAAGAAAACCTTGAAAAAATCAGGAGGAGCCCTATGGTCACGAAAAAGCAAAACACATCCATCCCCAAAACATCTCTCCAAAACCCCAAATCAGCGCCAAAACAATTTATCGACCGTAATTGGAAAAGCCTTAAAAAAAACGATCCGGAAGTCTTTGGTGCTATTTCAGGAGAAGAACAAAGGGAGCGCAAAGGGATTGAGTTGATCCCGTCCGAAAATTATACCTATGCGGAAGTTCTGGCCGCCAACGGGTCTATCTTTACCAACAAATATTCGGAAGGCTATCCGGGAAAACGCTACTACGGCGGGCAGGAATATACCGACTGCATTGAGACAATTGCCATTGAGCGTGCGAAGAAAGTTTTCCGGTGCGAACACGCCAACGTCCAGGCGCTTTCCGGATCGCCGATGAATCAGGCCGTCTATCTGGCTTTTCTTAAACCCGGTGATACAATTTTAGGAATGGATCTGTCTCATGGCGGACACCTGACGCACGGTGCTGTGGTGTCGCATATGGGGGCTCTGTTCAATTTTGTCCGTTACAAGACTGATCCGGAAAATTCTGGCCAAATCGACTTCGACGCCCTCATGAAAACTGCTAAAAGAACCAAACCCAAAATTGTTCTTTGTGGCTATACTTCTTATCCCCGGGATTACCGCTATGAGGATTTCAAGCGAGTGGCCGACGCAGTCGGCGCCATTACAATGGCGGATATCTCTCACATCGGCGGATTAGTGGCGACAGGCGTGATGAGCAATCCGTTTGACAGTGGATTTGATATTGTCACGACAACAACGCATAAAAGTCTGCGGGGTCCCCGGGGCGCTTTGATTATGTGCAAATCGCAGTATGCCGGGAGGATCGACAAATCTGTATTCCCGGGACTTCAGGGCGGCCCGCATATGCAAACGATCGCGGCCATCGCCGTTACACTGGGCAAAGCGCTCCAGCCTCAGTTCAGGGACTATGCCGTGCAGATATTAAAGAACGCGAAGGTGCTGGCGGAAACGCTCATGAAAAACGGTGCCAAGCTGATCACCAATGGAACAGACAATCATATGATGGTGATCGACACAGTCAAAAGTTTCAATCTGGACGGCAAGCAGGCGGAAGCGATTCTGGATGCGGTCTCCATCACCACCAATAAACAGATCATTCCAGACGATCCCAACCCGCCCTTGAAACCAAGCGGCATCCGCCTGGGAACCCCCGCAGCCACTACCCGCGGAATGAAAGAACCGGAAATGGTTAAGATCGGAAACTGGATCAGCCGGACGCTCGCAGGCACACAGGATGAAAAACTGCTCCGCGCAACAAAGAAGGAAGTGGAAAAACTCTGCCTGAAGTTTCCGGTGCCGGGACTGATCTTATCTTGATTATTCCGGCGGACAGCCAGGCGATTCGGTAATCATGAGGGTTGCAGGTCATAAGCCTTGCAACCCTCCCGGATGCCAGCAAAGGTAGCGCCTGAAGTGGAATTGGAATTATGTTTTTTTCCGGTAATGGCGCACGAAGAGTAAACCGGAAAATCCGGCACAAAGCAGGCCGCCCACAGACCAAGCGCCAATGCCGATGGCTGCGGGAACGAGATAGAGGGTGGCGGCACCGCAGGCCGGACCGATAAACAGGCCCACCCCGATCATCGCCTCATGCAGACCCGCGTTGGAACTTTGATTCTCCGTTACATTCATGGAATAGTAGAGGGATGAATAATAAATGAGCCCGATCGACAGGCCGAAACCGACTTGCGCGACCAAAAGCAAGGAGATCGATTGCGCCATGAGAAATCCGAAAAAGCTGACGATCATCAGCAGAAAAGACAGCGTCAGCCATCGGAAATGGTAATGCCAACCCTTCCATTGCCAGAATATCCCAAAAGCAGCCAACCGGACAAACATCCAGAGAGAGCAGACAACGCCCGCCATGCCTGTGGAAAGGTCAAACTTTTCCGCAAGGGAGGGAATCAACGGAAGGACGGTGTTAATCGCCACATAAGAAAAAGGGTTAGCGATCCAGGCCATCAGCAGGAAGCTTTTGCCGTCAGCCAATGATGCCGCCGGAGTCAAAGATTCTGCAGAATATTGACCAGCAATTTCTCTTTTTCGCCATCTTGCGGCAAGAGGCAACAGGGCCAATTCGACAAGAGTAAGCCCTAAGGGCAGCCAGAACAAGCTGAGCATGCCCAATTTTTCAATCAGGATGCCCGCCGTGAAGTATCCGACCGCCGCGCCGCCCGCCCAGGTAACGTTATAGATGCCGACCATCTTCGACAGTTGCGTTCCCGGCCGTTCACTGATCAGCGTCTCGAGGGCAGGCCAGATGAAACAAACCCCCACTGTCCACAAACAAAACACCGTAACTTGCGCCGCGGGAGTGGGAAATGCCATGCCCAGAGTCAGCGCCATAATTACGCCGCATAAGCCCAGACCTAGTATCCTGATGCAGCCATAGCGCTGGGCCAATTTGCCGCCCTGCCACGCCGCAAATACATAGACAAATCCGCCGAGGGCCGCCGTCAGCAGATTCTCCACCTCACCGAAGCCGAATGTGCGCCGCAGGTAAAAGAAAAGAAAATTGGAATAGTAAACGGCGGCGTAACAATTTATTAATTCAATGAGATATAATAATGCTTTTGCAGGACTGATCATGATCAACTTTCCCAAACAGAAATTATTCTTTCACCGAGTCACCGGTACTGCCGGGCAGCAGGAAACTCAGAAGCACCATTGCAACATTGGCAAACCCAAGCCACATCAAAGCCTGCGCGGCGTTGTTCCCCAGGCTTTTATATAATTCACCGATAATGCTCGGCACAGTGCCGCCAAGACACCACGCCCAGCCCATCAGGATCGCCGATACAATACTCACATTTTCCCGCGGAGCAATCCGTTGGCCGAACGCAACGCCCAGCGGGTTCACCGTCCCCAAAAACGCCCCGCCGATAATGCACAGCAGGATAAATGACGGCACCGGCAGTGTCAAGCGGACGATTGCCTGATAACTCAAAGCCGCAAGAATTACCATCGACATCAGTGTCCTGCGCCTGCCGATGCGGTCGGCCAGATGGCCAATCGGCACCATGAATAAAGTTGCCCCGAAGACAATCAAACCGAAGGCCCCGCCCTGTCCAAGCCAGGCCGGATAACCCTTCTCTTGGGCAAATTCCGGCAGGAGGAAGAACAGACCGCTCAGCACTCCGCTCGAGATTGCCAGTATGAGGAACAAACAAAGGATCGGACCCGCCACCGGGCGAAGAGAGCGCAGAGAGGCGATGACGGAAATTCTCCCGGCACTGGAAACTTGGGCAGGCCGGCAGCGCATCCAGACAAACACCCAGAGAATTGCCACCGGCAGAAAAAGGATTTCGGTGTGATGGCCGAAGTTGTTGTAAGCAGTGCGGAACCCGATCTGGCTCAAACCGAAGCCTATGCTGCCGACGGCAATAAACACGGCAAGAAACATCGAACCACGCCGAGCGGAAAAGCTGCCCGCGAGCCCCGCTCCCGCAGGATGGAACATATCCTGTCCGAGACGGCCGGCGGCCAGAATCGCAAATACAATGAGATAAAAACCACTAAGTCCGAACATTGTCGGCAATAGGCGGTCCAGTGTCTCCCGCTGATCGGCAAGAGGACCGAGCAGCAAAGCAAACGAAGTCAAGAGCACTCCCAGCAGGATAACCCGCCGCGGCCCGAAACGGTCGGCGATTGAACCAAACAGCGGCTGCAGTGCAGTTCCGCTCATGGCGATGACTGTGGCAATCCATCCGGCCTTCACGACATCCAAACCGGCCAATGTTTTGTAGACCGGCCACACACTCATGCCCATAAAATCTACCATGACATGCGCAACGGCTATAGCGACAAACGTACCCACAGCGGCTGATCCACCCTTGGAAAGCACTTCTGCTGAGGCGGCTGAATTGTTTTCTTGACTGTATTTGTCCATGTACTAACTCACATTTGTCATCACATCTGCGCCCATGCAATGACCTCTCGACTATCAATAAAAAACCCGCCTAGTCTATCCATGGCGGGTTGATATTTGCGACTTGGATTATGAATTGTTAATGTTCTTCTCCTCGCGCATGCACCCTGCCGCAGCCCGCCTGCGGGGCGGCCGTTCTTTTCATTATAATTGCCGAATGGATGAATACGCTCATGGTGCTTCTTTCTCTTCCTCTAAGTTGATTTGCAAATACTCCTGAAAATTGGAAGTGTCAATCTTTTTTTATAAATGGAGCATAAATATGGAAAGCGCCCTATTCATGCCCTTAGCCGGTACTCTGCCGGTCAGATGAAGGTTACCGCCGTCTTGACGGCCCGGTTCGCTGATTTACGCATATTGACTTCAATCATGTCCTGATAACGCGCCAGCGGAAACTTGTGGGTTACCATTTCGTGAAGATGAACTTTTCCCGCAGTGGCACCAACATAATTGGCAGTTCCGGGAATAGCAAATTCCTTCGACAATGCCTTACAATAAAAGGGACTGTTGTCCCATTTATCCCCAAAAATCTGTGGCCGTTATTGTGGACAGAAGCCCCAGGCAGGATTCCCTTTTTTGGGACATATCTTCAGTCTGATCTCCTGCGTCGAACATGGACTGTCCGGGAATGCGAACCAACCTTCCCAGTCGGTCCCATCACATCTCCGCGACTGGAGGCCCTGGGATCTCGGGGGATTGCCGGGGCCCATAAAACCACCCGGATAATACATACAGTAGCCCTTGACGTAAAAGAGAGGGGTTGTCCCGTTGTTGCTCGATGTCCACGTATAACTCTGTCCCGATTGGAGAGTGACCGTGTAGTTTTTCTGATCTGTATCAAAAAAACTCACGGTGCAAGAGCCAAACAACCTCCCTTCGGGATAGTCGTATGAGGAATGCTGCACCGTCCACTTAAAGGCCGAGGCCGGAGCGGCGAAAAGAAGTAAACAAAGCGACACGGCGCAGAGCAGGCAAACTCTTCTGGTGAATAAGATCATACTATTTTTCCTTCTACATTTCTTATGATATTTCTTCAATACCGAGCGGATATTTCGACAAGACCTCGCAGCCGCCTTTGACGATCACGATATCGTTTTCATAACGGAAGCCGATATTTTCTTCCGGCGCGGCATACTGCATCGCACAGACGACCATTTCGTTTTCCGAGTAGACGTGATCCTGATCCGTCCAGTAGGGAAGATCGGGATTAACGATGGAGCCGATTCGCCACTCATCGCCAAAAAGACCAATCCCGTGTTCACAAGCAGGCTGAATAAAATCACCGCAGCCACGCGCTTCGGCAAAATCCATCATCAGGGCGGCCAGCGTTCCGGGCGTTGTCCCGGCGCGGTAATTATCAATCACTTTCTGAATAATCGCGACAAAATTATCCGCATGCCAGCGCTGACGTTTTGTTGCCGGCCCGATCAGATAATTGTGCGAGTGATCGCCCAGCGCCAGTTTAAACATCGCGTGAAAATCCAGCATCAGCGGTTCACCCGCCATAATCTCTTTGGTTGTGGGCGGAGTGCAGGCGCCCAGTCCCGTGCGAAAGCCGCTGGATATTTCGTTTAAGCCGGCAAAATTCCATTCCGACACGCTGCCCGCTTTGCGCATGGCCAGCGCCGCGATACCGGCAATCACGGTTTCCGTCATGCCCTTGTAACCGCCATTCTCCAGCGCGGCGCGCGCCGCCTTGTGTCCTTCATCGACAATCAGCGAGGCGGTGCGGAAGCGTTCAATCGTGCCTTTGTCTTTGATCAGCGAAAGGGCATCAACGATATCGTGCGAGTTGATCCATTCAAAACCGGGCAGCGCATCTTTAAAATGGGTGTATTCCCAATGGGAAAGATTTCCTTCAGCCGTGTAGGTGGATATTCCGTCCTCGTAACCGAGGCGTCCCTTTTGAATGCCGAGTTCATCCTTGATAAAATCAGTAATTGCGGAGACCTGATCCATGCCGCCCATCGGTCCATAGGCGCGAACATGATCGCCGTCCAGCCAGGTTTCGTCGCCGACACGCAGCGCATCAACCACAAACGTAAAAAAGGTGGGCTGTCCTGCGGCCGGAATAATCAGATAGCTTCGCCACGGGCAGAAGGTGTCCAGCACAAAACTCATCGTCCGGATGCGCGAACCGAGATACACGTCGATGCCCCGCTTCTGCATTTCGGCCTGTATCGCCTTAACGCGTGCCGGGTTGTCTATAAAATATTTATCATTGGGGTCCAATATCCTGGTCATATTTTTATCTCCCTTCAGTTCAATATTGAGTTGGTATCTTGGCCAGAACTTTGTTCAGACGGTCGGATACGGCGGCCAGCTTGAGAGCTTTGGCCAGATTGCCCTTGAGCTTAAGTTTCCCGGTCATCAGGGCCTTTTGCGCACCGAGTTCCGCGCGGGATATTTTGGCAAAAGTTTCATAATTGCCGATAATGCGGAATTCCCCCTGGGGAGGCTCGCCTACCCCCGTTTCCACGCGGGTTACCTTCCCTTCTTTGCATTCCACAAAGAGAAACATTTCCGCGCCGCCGGGACAGTTTTTATAAATGTTGGACATTGATGTGGTGACGTTGTTCATTTTGTCCGGCGTTAGTTCCGTCTGGAGTCTTTTGAGCGCTTCATCGCGCCAGGACGTGCTTAAATACGCGTGCAGATCTGACATGTTGATACCTCCTTTTTTATCTTGTTTGGTGGGAATATCAGTAACAGTTACCTATATAAAATGTCATGCCGAACGTGGAGACTGTGTTGCAATGAAAAAAATTGCCGTTTAATGTCCTCCGCTGGCGGAGGTGTCACGCAGTGACGGAGGTGGACAAAGTACTGCCAAAATGCAACTTGTGACTATTATGGCTGCTTTAAAAATATCCACCCCCTAACCCCCGCCAGCGGGGGACACTACGAGTAAACTTCAATCATCGTTTGTCAAAGACATGGCACACCGGCAATTAAAAACCGCAATTGTCATGCCGGACTCGATCCGGCATCCAGTTAAATTAATTCTGGATTCCTGCTTTCGAGACTGTGTTGCAATGTCAGGCGTTACCATAAAAATCTTCATACCGGCGAAGAAGACCTTCATTTGCTATTGAGAGGAAGCCAAGAACCCCTCCAGTGACACCACTGTGGGAATCCAGGTTGCATGCGTCCATTGTAATTTGACGCCATTCCCTCTGTCTTTCGTCTGAATAAAAGATGTCCTTAACTTTATAACCTGAGAAACTAATGATCCGTATGGCTTCGGAACAGCTATTCGGGCTATCAAGGCTTCGAGGTCCCTGGCAGCTTTAAGCATCCACATCTCCTGATGTGCTATATAGATTGCCGGTCCGATCTTCCCTTTCCCGTTATCAAACTTTGTTACTCCACCCGTCGTCTGATCCTCCTGCTCGGTCGCATACGCCATTTGCGCTCCCGTCGCTATCAAGGCAACTAATACCAATACCATCAATTTCTTTTTCATGATTTCCTCCTTATTCATGTTAAAGTTCTCATGGTTTTTGCCGCAGATGACTATATATTATACATGGCTAATTACAGTAAGCAACAAACATAAACACCAGGAATAATGTAAACAACTTTTTGAAAACACATTGAGATTGAATTTGCAAAAAGTATTTGGGCAACAGGCCGTCAAGACCTGCCCCTATTGTTCCAACTTAATCCTACGCCGTCCGTATTTATATCATTTTTACCGGATACCGTTCACTACTCCGTAAAGATAGGCGAAGGTATTGGCCGGAGTGCTCCAAATGGAGAGAGCTTTATTGCCGTACTTCGAGTTGAGTTCCTTCTGGGGATACCAGGGATCGGGTTGAACAGTGACAGGCTTTGCAGGAGAGTTCAGCGCCACGGCGGGGCTGAACCAATCGGGTCTCTCGCCCGGTTCATATACTTTCCAGGATTGCTGATCAGTCATAAAAACAATCTGATTATTGGCATCGACGGCAATAAGCATTAAACCGAAACTGCCGCCACGGCGGCCGCCCACAGTAAAAACATCGCCGTTCTTGATGATTGCCTGAGCTTTAAATGCCGGTTGGGGCGCTTCATCCGGACGAGTTTTGAAGGAAGGCTGATAGTTTCTGAGCGGTTTCCCGTTGAGATAAACGTCGGCATCATCCGCCATATGCCAGTAGATGGTTACAGCCTTTCCCTGCGCGTTGGAAACCGTGTTGGAATCAACATTGCCCTTAAAGCCGGCATCTTTGGTTTCATCTGCCGGCGGCGGAGAGGTCTGTTTTAATTTTCCGGAGTTGATGATCTTGACCCACTCTTCCATGGTTACCTTGCCATCACCGGCAGCACAAAAACCCGGGGCAGTAAAAAGAAAAAATAAAAAGAAGACGACAGTTGCGATAGTCAAATTGCGGAACTTCATAATTAACTCCTTGGGCAGATATATTGGGGCTATTTATACGAAGATTTATCCCGGATGTCAATGGAACCATCCCAATTATCCCCATTTCTTTTAAGCCGCTTTCAGAGGATGAATTCTCTTTATTTCAGATTGATGCGATTGCTGCGCGTTCCAGAGATCATAAGCGCGCTGTGCGTTTAGCCAGAATTCAGCGGTATTACCGAACAAACGGCTCAGACGCAGCGCCATGAGAGGTGTTAGCGCGCGACTCTCCCTTAACAATTCATTCACTGTTTGACGCGAAACACCAAGCGCTTTGGCAAAACCGGTAACATTGAGATTATAATCCGGCATAAAATCTTCTCTCAGTATTTCACCCGGATGCGTTGGCTTTACTTTTCTTTTTCCATTATATTTTATGCTCATATTTCCACCTCTTTTTGCTGTTGTTAATGCTGCCTAATTATCCGATAGTTAAGTATACTGTCCACGGAATTCCAGCAAAACGAATAAATAATCCATTTATCCTACCTGTCCTTTAAGTGATAATGGCTTAGGTTATTATAACGGTAATAATTTAGTTGTAAATTCTTGATCGGCCCGCTTAACTTGCAAAATAATCGGTTCATTCTCGAAAAACAAATTTATTATGGTTAGATCATTATTCCATGTGTCCGGTTCTTTTCCGTTGATTGAGAGTATTTTATCGCCTTCTTTTAAACCGGCTTTTTCAGCTTCTGATTGCGGCCTGACTGATTTTATAGTCATGTGGACAGTCTGGCCCAAATCGCGCTCGTTTTTAGGCAAATAATATTCCGTGGTAGAAGCGAATGTTATTCCGCGTGCCGATTCGACCGTCTTTTGTCTTGTTTTAAGAATTTTAATTTCGTTCTCAACGTCGCTTACCATTAACGGCACTAATAACAGCTGTATGCAGCCAGTTAAAAGAAAAATACTTAACAAATTCGCTAATAATATTTTTTTCATAATTAATTTCCTTTCAGGCGGCAATTGCCGATCCGCAGTGTTTGCATTTAATTGCTTCTATCTTGATTTCTTCGGCACAGAATGGGCATTTTTTTATTGTGTGATTATTTCCGGCCGCTAAAGGTTTCGCATCCAGAGGAGTGTTTTTTGCAAGTGCGCCGCAATTAGGGCATTTGTATTTATTCCAGCCCCAGGCAATAAAAATCAATCCTGGTATGATATAGCATATTAACAATACTATGGAGACAAATATTGGCAATCCGTGATTTGAGAGCCATGTTTTCATTTTCCCTTCATATCCGCAGGCCAGGCATTTCCGGTCTGCGCCGGGAATTATTTTGGGTCTCTTTTTTCTTGTTGCGACTGCCCAGATTATGAAAGCTATAAGTGCAATAACGACTACAGCAACAATAAAAGTTTCCATCCCCATCCTTTTTGTTGGAATATTTTATTTAGCTATCTTTTTCTTTGTCCCCGCTTTTTTTATGACCAGTTTGGATTTTGTTTTCCCTGCAGGTGTTTTGCCCGGCTTCAACTCCCTGCCCGCGGCAAAAGCTTTTCCTGCTGCCGTTTTCCCGAATCCCGCTTTTTTGGCGGGTACTTCTTTGTATGCAGCTGGTTTTACGGCTTTATAATATCCGATTTTTGCATCCCTAGATAATTCCATGGCCCTTATAGCTTCAGGGCTTGTTGATTGCATCTGTTCTAATTGCGCAGTCCAGGATTTAATTTTATATTTATCTGCTTTATCGCCTAGAAGCAGTTCTTTGATTAATTTGGATATTATATCTTTTTCTTTTTTTGATGAGGCCAATTTTTTGAAATATGTGAGTATGGGTTTGAGGACATCGATTCCTATTTTAACCGCTGTGAGTGTAGTTGAAACTGGATCTGTCATATAAATCCTCCTTGTATTCGATAGTGATTTATTAACTATTCCCTGAGGAATCATCAAATAATCGATCATTCCCTAAAAAATTAATGGGAACGGTTCTATTATAATATCTACGGATAATAGAACCGTCCCTAATTACAACTAATTATCAAAAAACAAACCGGTGCTTTAAATCCTTTCCAATATCGTAGCGATCCCCTGGCCGCCGCCGATGCAGATGGTTACAAGAGCGTATCTTCCGCCTCTTCTCTTCAATTCATTCAATGCCCCGAGCACCAATCTGCCGCCGCTCATCCCGTTCGGATGACCGAAGGCAATGGCGCCACCGTTCGGATTCCATTTTTCCGGATCAACTTTGTGGCCCTGCTTTGCCAGCTCTTTCATGACAGCCAGTGTCTGGGAGGCAAATGCCTCGTTGCATTCGATTACATCCATATCTTCCAGTTTCAAACCGGCACTCTTCAGGGCTTTGGGCGTCGCATAGGCCGGTCCGATACCCATGTACTTTGGTTCAACGCCGGCAAGCGCACAGGACAAAAAGCGCCCCATGGGCTTCAGATTGAGCTCCTTGCACTTCTCGCCGGACATGACAAGTACCGCAACTCCTCCGTCGTTCATGCCGGAAGAATTACCGGCCGTTACGGTCCCGCCCTTTTTAAAGGCCGGATTCAAAGCCGCCAGTTTTTCCAGAGTGGTCCCACGGGGATGTTCGTCCCGGTCAAAAATAATGGGATCGCCTTTCTTCTGGGGAATAGGTATTGGAACAATCTCCTCTTTAAAATATCCGGCTTCGATTGCTTTTATCGCCTGCGTCTGGCTTCTCAGGGCAAAGGCATCCTGCTCTTCCCGGGAAACACCCCACTCCTCAGCTAATGTCTCCGCAATGATTCCCATCGGCACATCGGTTTCTTTTGTCGGGCCGGTACTCTTACCAATAAAAGCGTTCGGCGCGAGGGAAAAAGGAACTTTCTGGCGTTCCATTAAATATGGGGCAGTGCTCCAGCTCTCGCATCCGCCGGCAATATACGCCTCTCCCATTCCGGAAAGAATTAATGCAGCGGCACTGTTGACCGTCTGCAATGCCGACCCGCACTGCCTTTCCACCGTCTGCCCCGGGACGCTAACCGGGAATCCTGCTTTCAGGACTGCCCATCTGGCGATATTTACTGCGGCATTATTGGTGCAGGCATGTCCGATGAGAACGTCATCCAGAATAGCCGGATCAATCTTGGTTTTTTCGATTAATCTTTTCAGGGCAAATGCAGCCAGTTCTTCGGGCCGAAACCCGGAAAGGGCTCCACCCATTCTTCCAATCGGCGTTCTCACACCATCAACAATAAATACTTCTCTCATTTGCAGTCTCCTTACAGTTTTAAATAATTGTTGATTATCACTATCCCTAACCGCTTTTGATACGTGGCAAATGATACTACTACGCTACACTTCGGGGATAATTCAACTTACAAGTTTCATTAACTATTTTTGAAATACATTGCAAGAAGAAACAATCAGTTGGCCGTTTAAAAAGATTACTTTGCCTGCAATGTAAAGGGATATGTTTAAGATGTCTCCCTATGGTCCGACATGACAAGTACATCTCTGGATTCCAGCCTTCGCGGGAATGACAGAGGAACTTAATAATCGCGAAATTAGTAACAGGGCGCTGCGCCTAATCGGCAGTTTTTTATTTGGACAATATCCAAAGTTATGTAATAATCTTTTACGAAGGCTGAAGACTGAGGGCTGAGGGCTAAAAAGAGAAGGCTTAGTATCAAATGATTAAAGCTGATGTCATTATTATTGGCGGAGGCGCCACCGGATGCGGCATTGCCAGGGATCTGGCACTGCGCGGCATTCCTCATTGTCTCATTGAAAAAGGCGACTTCGCGGCGGGAACCACCGGGGCCTGCCATGGCCTGCTGCACAGCGGCGGACGGTATGCCGTTAACGACCCGATAGCCGCCAGAGAATGTTATGATGAAAACCAGATCCTCCGGAGAATCGCCATAAAATGCGTCGAGCAAACGGGGGGACTGTTCGTGCGCCTGCCCGGTGATTCCAAGCGTTTCCGGGAATTATTTCTGCGCAGCTGTGGAGAAGTCGGCATCCCTACGGAAGTTATTTCCTCGACCAAGGCTCTTGATCTGGTTCCTAATCTGAATCCCGAAATAGAAGAAGCAATCAAGGTTCCCGATTGTTCCATTGATCCGTTCCGCCTGTGCATGCTTAATATTCGAACTTCGCAGCTGCGGAACAACCTAATTTTCACCCGGCATAAAGTTACGGAAATTATCAAATCACACGGCCGTTGTATCGGCGTTAAAGCCACCGATCAGTCGACCGGTGAAGCGAGGGAAATCCACGCCAACATAATTGTTAACGCAACCGGCGCATGGGCAAATATGATTGCTTCCCTGGCCGGTTGTGAAGTGCCGATGACGCTGGCCAAAGGCTCTCTGGTCATTACCAATCACCGCTTGACCAATATGGTAATCAACCGACTGCGACCGCCATCCGACGGCGACATAATAGTGCCCAATGAGGCCGTTTGTCTGGCCGGAACAACGTCGCTGGCCGTGGAAAATCCGGATAAAATCGGCATTGAAGCCGCAGAGGTAGATACTATCATCAGCGAGGCGGGACGGATGATTCCGCATTTTAATAATACCCGTATTATCCGCGCTTTTTCTGGTGTCCGGCCGCTGCTCAAATCTCAGAAAATGGACAGCCATGAAATTTCGCGTGGTTTCCGGATTATCGATCACCAAAACGGTATGTATAGTATTGTGGGAGGGAAACTGACAACTTTTCGTCTGATGGCGGAAAAGATGGTCGATACCATTATGGCTTCTTTCAATCTCAAGAGAGCCTGTGAAACTGCCGCAATACCGCTGGACGGACAGGAAGAACTCAGCGGCTACCCGCTCTCCAAACGTCTGGCGGACATGAAAGATATTGTCTGCGAATGCGAGCTGGTGAACAGAAAAGAAGTGGAGCGGATTATCAATCAGACCGGCACAAGAAATGTCGGCGATATCACGCACCGGACACGCCTGGGCATGGGGCCATGCCAGGGTGGTTTCTGCACTTTTCGGGCACTGGGAATAATGAATGATATGAGTGTTGTATCGCCTGAACAATCGATGGCGATGCTCCGTGACTTTCTCCAGCGGCGGTTCCGGGGAATAAGGTACGCTCTCTGGGGTGATCAGCTCCGAGAAGAGCAGCTTGTGGAATATATCTATCTGGGCATCCTGGCGCTGGAGAAACCAAAATGAGCGTTACCGAATACGATGTCATTATCATCGGAGCCGGAGTAGCAGGCCTGACAGCGGGAGCTCTTCTGGCCTCGCGCGGTTTCCAGGTCGCCTTAGTCACCGCCGGTGAGCCGACAGCCTGTCTTTCCACCGGCTGCATTGACGTTTGCTCCGGCAATCATAATCCTCTTGCCGGCATTAAGGAACTGCCCGATGCACATCCCTTTCACCTTGTCCCCGAAAAAACAATCACAGAGTCACTGGATAATTTTCTAAAAGCCATGCAGGAAATGGGAATTCCATATACCGGAACTCTCGCCGAAAATCGCCTTGTCCTTTCCGCTCTGGGCACGTTTAAAACTTCCTGCCTCGTTCCTTCCACAATGAAAGCGGCGCCGCAGGATACCAGGGACAGCATCCACATCATCTCCTTTGCCGGACTCAAAGATTTTTATCCCGGCTATATCATCTCCCGGCGCCCGAATACTGAATTTTCCGTATACGATGCCGGAGTTGCAAGCACCATGGGTATCGCCGCGCATTTCGAGGAAGAAGATTGTCTCGAACGCTTCATCAGCTGGCTGAAAGGACAAAATGTTAGCGCCGACAGGATTGCCTTCCCTGCCGTTCTCGGTCTGGAATCGGCGGATAAAATTGTCAAAATGTTAGCGCTACGTATCGGGAAGCCCGTCTTTGAAATCCCCACCATTCCGCCATCCATGCCCGGCAGAAGGTTGTTCAACGCTCTGAAAGACTATTTCCGCAAAAAGGGCGGCACTATCTACTGGGGGTGGCCGGTTAGCGGCGTGGAAAAATCGGGAAAAATCATTGAGGGGGTAACGACGGCGTCTAAAGGAAGGCCCAATAGCCTGAACGGGAAATCATTCATTCTGGCAACCGGATCATTTGTCGGTGGCGGTCTTGTGGCCGGGCGGGAAACAATTACCGAAAATATTTTCCATCTGCCGGTACACGTTCCCGGTGCGCGAGAGACATGGTTCGAGAATGATTATTTTTCTTTCAGCCACGGTATTGGCCGGGCGGGAATAATAGTGGATTCATCTTTGCGTCCTGACGGATCGCCGCTGGAAAACATTTTTGTGTGCGGGGGCATCCTGGCTGATACAGAGATATTGAAAAACGGTTGCGGTCACGGCCTGGCGATAGCAACAGGACAAAGGGCAGCGGAATCCTGCATGGAGTGTCTGCGATGAATTTCGAGCACTGCATACGCTGCACTATCTGTGTAGAGAATTGTCCGGTATTGCTGGTCAACCCGGATTTTCCCGGACCCAAGCAGGCGGGACCTGATGCTCAGCGTTTCCGGTCGGACAGAGAAAAGTCATTTGACGAATGGGTGCTTCTTTGCAGTCAATGCAAACGCTGTGTAATATCGTGTCCGTGCGGCGTGGAGCCGGCGGAGATTATTTTAAAAGCCCAGCAAATATATGGACAAGGACACCCCCGATCGGCGGCTCACCTCCTTTTCGCCAACAACTACTATTTGAGTGCATTGGGTTCTTTGCTCGCCCCTGTGGCCAATTGGTTTGCGGCAAGTGAGATCGGAAAAAAGATATTACGGTCTCTGGGTATTGCAACTTACATCCCCTTCCCGAAATTCCGTTTCCGGACTTTGCGCAACGAAAAAAAATCACGAACAAAAGGAATAAAGAAAGTTGCCTTTTTCTATGGATGCTACACTAACTTCTACCGCCCGGATATCGGAAGAAAAATTATTCGCTTGCTATCATCCTTCAACATCGATGTTGTTTTACCCCGTCAGTGGTGCTGCGGCCTTCCCGCTCTCGGCAACGGTAACCTGACGCTTGCCCGCTCTTTCGCGCAGAAGAATGCCGCTTCTTTATCCAACTATATTGATGCAGGATACGATATTGTTTATAGCTGCACATCCTGCGGCCAGGCCATTTTACATGATTATCCAAACATTCTGAAAATTCCGCAGGCAAAAAAGATCGCGGAAAATACTTATAACGTCCATGAATACATAGTTAAACTGATGGACGAAGGATATATCAAGCCACAATTTCAGGAAGTGCGCCGCAAGCTTGCTTATCACATTCCCTGTCATCTCCGGGCACTGGGAATCGGCTACCCGGCGGCAAAGCTGATGTCTTTAATCCCCGCCCTGGAATGTGATATTCTCGATGACGCCTGCTGCGGGCTTTCCGGCAGTTACGGATTTAAAAAGAGTAACGAGCATACCGCTATGCAGATCGGGAATCGTGCTGTAGCTCACATCAAAAAAACCGGTGCGGAGGCCATTGTTTCCGATTGCGGCTCCTGCCGGATGCAATTGGGAGGACTCTCCGGCCTTATGACTCTCGATCCGGCGGAAGTCCTCAGCGAAGCATTGGGTATTACAGAAATTATGGACCGTAAATAAACAGAACCGTCCCGTTTATTTTTCCGCACACAAAGTGACGCAGGTGATCAATGAAAGCAAAACAGGAAAATAAAATTTGTCGTTGCCCCTGGGTTGATTTATCCAAGCCCGACTATATTGAATATCACGACAAAGAATGGGGTGTTCCGGTTTATGATGACCGGTTGATATTTGAATTTATTTCTCTGGAAGGCGCCCAGGCCGGTTTGAGCTGGTACACCGTTTTAAAAAAAAGGGAGAATTACCGGATTGCCTTTGAAAATTTTGAACCGGAAACAATCGCCAAATTTAATCAGGCCAGGATTGAAAAACTTTTGCAAAATCCCGGGATCATCAGAAACAGGCTGAAAATTGAATCCACCGTCAATAATGCCCGCAGGTTTCTGGAAGTGCAAAAATCCTTTGGCAGCTTTTCGCGATACATCTGGAGTTTTGTCGGAAATCAACCCCAAATAAATACCATCCGCAATTTATCCGACTATCCCGCAACAAGCCCGGAGTCGGACGCGTTGAGCAAAGACCTCAAGAAAAGAGGTTTCAAATTTATGGGCTCAACGATTTGCTATGCGCACATGCAGGCGACAGGAATGGTCAACGATCACAGCATTGATTGTTTCCGAAGAAAAGAGGTTATGAACCTCGTCATTCCGGAACCAGTCGGAATCAAGTAATCATCTGCACTATTTCTTGTTTTTTTGTCTAAAGATGGAACGTTGGAGGCGCACTTGACTGCTATGAAAACAAACAAGTCTGCCTTTGACGTGTTGCAACGTCAAAGGCAGACTCCATCCTCTTGATTCTACTCAGCGGACGCGAATTCGTCCTGATCCTCATAGACCATCGCTTTCGAACCGAACGCCCTGATGATGTATCCACCGGCAGCGCCACAGGCATAGGCAAATACAACAGTTACCGCAATGCCGGCAAGCTGTGCCGTTGCGATGCCGGGAACAACAAATATCGCTATCAGGCCGCCGAGCAAGCCCGGCATTCCGTGCAGATTGTGTACGCCGCATGTATCGACAATTTTAAGCATTGCTTGAAGCCTCGGCTGGATCACAACATAGCCGATAACGCACAGTGCGCCGGCAAGAAGGCCTATCCCGAAGGCTACGGGCGTGGTGACCAGATTGCAAGTCGCGCCGATAGCTACGCCGCCGGCCAGAGCCGCGTTAGCCATGTCGGCGATAGACGGCCTGCCTTTCCGGAGCGCCGCGCTCAGAATGTAGGTCATGACTGTCGCGCCGCAAAGCGACATCACCGTGTTGACAATGGTCTGCTGGAACTGTTCGGCCGGTACAACCGCGCTGCAGAAACTCGGCCAGAAGAGCCACAACACCATCGACCCAATCATGGAAAAACGGTCGGAAGTATCATCGCTTTGGACCGCAACATTCAAATGCTCTGTTTTGGTAAAAGCCATCGCCAGACCCAGCCCGAAATAGGCGCCGAAGGCGTGAATAATAATCGAACCCGCCGAATCCTGAAAGCCTTTCGTGATTCCCAGGCCGCCGTCGAGAACAAGCCACTCATTGATCATATATGCAGGTACGATTACCAGAGCAAGAAGCGCATACTGGTATAGTTTGAGCCTGCCGAGCACTGCGCCCATCGCAATAAGGGCTGCGGCAACGGCAAATTCGGCAAAAAGAAGCGATTTGATGGTATCTGCCGGGAAAGCCTCTGAAGACAATACACCGGTGGAACGAAGAAGCATATAAGCCGGCAAGCCCAGAGCCACTACCAGGTAGGTGCCGGTTGTCGCACTGTATCCGTATTTTTTTACGAATACCATCAGGAACCCGAAACCGACCAGAAGCATGGCGAGGATATGGATTGAAAAATTATACTGCTGAACCTGCCGCAAACCGTCGGCCGCGGCCATATTGGCAAATGCACCAGCGGGATACAATAGAAGAACTGCCAGGGAACACATCAGAAACAAATGAGATTTTTTCAAGACGAAGACTCCTTTCAACAATAGGTTTGCAGGGCCTATATATTAATAGTCAGTCTTCGTCAAAACATTATAACTCTTAATCCTCCTTGTCGGGCGTATCTTTGCGTACTTCGGCAATCCACTCGTTGACACTCTTATTTTCTTGCCTGGCGGCTAAAGCTATCATGCTGTGAAGTGCTGAACTAACACGCACAACAGAGCGGCCAGTAAAAGGCTTTTCCGGTTCTTCGTTTTTTTCGGCACAGCTCTTAAGATAAAAGTCAACGGCTTCCTCAAAGGCTTGTTTAATTTCCTTCACAGAATCAGCATGAAAAGTTATGATATGGCGAATATCGGAAACACGGCCAATAAGACATTCGTCTTTCTCACTGTATTCAATCTTTGCGGTATAGCCTTTATACGTCATTGGCTTGTTCATGGTTTCATCTCCGGTTGTTCCATAAATCTACACGCAGTTCCTACATGGCTTAACTTCCAACAGAAACCCACTGTATTTTTCTAGTGGGATTCTTCTATTGGTGTATGAACGTACTATTTACCGGTTGGTTCCCAATTCTTTGACAATTGGTTCCAGCTGAATCATGAGTTCATTAAATACCGCCGGTGGAACATCAAGTCCCAATTGCTTGAAATATTGTTCGCCTTTAGTCCTGATTTCCTTCAATGTTGCCAAAGGATCAGCAGCTTCCAAACAAGCATTTAAAACTTCTTGAGCTGCCAGTAACGTCAGCTTCTTTTGTTCCTTCTTCATTTGCCTTTTCTTCATTTATTTCTCCTTTATCACTTATAAACTTCCTATTTCTCCCGACGCTGTAGGTTGAGATTTGTTTTCTCCGTTTACCTGTTCGATATAATACCACCAGAACCCATACTGCCGTAAGAAAAAGGAATTATTATGTTTACTCTATTCGATATTGGCACTGACAACAGATCCCATTTGCATCATATCGATTGTCTGACCTTCTTTTAACTTTGTAAGATCGGTTACTTTTCCAGTCTTGTTGGTAGTGTTGGTGTTGTTAAATATTTTAATTAATTTAGCATCAGCCACAATATTCTTGCCGGCATTTTCTGGTTTACCATTGATTGTTTTGGTTTGAAGTTTGTTTGCCTTGATGTAATCCCACAACTTTTTGGTTATTTCAGTGCGAGGGAGTGAGCTAGCTCCCAGGAATGCCGCCAAGTCCGCTTTCAATTTTACCGGTTTATTCAATCCTTTTTCTTCTGCCATGGTTATGCCTCCATTCTTTAGTTTGATCAGATATTGCGGCGGATGTATACGAACATTCAGTATTGTATGTCAAGGAAATCTTGACCACCGTCAAATGCTGCTTATCACTTCAAATCAGCAACTTTAATCTACCATGCCAATATGTGTGTTACAAAGCAATTTCATATCTTTAAAGATGCACTATTTTATAAGCAGCATACTAAGCACTTAAAAACTGCTTGGATGTCTCTATGATCAGTGATATTTATAAAAACATCCTGATCTGAAGACTCGATTATTTGTGAGCATCATGAAAGCAAGATTTATAACGTTTGCAGAAGAAGCAGAAGATGATCTGCGTTTAAGACAATTCTAAAAAAAGCCTGCGGGTAGCCCTATCCTTTTAAAATAAATGGCAGGATTATGTTCGATTCCATAAAACAATTTTTAAATGAACAGCCACCCCGGTTGCAATGGCTGCAGATAGAAGTGACCTCTCGCTGCAACGCTTCTTGCGTCTACTGCCCGCGTACTGTTTATCGTAAGAACTGGATCAACCGAGACTTCCCTCCTGATCTTTTCAAATCGCTTTATCCATCCCTGGGTAAAGCCAGGATCGTGCATTTGCAGGGGTGGGGCGAGCCTTTTCTCCACCCTGAAATCTTTTCAATGATCCGCATGACAAGACAGGTGGGATGCAAAGTCTATACAACCACTAACGGCACACTCATGACGGATAATGTCATAGAAGAAATAATTAATTCCGGCCTCAGTATGATATCATTTTCCCTTGCTGGTTTTGGTGAAACTAACGCAAGAATCAGACCAGGCACCGACAGTGAAGAGGTAATAAACTCTGTTGAAAGAATCAATATGAAAAAGAGGGAGCTCGGAAAGAAATACCCGAAAATTCATCTTGCCTATATTCTTCTGAACTCAACAATTCAGGATGTCAGACTAATACACGAGAAGTTAGCTGGAACTGGAATCGAAGAAGTCATAATAAGCACACTTGATTTTGTACCGGAAGAAAATCTTCAGATTGAGGCCATCCGCCCGGGAATTGATTCAAATTACTCATATATATTGAATGAACTGAACCTGGCTTCAGAGCTTTGCAGCAAGGCCGGGCTGAAGTTATATTACAGGCTGCCCTATCCTGACATATTAAATCCCCTGTGCACTGAGAAGGTTTTGAAATCTGCGTATATCGGATCAGGAGGGGATGTTTTCCCGTGCGCATACATGGCCTTGTCGGCCAGAGACGTTTCACATATGTCTGACGGGGGGATGGTTCCTTATAAAGGGTTTTCGACAGGCTCTCTCAGGGAAACATCTTTTCCGAAGATATGGCATGGAAATGATTCACGCCAATTCCGGAATTCTTTTTTTACCGGCGGATACTTCCCTATGTGCAGAGCCTGCCCGAAAAGAATGGAAGAATAGATTATAAATTGCATTTGTATCGTTTCAATAAATAATCAAAGATTTATATTTACAATCATCAAATATTATTTTTTACCAATAAAAAGGATAAAACATGCGAACCGATGAATATGAAATTTCAATATATAGAGAAATCGATGTGTGTAAAAGAATGATTATCGGATTAAAAAATACCCTTGCCGTGATAGAAAACAAACACAATCAAAGCAGTAATATTTTTTCTAAAGAACATGAATCTGGAACTGATCATGGTTGTAAAGAGGATTGCAGAGAATGGAAAGACAATTATGACGCCTTGAAAAGATGGGAGGAAAAACTGGCGCAGTATGAAAAACTATACAGGTCTGATAAAATAAATAGTTAAATCAATATATTCCAATCATAACAACATCGCTTCGATAAAATGCCTTTCACTTTACTTGAGTGATCTTTTAAAATATTTTAGAATCATTTTAGGGGATAATTGATTCATGCGGCAACGCTTATGGCTTGGGCAAGCAGACCGGAAACGATTTTTTCTGCCTCTGCCAGGGCCTGATTGGTTTGAGCGATTTCAAGATCCGCCGAGTGGTCGAAAGCCTGATGCAGATGTTGTTCTTGCTGCTTGGCCAATAGTTTTAGCTGGGCAACTAAAATGCGCACTTCCTGGGCAAACTTCCGGTCGGCGTCGGCAGCTGCGGTGTTTGAAGAAATTTCAGATGCATTGTTCTGTATATCTGTTATCAACTTTTGCCTCTGGGTATCTTTCTGATCTTCTCGTGTATTTTTTTCCTGCACCGCGTCTGTTGGAGTCTTCGATGTGATGTCCGGCGCAGCGCTTTCGCCGTTTTCTCCCTTTTCTCCGGAGGCAGCAAGTTCACCAGAAACAGTCGCTGCAGATACTGCCAGCGACGCTACGGCGCCACCAGCCTTGCCATCGTTTTGGGCTGTAGTTGATATATTCGTATCGATAGAGGTGACGGCCGCTGCCGCACTATCAGGGGATGATTTGACACCTGCGGCACCAGATGAATATTCGCGTGCTGCCACAGCCAGTTCCTTGGACAGTTGGGCAATCTGCTTCGCGATCATTTTGGGATCGCCTCCCATCATTTTCAGCATCTTTATTTGTTCTTTAATGCGCCTGACTTTTTCTTCCGCCGCTGCTTTTGCCGACTTCGCCATGTTACTCTTGCTGGAACGCAATTGAGTTATAACCTCGTTAGCCTCATCAATTTGCTTTTTAAGGAAATTGGCTTTTTCGGGGTCATTCTGTTTAATAGAGTCCAGAACGATTTGTTGCGACGTGTTTGACTTTCTGCCGGACAGCATTGGAGCGACAGAGAAATAGAAATCTGTTTTAGCGGCTACGATCACTGGCGAAGTCCTTGTTGTTGTTCTTATGATTTTAATCGGCAAAATTGGCTAGAACTTAAATGATTGAATAAATAGTGACGGCGCTCTATTTACAGTAGTGGTTGTTTAATCGAGCTCCATAATTTCATTTCTGTGCCATGTACGCACTGCTTTTTTCAATAAACCATCTATCCAACGCAGAGCTATTTAACGCATTTATCGATTGAATGATCTTTACACGTCGCCCCGTCTGTCCAGATCGCCCCGATCAGTATTGCCGCCTCCAAATGTGTGTTGGTGAGGTTTGCCCCTTTCAGATTTGCGTTCATGAACCATGCTTCCTGTGCTATTGCGCTAGTCAGGTTTGCCCCTTGTAAGTTTGCATTGTTGAGCTTTGTTTTTCTCATGATGGCGAGACTCAGGTTTGCCCCGCTTAGGTTTGCCTTCTCCAGGTTTGTCTCGGTCAGCTGTGCTCCGGTCAGGTTTGCCCCTTGCAGATTTGCCCCAACGTGTTCTTGCCAACGTATATCTACATAGCTCAGGTCGCAACCGGGACATGAATGTGTCAACACAAATTTCAGCCAGTGCTCACGATCAAAAGCATGCGCCCCGCTAACCGATAAAATCACGACCATCAAAACCGCCATAAATGCTAATGTCGTAAACTTTTTCATTTTAAATTTTCCTTCAGAAGAGCATTTTTCTCTTATGTAAATATTCAATGTGAAACTGAGGGACAGTTGTCACTCATACATCTTACCTCTTAAAATAGATAGGTTGCCACAGAGCGCGAGGTGCTCCTCGCAGTGACAACAATGTGGGCAAAGGAAGCGCGACACGGGGAAACGGAATAAATTAATATTGCGTCTTTGCCGCCCTGTTGGCCGTAGCAATTGCCTGATGCGCCAGATCAATGGACTGCCCCAGCGTGTTTAACGTCTGATCGGGATTATGGAAGCCCATACTGTTTTCCGCCGCGATAAAATCCCAGTACCACTGAGCCTTACGGACAAGTTCACGCGCCTTCTCCAGTTCTCCCTTGTTGACCCCGAAGGCGGTACCGGCCTTGCCAATCACTTCATGAGCGCGGGCTACCTTCTGCCCGGCTATCCGCTGTAATTGGAAAACATTGTTTTGAGTTGATTTGACACGATCCAAAAGCCATTGTTCATCCTGTGTATGGCAGGTGCGGCAGGAGGCTTGAACATGCTTCATCGGCGAGGTTACCCAGTGCGAAGTGTACTTGCGTCCGGCTTCTCGCATATAGGGCATATGGCAATCAGCACAGGAGACGCCGGATTTTCCATGAACACCATTGCTCCATAATTCAAAATCAGGATGCTGGGCTTTGAGCATTTTTGCCTGAGAATCCGGATGCACCCAGTCCTGCTCAAAACCGGCCGGTTTACCAGCATAATACGCATAAGTCTGCTCTGCGGTCATGCCTTTATCCCAGGGGAAAACGACACGCTTTGTTTCCGGTTCAAAATAATATTCCGCATGACACTGTCCGCAGACATAGCTGCGCATATCCAGGCGCGATGCTTTGGCGACGTCGATGCCGCGTTTTTTCATGGCCTCAGTAAAGGCGGGATTGATAACCCGCAGTTTCATGGTAACCGGTTCATGACAGTTGGCACAAACAATGGAATGCTTGATCTTCGGCATTAAATCACTTAGTCGTGTTTTGGCGTAATTCCAGCCCATCTCTTTGTAAATATCGCGCAGGTTGGCCGTTTTACAGGTCATGCACGATCCGGGTGTAGCCGGCCCGATACGTTTTGTTTCTTTCAAATCCTCCATTGCATAGGGGTGGCCGCGGTCTTCCGCATAATCCTTGCTGAAGGGCATGCCCTTGAAGTTCACCAGAACTTCCGGCTCTTTGGTGGATTTCTGATATTTTACGGAACCGCCGAATCCTGTCGGGGACGCCGTCATTTCTTTATTCTTTAAATAGCTGTTGTATTCCAGAGGATAATCTCTGCCCCAAAAAGCAGGATCATACTCCGTGTCGGGAATGGCCGCCATTTTTATTGTACTGTCCGGAGGCAGTAAATACAGCCGCACCAGAATGATTATGGAAACGATTAAAAAAATCCCCAGCAGACCTTTTAAAATGATATTATTACTTTTCAACTTTAATACCTCCATCGTCTTGTCCTCTGCCGTGAACCAGATACCGGTGACACTGCAAACAATCAACGTTTTTTTGTATCATCTGAGTGCCGGAAATGGTTGAAGCATGACAGCGAAAACAGTTTCCATTAATGATTTGACGACCCTGGAAGGTTAGCCCGATGCCTGCCGGATAATCGCGCGTCGTTTCATGGATAAGATCGTTCAGGCCGGCGCGTGTTTTATAGATTACTTTACCGGCAATATGTGTGTCCGGCAGATGACATTCAATGCAGTCAAACTGATGATGATTGGATATTTGCCAGCGGGTGTGCACAAGTTTCATGCTGTGACACGATCCGCAAAACCGGGCATCGCCGGACTGATGATACGCCCCAACAGCGATTGCCGTCACAACAATACCGATTATAATACCGGGAATTAGTACTTTGAATGTTATTCGTTTGCGGTCATTTCCGATAATCATAATCTCTGCACCGTGCCTGGTTAATTGTGCGGTTGATGTTTACTCAACAGTCTAACTGAAAATTGATTTTAAAGATTAACTTAAAACAAGTCAATGAAAAATATAGGTGGATGAGAAACAGAAATGCTGATCACTGTCCAAAGACAGCGCCGCCGCACCCAGTATTTAGCGGGTACGATTGTCTTGACTTACCAAAGCGCGTTTCCTATACTGCATTCCATCAAAAGTAATATCTTATCAAACGGGCGCCCGAAAAGGTATGCGTTGGAAGTTGAATTTCTTCATTAACATCAATCGTGAGTGATCAATTGCGGCTTGAAGAAGGGAGACAGTTTTATGAAAGTACTAATGGAAAAACAGGACAACGTCTGCACAATAATTATCAACAGGCCGGAACGCCGAAATGCTGTGGACAGGGAAACAGCAGAACAGTTTGTCAAGTGCTTCGATGATTTTGAGAACGACGATACGCTTCTGGCTGCCGTTTTATGGGGAGCCGGGGGTAATTTTTGCGCCGGTGCAGATCTGAAGGCTGTCTCCGGGATAAATGAGAACAAGGCCAACAACCTGAACGTGGACATGTCCAAACCTGGGCCGATGGGTCCCAGTCGCATGAAGACGTCCAAACCGGTTATAGCAGCAGTATCAGGTTATGCCGTGGCCGGAGGTCTGGAATTGGCCTGCTGGTGTGATCTGCGTGTTGCCGAGCGGGATGCGGTTTTCGGGGTTTTTTGCCGGCGTTTCGGAGTTCCCCTGATCGACGGCGGCACTCAGCGCCTGCCCCGACTAATCGGCATGAGCCGCGCTCTGGACATGATCATCACCGGACGTGCCGTAAGCGCGGAAGAAGCCCATGCCATGGGGCTGGCCAACCGGGTTGTGGAACGGGGCAAAGGCCGCAGTGAAGCCGAAGCGCTGGCTGCTCAAATCGCTGCTTTTCCCCAATCCTGCATGCGCAGTGACAGAGAGGCCGTTTATCGCGGTTTTGATCTGCCTATAGACGATGCCATGGCCCTTGAATTCCGACTGGGTATGGACGTGATAGCGGGAGGAGAAACTCTCGCCGGTGCGAAAAGTTTTGCGTCCGGCCTCGGAAAGCATGGCCGATTCGGAGAAAAATCGGAAGGTAATTAAGGGGACAACGGTTCTAATTAATTCTTTTTTCGGCGATCTATCTTAATCAAAGATAACCTTCCCTATAATTGCGAGGCACTGATCTTGCGGTAAAGGAGTTTGAACAGGCGGCAGGATTGGCGCCGGATTGGCCGGAGATTTATTACAACCTGGGGAGTGCGCAGTCCAAATCCTTTGATTATACATCGGCAATGAAAAGCTACCAGCGCTACCTGGATATGGCGCCGCAATCGCCGGTCTGATACAATAATATACAGCGGTTGGAGCAGCGGTGCTGCAGGTGCTTCTACCGCTGAACAGGGCATGGAGCGGGGCTTTAACCGAATTGTTGAACCACCCCAGGTGATTTTTCTTCGCTGCTCTGGTAGCACGCTGGTTTGATGCGGACGGACTGATGCTGCAAAAATTGGTTCACCCCCCCCAATTACGATGACATCCAACTTCATTCCGCTTTTGCCAAGGATATGCTTAAATTAATTATCCAGTACCGCACCCGCGTGGAGGAAATAGCGGCCAGGTAAAACGGTCAGGACCATCAGTGGACATGGGGACGATAGTAAACAAGGAATTCCGAGGGACGCTTTTTCCGCGTCACTCTCTCTTCGGTTCAAGTCATATCGATGGTGTGGATCTTCAGCAGAAACTCTTTGAACTGCTGTTTTGTCGTCTCTTTGATGGACTCGAGTTTAACAATCACTGCTTTATTGTAAAATGTATATCCATCTTCGATCATTTCCGGATCATTGTCATCGTCAATGAAGCGCTCCATAAACTTCATGGTGTACTTTTTCGCCTCAGCTTCGTCTTTGGCAGTGACTAAATAATGATGCTGTTCCACCTCCTCATCTTTAGTCTCGCTGATTTTAACCCTGTAGTCAGGCATGGTCTCTCTCCTATTATTAATATTTAATTCTATTTCTGATTTATATAACTCTTGTAATTATGGACAGCGCCCTGGTATTTTAAAGATTAAGCTCCTTCAGCAAATCGGCAGGGAATTGTTTTCTTTTTTTCAGCTTTCCAGAAATATCAGATACCTACATGAAATGACATGGAATTTAAGTAATCAGGCTCATTGCCCTAATGCCATATCTTTGCAAAATACTCTTTCGTGTTGAAATATAAAGAACTAATAAAATAAAATCAAGGAAATATCCTGAATGTCCACCCTGAGTTACTTCCACCCCCATCGCTATGCGACACTCCCGCTGGCGTTGGATAAGCAAAAACAACTATTTGTCGTGACAACCGACATTTTAAACACCTATCCTCCCAGATATGCTTCCTTGACGCGGGGATTCCCCGTCAATGCCTTCCCTGTTCCGGAAAGGACAATGCGGCCGGTTTCCAGAACATAGCCGCGCGAAGCGATGTGCAGGGACATATTGGCGTTTTGTTCGACCAGCAGAATGGTTTTCCCCGCCCGGTTGATGTCTTGAATTATTTTAAAAATATCCCGCACCAAAACGGGCGAGAGTCCCATGGACGGTTCGTCCAGCAGAAGCATTTGCGCGTCGGTCATGAGTGCGCGGCCCACGGCCAGCATCTGCTGCTCACCGCCGGAGAGCATGCCGCCCAATTGCTTGCCGCGTTCGCGCAGACGGGGGAACAATTCAAAGACGTGTTCCAGATCGGCGGCGATTTTTGACTTGTCTTTGCGCTGCCAGCACGCGATTTTCAGGTTTTCCAGCACAGTGAGGTTGCCGAAGATGCCCCGGCCTTCCGGCACATGGGCAACGCCGGTAGCAACAATCTGATCGGCAGCAATGTTTTTTAAATCTTTCCCTGCATACATGATGCTGCCCTGGTAGGGGATCAGGCCGGAAATGGCTCTTAGTATTGATGACTTTCCCGCACCGTTGGCGCCGATCAGCGTGACTATTTCTCCGCGCGCGACATCAAAAGAAATGTCATTCACTGCCCTGATGCTGTCGTAGGAAACACTTAAACCGGAAACAGAAAGAAGGAGATTGGCGCTGGTCATGAAGCCACCTCCACGCCTAGATAGGCTTCCATCACTTTAGGGTTCTTTTGAATTTCAGACGGTAATCCTGCCGCGATAGTCGCGCCGAAATCGAGCACCACCAGGCGCTCGCAAATGCCCATCACCAGACGCATCTGGTGTTCAATCAAAATGATGGTAACGGAAAACGTCTGGCGAATCCACCGGATGAATTCCATAAGCTGGATAATTTCGTTGGGATTCATTCCGGCGGCCGGTTCGTCCAGCAGCAAAAGCGCAGGCCGGGTGGCCAGCGCCCGGGCAATCTCCAGGCGGCGCTGCAAACCATACGGCAGGTTTTTGGCTTTTTCATTGGCGGAATCGTCAAGCTTGAAGATAGCCAGTAAATCGAGTGAGAGATTAGTGATGCGTTTTTCTTCGGCGCGGAAGCGGCCGATGTGCAGGAGCGCCTCGGCGGGCGTGTAGGCAATCTGGCCATAGTGCGCAATGCGGACATTGTCCAGCACACTCAGCTCTTTGAAAATCCTGATATTCTGAAAGGTACGGGCAATGCCCGATCTCGTGATCTGATGCGGTGTAAGGCCTACCAGTTCCCGATCGTTTAGCTTGATGCTGCCTTCGCTGGCTTTATAAACACCGGTAATCAGATTGAAAACAGTAGTCTTCCCTGCCCCATTGGGGCCGATGACGCCGACAAGTTCATGCGGCTCGATGGAAAAATTGAAGTCAGAAACAGCACAAAGGCCGGCAAACCGGTGCGTGAGTCTGAATATTTCAAGCAGAGGCATCGGGCGCCTCCTTTTTCTTTTGCCGCCAGAGTTTTTCCGTCACCAGATCGCGCAGCGGTATAAACAGGCGGGCTTCCCTTAAGCCCATGATGCCGCGCGGACGGTAGATCATCAGCAAAACCAGCATGAGCGGCATGAGCACCATTCTCCAGATACCCAACGGACGCAGAATTTCCAGCAGGATTGTATAAATGACCGCACCGATGATCGATCCGGAAATGGACGCGATGCCGCCTAAGTATACCATGATCAAAATATCGGTGGATTTGAGAATGTCAAACATGCGCGGATTGATAAATTGCAGCGCATGTGCAAACAGGCCTCCGGCTATTCCCGCAAAAAAAGAGGAAACGACAAAGGCGATTATTTTGACCTGGCGCGTATTGACGCTCATCAGATCGCTGGCGATTTCATCTTCGCGGATGGACAAAACGCCGCGCCCGAAATTGGAATAAACCAGGTTGCGGATCACCCAGACGGAAAGCACAGTCCAGAAAAATACCCACGGCAGGGTGGTGAGCTTTTCCATGCCCAGTAGCCCCCGCGGCCCGCCGACGGCGTCGATATTTTCCAGAACTGATTTCACAATCATGCAAAAGGCCAGTGTGACAATGGCCAGATAATCCCCGCGTGTTTTAAAAGAGGGTATCGCCACCAGAAAGCCAATAAGCGCAGCGCCGACTCCTCCGGCCAGGATCGCCAGGGGAAAAAGAATATTTACAGCGCCCGGCGGAAAGACATGAACAGTCAAGAGGGAAGCAACGTAGGCACCGACGGCCATGAAACCGGCATGTCCTACGGAGAACTCGCCCATATAACCGTTGATCAGATTCAGGCTGACGGTGAGGATAATGTTGATGCCGACGTAAATTAAAATCAGCTGAAGATATAAATCCAGAAATTCGCTGGCCGAGGCGGCCGCGCAAAATGCCAGCCCCGCGATTAGAAAGACCGGCCAGAAATATTTATAGCCGGTAAGCGTTTGCCAGTGCTTGAGCAGTGCAAAATAGGCGGCGGAGAGTTTTGTCATGGCTACACCTTTTGCGGCTGGGGCTTACCCAGGATGCCGTAAGGCCGAACGATCAGCAAAATCAACAGAAGCGTAAAAGCCACAAAGTCGCGATAAGTGGACGGAAAAAATGCGGCCACCATAATTTCCACCGCGCCCAGAATAAACCCGCCGATCATTGCACCGCGGATATTGCCGATGCCGCCAACCACGGCGGAAATAAACGCCTTCCAGCCCACCATGATGCCCATGTAAGGATCAATCACCGGATAGGCCAGCGCATACATCATTCCGGCAGCGCCACCGAGTCCCGTACCAATGGCAAATGTCAACGAGATTATTTTATTCACCGGTACGCCCATAAGCGGGACAATGGTCTTATCCCAGGAAATGGCGCGCATGGCCATGCCGGCCTTGGTTCGCTGCACGATAAAATCTAAAATAAGCATCAGAACAAGCGAAAGGACAATGACAATTATCTGCAATGAAGAAAGGGAAAGCGAACCCACCGTCCAGGTCGTGTTTTCCAGAAGCGGTGGAATATGTTTGGGATAGGGACTAAGCGCCAGTGTGAAGTTCTCTAGAAAGAGGCCTACGCCCAGCGCGGTAATGATCGCCGACACCCGCGGTGCCTTACGCAGCGGCTTGTAGGCCAGCCGTTCGATAATCACACCCAGACAGGCCACACCGAGCATGGATAAAAGCAGTGTCGGGACAAAGGACAGCTTAAGATAAAAAGCAATCAGGAAACAGAAAAAAGCGCCGATCATGAACAAATCGCCGTGGGCGAAATTGATCATGGTCAAAATGCCATAGACCATCGTATAGCCCAGGGCAATCAGGGCATAGATGCTGCCCAGCTGCAGGGCGTTGAGAGCTTGTTGAAATACATAGACCATAGAGTGGTTAAATGTCTTCCTTTGTTCTGTCATTCCGGCCACCGAGCCGGAATCAAGAAATTATATTGTTAACACTGGATTCCCACCTCCGCACCCTGAAGGGCAAAAGCGGGAATGACAACTTAGATAAGGCTTGGTCAAATGTCCCAGAGACAAGGCGCGCGAAGCTTTAGGAATGCGGCCTACTTTTGCGTAGGCCGCAGTGACTGAAGCTGAAGCGCAACGCTGTATATGGGCATTTTAACAAGCCGTTATGGTTTAGCGTTCGCAAACCAGCTGAACTTCCCATCCTTGATTTTTAAAATTACGGCGCTCTTGACCGGGTCGCCGGAACCTTCTTTAAATTGCATGTTACCTGTCACGCCGTCGTAGAGCGGAATTTTAGCCAAAGCGTCACGCACTGCCTGGCGATCGTTTTTTCCGGCTGTTTTCAGTGCCTGCCACAAGAGCCCGAATGAATCATAGGTCAGAGCGGCCACATCATCCGGTGTGGTTCCATATTTGGCTTTATAACTGGCGATAAATTTCTTCGTCGCATCTGTCGAGGCATCGGCTGCATAATGAGTACTGAAATAATAATCGTTGCAGTCTTTACCGCAGAGCTTAATCAGTTCTTCAGAACCCCAGGAATCGGAACCGATAAACGGGACGGTGATGCCCAGTCGCTTGGCCTGCTGAATCTGCAGGGGTACTTCGCTGTAATAGTTGGGCAGGAAAATAACTTCCGGCGCAGCCTGTTTGATTTTAGTCAACTGGGAAGAAAAATCCTTATCGTTGGTGGTATAGGTTTCAAAAGCGACGACCTTGCCGCCGTTTTTCTCATAGACGTCCTTGAATATTTCAGCGATGCCTTTGTTGTATTCGGAAGCAACGTCATAGAGGACAGCCGCTTTTTTCAGTTGGAGATTGCCCAGCGCGAATTTGGCCAGCACACCTCCCTGAAACGGATCGATAAAGCAGGCGCGGAAGACATATTTTTTGGAAGCGCCTGTTTTGGAATCCAGAGTGGCTTTCGGCGCGGTGGACCAGGGGGTGATCAAGACTACTTTGCCCGATTCTGCAATTTCCGCAGCTGGCAATGCATAGCGGCTGGCGTTGGGGCCGACAATCGCCGTAACCTTTTGCTGAGTAATCAACTTTTGCGCGGATGATGCCGATTGGTCTGCCTTCCCGGCATTATCCTCGATAATTAATTTGATTTTATATTTCTTGTCGCCCAGTTGAATGCCACCCGCATCGTTGACTTCGGCAACAGCCATTTCTGCGGCATTTTTGCAGGAGGCGCCCACGGCCGGGACATCGCCGGTCAGCTCAGCAATGACGCCGATTTTGATCTGCGATGAATCATCTTTGCTGCAACCACAAATGCCCAGAGAGAGGATCACCAAAAGAACAATAAATATTGCCGATTTTTTCATAAAATGTCTCCTGTTTTGCTTCCATATTTTGCCCACAGTTTATAAGGGAAGGCAATGGCCATGTCAATGTAAATATGTTGTCCCCATCCCTAATAAAGGCGCTTTCCCTGTCGGCATCAGATTGCCCGGCGGGGAATTATTTTGCTCGAGATCAATTTAATAATTCATGATTTGCTTATTCCGAAAGGTTGAACCGGCATCGACGATTAAATCGAGGAAAGCCGATTGTTAAACGATCAGTTCCAAGCGATTGCGGCCGGATTTTTTTGCAAGATAAAGAGCCTCATCAGCCCGGGCAATCATTTTACCGATGTCTTCCCGAACATGATATTCCGTCAGACCTAAAGAAACTGTAATTCTGACATCCGTTCCCAGATCAGGAAACACGCTCCGTTCAATACTGGAACGGACACGTTCGGCACAGATCATCGCCGCGTTAATATCTGTTTGTGTCAGGACAAGCAGAAACTCATCGCCTCCATAGCGGCCGCAAAAGTCGGTGCTGCGAAGGGCATTCCCAATAGCTTTGGTGACTTTTCTTAATACTTCATCTCCGCTAATATGGCCATATTTATCATTTACATCCTTGAAGTTGTCAATGTCCAGCATGACAATCGCAAACAGGGCGCCGCCGCGTGATGCCCTGTTCTTCTCATATTCAAGAAGATCCATGAAATGGCGACGGTTATAAACACCGGTAAGTTCATCACGGATGGACAATTCCCGGATGGTCAAAATTGATTTTTGCAGATTAGAACGACTGATGCTCAAGTGTTGTCGAAGAGCGCTGATATATCCCCCAATGACGGAAAAAGCAACCAGGACAAGGGCCAACACAAACCATTGTAGATATTCTATGTGAAAATTGACTCCATCAGGACGAAAGTAATGGAGCAGAGCAATATCACCTCCGTACGTCAGCAGCGTGAAAAGACTGACATATAAAAAATGGCGGTAATTAAGGCGGAAGATGCCGAATAGAAGAATAATTATATAGACCAGCAACAGGACGCCGCGGGACTCATTGGCATAATACATTCCATACATAGTGACAAGGATACCGGCACAGATTTGTATGGACGTCAGACTGGGATCAGACATTCTCAGATTAAGTCCGGTGCGAAAAACAATGTATAAGATAATATTGATGATGGGAATAATGATCAGGAAGCCGGCAATCGCCTGCCACTCCATAACGCCCACCAGATATGAGCAATAAGCCAGAATAACGCAGAGAACATAGACGGTCAAGGCCATAAAGAAGCGACGGATGCGCAGCACCTGCTTCGGATCGTTCTCAGGAAAGATGTGAATATACTTAAGTGCTTTCAAAAATGGATTGTCCTTTATCCTAGCTGCCACAAGCACCTTCAGCGATTAATTAATATTCCCACTTAGTTAATGAGTATAGGGAAACATCCGTTGTCTGTCAACGAAATATCCGTTAAAAATGTAGAAATATCCTTGGTTTCACTATCCTTATAGTTCTAGGGGCACTAAAGATAGAGCCGGAGCACATTTCGTTTATTCTATTTATTTTGAGCCGTTTTTATATTGTTTTTCACATTTCGTTCAACCCATTTGAACATTTCATTTAAAGAAACAGAGAAGATGAGGGCAAGTCATATTTATCCGGGCTGCCCATCAGCGATTATTGTCCTGTATTATCATGATGTTATAAAGAATTGTTTGATCTTCTGGTTTTTGGCACGATACTTCCAATAGAATAAGGCAAAACAAACAGACTCTCAGGAGGTCACAGATCATGAAAAAGACT
>CAIVQG010000073.1 GCA_903907985.1 uncultured delta proteobacterium
TACCGATAACGAAGCTGTAATGCTTACTGGTCCAGGATTTGGATAAACAGCTTGTATCACTGCCGGAGCCAAGCTGAAATATGTAACTCCTATTAACAATATTGAGAGCAAGGTTATGTTGCAAACCTTCTTAAATATCTTTTTCATCTTTTCGATGATTATATTAATGCTTATATTAATAAATTGTAAACTTATTATCAAACTAAATCAATATGTCCAATTTTAAACCTGTGGATAACTTTTTTATCACTTATTTATCTTTAAAAACTTCAACACAGTAGAAAGGGGCGGAGAAGAAATTACGGACGCGTAACTTTCGCTTATAAAGCGATATGCATATCCTTCTCTCTGTTTTATGCAATATTTCAGGCATTCGTCTTTAGTAGTAAAACCAATTTCGCCGTTTCCTCCGGTAAATTCCCAAAAATATGAATATTGGCTATAGCTGCATTTCTGGGTGCAAAAAGACTGATCGTTATTCTGCCTTGAAATATTTTCTGAAATAAGATTAAAGGCTAAATATCCTGCAATGAAAATTGCGCCGACAATCGAGCATAATTTTATTATTGATTTGGCATTCATACTTACATATTATCATCATGCAAATATTTTTTCAATATTAAAAAACGCCCCCATCGGGGCGTTTTTATTTTCTAAACAGTCATTCCTGGCGGCGGCGGAGTGCTTTTTATGCTTGGAGGATTTGTCGGTTCGTTTTTCTTCCACTGGATGTGGCTGAATATCCATACGAAGAAGAAAATAATAAGTACTAGCAAAATCAAACCGATAGTAACCAACTTCCAAGGAATTATCCAGAAATTAATCGACTTGGTATCAACAATATTATTATATCCCCTGTTCATTGTTAAAATCGCCGTGTATTTTCCAAAAAGGAAAGAGGAATTCCATGCCATTTCCCTAGTTCTCTCTGATTTCGGCATCACAAACCATGGGTCAACTTCCCTGGTATCGATATTCCTGCCGAATGTATCCTTAATTTCAATAGATCCATATGGGTCCAAGTGCGTATTTCCTGTGTTTGTAGAAGTTATCTCAAAATTAATAGGGCCTTGTTCGTAAAAATTAGAATTTGTTTTAAAATCTTTAAGCGCTCCATTCTGCACAATATCTCCCTTTACCGTGATAAATAGAAGCGAAGCAACTCGGGTTATAAGATTGACTTGCCCGGATGCGACGCCTGCTTGAATTTGTGCCGCAGTTGGCACGTTAGTGGCAGATACCATTAAGCCACCATATAATCCTCCAGGCTCGGCATTTTTTGGAATTGTTATTGTAACTGGCATCCTTACGCGCTGACCCGTAGCCAAAGTAATTTGACTTTGCTCAGGCTTCACATAATCCATTATAGAATATGGACCCTTTGCATTCCCTAAAAAGGTAAGTGCTTCGTCAGATTTAGTAGAAGCGGACATATCTTCAGTCTTAAAGTCTATTATCTTAGTCATTCCGCTAACGTTAGCCACTGTCGACTCAAATGTATATGTATCTCCAGGGGAAAGTAGCATTTCCGTTTTTCCAGGACCCACAATAATAGAACCGGAAGTGGAAAGATGTAAATCTTCAACCACGTAAGCAGAAGCTGTTCCGGCGACAGAAAAACAGAAAGCTATTATTAATAAAAATACGAGAGCCTTGGAGTTTTTTTTCATTTTAGAATTTTTTAATTATTCTTTAAAATATTTTTAATTAGTTATTTAAAACTGTCGCTGTGATTGTTGCTGAATAAGTTCCTTCCTTCAAGAATGCCTGGCGGGATTCCGCTAAGAATTTAACTGTTTCAACCTGGCCGGTGGAGCTTGTGTAGCTTGTGCGGTGGATAATTCTTGTGCCGGGGGTGGTTGTCATTCCAAAAAAACAGTTTGATATGGAATTGGTTCCGACAGCATTATTGCATGTGCCTGAATATTTGAATGCCTGATCGGCATCAGCTGATGTTCCGGCCAAAACTGAGTACCCAAACCATGCAGTAAATGAGGCAGGGGAAACCCACGTTACATCTGGCGTGCCTGTTAAAGCTGGCGCATAATCATTAAAATATTGGTCTGATGGCGTGCCGAGATACAAGGCATGGGCTTGGGAAGCGTAGATCTTCATGTCGAATCCGCCCGCGGCGTTGGAAATTACTGTGAATGCGGCTGTGGCTGATGCTGGAGCTAAATAGTTTCCAGTCATACCGAGAATAGATGGCAATAGCGTAGGATTTCCGGGAGCTGTTATGTCAATTTCTTTTGTTACCGATAACGAAGCTGTAATGCTTACTGGTCCAGGATTTGGA
>CAIVQG010000074.1 GCA_903907985.1 uncultured delta proteobacterium
AAAAGGCAGCGTAAGTCCGCCGCTCGCCGAAATCAAAGGAAAGGGGCTTCGGGCTACGCCCTCCGCCCCTTTCCCTTAGCATTGTTAAAAGCGGACATATCATGTGCTACAAAATAGGACTTTTCTATTTGCTACTAACATTTGCAGCATATTTCCTTGACACACAAGACCGGCTTTCGTATAGTACAACTCATAAAAGCAATGTCTTATCAAAGATACTCATAGGCGAACTCAATATCCACAGGGGGAGCTCCATGAAGTTTCTTGAGACTTCTTTATCCATAGGAAAATTTAAATTCGACCAGTCGAAAAATAATTTTCCTTTACCCCTTCATTATTCCTGCAAGACCTTAATTAATTTCAACGTTCAGATAATTCAGGCGTTCAGCGATTACCCGAACCGGAAATGCAATAATGGTTGTACACTATCCTGCTCGAACTGCGAGTCGTTGATACGTGATATTCATTCATGTGCTGGTGTTTATTAAAGCGGTTAAAGTGTTGCTCTTTAAAGGCATAGACCTTTTTATTTAAGAAAGGAGGGGATTTCTTACTGATAGTTTTTATTAACTTTAAAAATCATCAATAATGGAGGTTTCTATGAGCAGCAAGCATGGTCTTTTCAAGACCGAGGACTGGTGGTCCGTGTGGCTGGGATTATTTATTTTCATGCTTTCCCTGGGATCACTTTCAGGTCTTGATCTCTTGGGATGGGTGGTAACACCTAAAGTGTGGATGGATTTTACAAAATCCATAGCTCCCGCATCAAAGGCCTACGCGGGACTCAATCCGGTAGCATCAATAATTTTAACTTTCTTTGCGGTTCTCGGTATACTGATCGTGGGTGCGAAAGCGCTTGGTTATGACTTAAAAAAATTCATCTATGGTTTTACGATAATTTTCTGGGTAACATATCTCTGCACCGTACTTGGACATTATGCAGTAATTGCTGCGCAGACACCCGGCGAATTGAAAAATTTCAAGCTATCCTGGTCATTAAAGCTGACAGGTGAGGCAGGATTGATTCTGGCTCTTCTTGTTGGTCTCTTTTTCGGCAACTTTATGCCGAAATTTGCTGATTCACTTAAAGAGGCGGCCAGGCCGGAATGGTTTATCAAAACAGCCATTGTAATAATGGGTGTTGGGCTCGGAGTGAAATCTGCCGAGCAACTGGGCCTGGCGACATCGATGATGTTCAGGGGACTTTGCGCTATTGTTGAAGCTTATCTGATCTATTGGGCAATTGTTTATTTGATCGCCAGAAAGTATTTTAAGTTCAGCCGTGAATGGTCTGCACCCCTTGCTTCCGGTATATCAATATGCGGCGTATCCGCAGCTATTGCCACAGGGGGAGCTATCCGCGCACGTCCGATAGTTCCGATCATGGTTTCCTCTCTTGTTGTTATTTTTGCAGTAGTTGAACTGATAATACTGCCGTTTGTTGCAGCGGAATTTATTCCCAACCAGCCGCTTGTCGCCGGGGCATGGATGGGTCTTGCTGTTAAAACTGACGGAGCGGCTGTAGCCAGTGGTCAGATAGTGGAATCTCTCATATATGCCAAGAACGCAGCACAGGGCATAAATTATCAGCCGGGATGGGTTGTAGGAACAGCCACTACGGTTAAAATTTTCATCGACATCTTCATCGGAATATGGGCGTTCATACTGGCCATAATATGGACAACCAAGATCAATCCTAAGGAAGGCGATAAAGCCCAGGCCGGAGAAATATGGGATCGCTTCCCCAAATTTGTCATCGGCTATTTTGTAACTTTCCTTATTATGCTCGTCATCGGGCTTAATTGGCCGGAAGTAAAATCGAAAATATCCCTCTCCAGCTCTGAGACCGATGTATTTCGAAAACTATTTTTCGCAATGACTTTCTTCTCCATCGGACTGGCTTCTAACTTCAAGAAACTCTGGGAAGAGGGCATCGGAAAGCTGATGCTGGTTTATGTTATAGCTTTGTTCGGTTTTATCATCTGGATAGGGCTGGCAATATCATGGATATTCTTCAATGGGGTTTTGCCTCCGCTTGTTAAATAATTTATTATCAAAGGAGTTTTCTAATGGCTGACATTAAAATTAAAGATGAAATGGAAAAAATGGAGTATGAACCGCTACTGCCTATTGAAAAAAAATTGATAGCCTGGAGTCTTATCCTGGGAGTGGTTCTGCTTGTTGGACTGGTATGGGTAAGTTATACATTTTTCCCTGCCGGGCATTAACATATTAAATTAACGGTTATTTGATTTTTTGGGGTCTAGGCTGGTTTTAGCACTTTTTTACGGCGCTTAATTAGTCTAGATCCAATATATATGTAAGAGGACTTCCGAAGGGAAGTCCTTTTACATTGTGTAGATGTTTTGAAGGGTGTGACCCCGGTTTGTTTGCTGTTTCTGGCATGCTGGAAGGCCGAAGTAATGGCCAGCATGTTCCTCCGGACATTGTCGGTTCCAGTTCGGGATATTGCAAACATATACGATAACTTGTTAAAGGATGTTTTAAATAGTCTGTGGACTCTTTGATGTTTTTATGAAATAAAAAAAGGATACTTGGAATAAAGGGGCTTGCCATGGTAGATGACTGGATTAAAGAAATCAAAAAAGACAATGATCCGGCAGCGGTGGGTATGATTCTTGTCCATAACGGTGTCGTGCGCGGTACCGCAAAAGATGGAAAGCCGGTCAAGACCATGCAGTTATCCTACAATCAAGAAGCGCTGGATGTTTGCGTGAACAGGCTCAGAAAGCGTGAAGGAATTGCTGCAATTCGGGCTTGGATCAATAGTGGTATGCTGAATGTCGGTGACGACATCATGTATCTTCTCGTCGCCGGAAGATTTCGCACTGATGTCCTGCCTGTATTACAGGAGCTGCTCTCAACGGTCAAAAACGAGATTGTACGGGAAGAGGAGTTCTGACAATTATGGGACTAATAAATTTATTGCTCAAAGATCCTTTATCCTTTCTGGTTTTGTCGGTGCTACTGTTGTATTCCGTGATTTTCCACGAACTGGCTCACGGCTGGGTGGCCTACCGGATGGGTGATGCCACGGCCAAATGGCTGGGACGTTTGACTCTCAATCCTATTAAGCATCTTGATCCTATCGGCAGTTTGATGCTTCTGATTGTCGGCTTCGGCTGGGCCAAGCCTGTTCCCGTTAATCTGGCAAATATACCGGTGTCCAGTCAGCGCAAGGGTCTAATTCTGGTATCTGCCGCCGGTATTACGGCCAATATTATCATCGCTTTTATTGCACTGCTGTTATTGAGGCTGCTTTCTCCCGAACCCGGTAGTATGATATATCAGATCATTAACCTGCTGGCGTATATCAACATTATGCTGGCGGCCTTTAACCTTATTCCTATTCCGCCGCTGGACGGTTCGAAAATTCTTATGGGATTTACGCCGGAGTCTTTTAACCGCATACTTTATCAAATTGAGCCTTTCGGCTTTTTTATCGTTATTGGTCTGCTATATGTCGGTGCACTCAATCCCCTGATAAACTTTTTCCAGGCGATTATTCTGGCGGTTATTAAAGTAATCCTTTTCCTTTAACTTCGATATTTTATTCCACCCAATGGACAAATTCGGAGATTTCCGCCCTTTTCCTGTCGATATGGTTGATCGGAAAAGTCAGATCGGGATAACCCAAGGCAATACCCACGATTATTCTTTTATCATCCGGGATCGAGGTGATTTTTCTTATGGCGTCAGGGTAACTCGCAACGGTGGCTAGGAGACAGGTGCCGAGTCCTCTATCATGAGCCAGCAGGCAGATTGTTTGGCTGATAATGCCGATGTCCAGCATTGGATATTCGACGACATTGTTCCGGGATATACACGCTAAGATCAGGCACGGGGCGCCAAAGCACGTAATCATGTTCTGATAGTGTTGGTTACGGGATGCCTTGTCTTCTCTTTTAATTCCCAGAGCAGTAAAGACTGCTTTGCCCAATTCATTATAACGGGCTTTCTGGGCTTCCGGCCAGTTTTCCGGCATCGTTACATCGGGGGAGGGTGCTTCACCGGAAGCTGGTTTTTCCATATTCATTTCTTTGAACTTTGCCAGGGACTGACCTGTCAAAACATAAAATTCCCAGGGCTGGGTATTGCCCCAGGAGGGCGACCAACGTGCCGCATCAATAATTTCCCTGACCAAATTTGGGGAAACATCATCCGGTTTGAATTTTCGAATGCTGCGCCGTTCCCTGACGGCAGTTCCTAATTCCATTGTAACCTCCTTTACGAGTTATGTGAATTAAGGTGATTTTATTCTTGATATTTAAAAATATGTCCGGTACTCAATTAGGAGCGCATTATAACAGAAACGATTGAAATATGACAAACATAAAAGAGGAGAAGTGTGATGATGCCTTTTCATGATCTTTTAAAGAACAGGAGATCCATTCGTGATTTTCAGCAAAAAGATGTTCCGCTAGGAATAATTAAAGAGATCATTAAAGATTCGTGTCTTGCTCCATCGGCCAGCAATGGTCAGCCCTGTAATTTCATAGTCATTCAAAACAGGGAAATGATGAAAAGAATATCTGATGAATGCAAAAAAAATCTGCTTGACGACTTTAAAAAAAGCCCAGGCGCATTTAGCGAACGGTACGAAACAATTCTGAAAGATGAAACATTCAATATTTTTTATAATGCTCCCAGCGTTATTTATGTTGTCGGTTCCAGTGATATTAATTCTATCGATGTTGACTGCGCTCTGGCTGTAAGTTATCTGATGTTCTCAGCAGCGAACAGAGGACTGGGTGCATGCTGGATCGGTTTTGGCGGCAATATTCGAGATTCTAAAATAAGAGAGGAAATCGGTTTACCCGATAATTATAGCATCATAACGCCGCTGATAATTGGCTATCCCCAATCAATTCCAGCTCCGCTGGAAAGGAAAGAACCCCAAATTCTCAAGATCATAAGTTAGAGATTATTGAATTTGACTTATAAAAGATTCTAAAAAATCCACATGGCTCTGATAAAAGAGCCATGTGGATTTAGGGAAATGCCAAAACATATTTCGTTGATTTAATATGTTTTTACGACACCACCGTCGAAAAGCAGATCGTTGCCGACCAGATATTTACCATGCTTGGAAAACCCAAACACAAATAAATTAGCCACTTCCACAGGATTCATCATTTCCTTAATTCTTGATTTTCCCAGCATGACATTTACCACCACTTCTTCTTCCGTAATGCCGCGCTGGAGAGCTTGCGCTGGAATCTGATTTAAAGCCAGTGGCGTTTTGATAAAGCCAGTGCTGACGGAGAAAGAACGGATTTTCCCCTCACCTTCAGCCGCGATGGACTGGGAGAGGGCGCGGAGGCCGAATTTGGTAATATTGTAGACCGGTTTATTCATTGTGCAAATATGAGCATGAATGGAGGTCATATTACCAACGGCACCCACGCCATTTTTGCTCTTTTTGATGTGGGGAATAACCAGTTTGGAGAGATAAAATGGTGCCCGCAGCATGATCGTTTGCATCAGATCATATTTGGCCATGGGGAAATTTTCCACCGAATCAATATGCTGCAGACCAGCGATATTAGCAAGAAACTTGATGCTGCCCAGCTTTGCCGCCTGCCGGACGCAGTTTTCAATATGGGCATCGTTCGTGAGATCGGTTTTGATAAACTGGACGTTGCCGCCCAACTTTTTTGCCATTATGACGGTCTCTTTGCCACCGGCTTCATCCATATCCAAAGCCGCCACAGTAAGTCCATTGACTGCCATGGCCAGAGCTACCGCCCTGCCGATGCCGCTCGCTGCTCCGGTTACAAGACAGACATATGCCGGCTTGAAGTTTTCATCCTTGACAATCAGAATATCCGCCTTTTTGATATCCGGCATCTGCAAATCATATTGTCCTACTTTTGCTGCTTTCTTTACCATCTTGCTTCTCCTTTCTTTTTTTTATATTGTGAGAAAAACTAATGCTGCCTGACAAAGACTAATGTTATAATGAACAAGGTTTAGCCGTTCATGTATTCTGGATTTTAAATGTTGACAATATTCTACAATTTCGTTGATTCTAGCAAAAAACAAACGTCATAACAATAAACAAAACAACAAGAATAGGAATAGTGTATTTGAACATGTAACCGAAGAAACTGGGCATCGTCACACCAGCCTCTTCCACAATGGACTTGACCATGAAATTCGGCTGTAGCCTTCTTTATAAGTTATATGGACTAAGACGATTTTTATTCTTGATGTTAAAAAAATAACAGAGAAATCACATATTCTCCAATATGAATGGCGTATTCCAGCCCTTTCTTAATATTTCCGGTAGCCTGACCATCATTGTTGTCCTTTGAAGACTTAAAGTAGTGCACTTCTTATCAGTGCAGCAGCCTGTACTGAATGATGTAGGCGGCGATGCCGCTGAAATAGCCGATCAGGGCCAGCCCGCCAATGCGCCTGGCGTACCAGAAGAAGTGGATCTTCTCTAAGCCCATGGCGGCTACTCCCGCCGCCGATCCGATAATCAGGATCGAGCCACCGGTTCCGGCACAGTAAGCTATGAATTCCCAGAGAAAACTGTCCGGCGGATACTGGATTAAGCTATACATTCCCATTGATGCCGCCACCAGAGGGACGTTGTCTACGATGGCACTGACCAGGCCGATGAGAATGACAATTACATCCTGGCGGCCGATGGTCTTGTCCAGCCAGGCGGCCAATCCGCTGAGAACATGAGTGTGCTCAAGGGAAGCAACGGCGAGGAGGATGCCGATGAAAAAAACGATAGAACTCATGTCGATTCGTTTGAGGGCGGCGGCAAGAACAAGCTTTTCCTTTTGTTCTTCTGATTTGGAGCGATGGATCAACTCGCCGACCAGCCAGAGAATCCCGACGCCGAAGAGTATTCCCATGAAGGGGGGAAGGTGGGTTACGGTTTTGAAAACCGGTACCGCCACTAAGGTTCCAATTCCCATAAAGAATATCAAATTCCGTTCGAAGGTGGTCGTGTTTCCCCGGGTATCAGTGACATTCTTGGGGGGAACGATCGCCTTCCCCCTGAGCATATAGCTTACGACCAGAAGTGGTATGACCATGTTAATCATCGAGGCGATGAAAAGACCTCTCATAATGGCTAGAGTTGTTATCTGTCCGCCGATCCAGAGCATAGTGGTGGTGACGTCTCCGATTGGCGTCCATGCCCCGCCGGCGTTGGCGGCAATCACAATAATGCCGGCAAAAAAGAGGCGGTCGTCATGGTTCCTGAGGAGTTTCTTCATCAGTGAGATCATGACGATGGTCGTGGTGAGGTTGTCGAGAACGGAGCTGAGGAAGAAGGTAACGAAGCCGACCATCCACATCAGGGTGGAAAGCTTTTTGGTGCTGATGCGCGAGGTAATGACTTCAAAACCGTTGTGGGAATCGATCAGCTCGACGATGGTCATTGCCCCCATCAGAAAGAATACGATCTGTGCTGTTGAGGCCAGAGACTCGGTCAGGTTTTTTCCGACCAGATTGAAGTCGCCGGCCATCATTGCATAGACTGTCCAAAGCAGACTGGCAGCCAGCAGTGCCGAGGCCGACTTGTTGACTTTGATCGGATGTTCCAAGGCGATAGCCGCATAGGCGACCACGAAGATGATAACGATTGCTGTAATCATGATAGATTCCTTTTGCCGTAGGTTCTTTTGTTGTCGGCATCTGATTTTTCAGGTAACAGCCGGCTTTCAAGCAATATTATCAGAAATGATGCACGGACTATATCGTGTGTCAGTATTGACTTGCCCTCGAAACTTGTACTGGAATATTCTGCTTTATTAACAATGATTTCTACTAATTCATTTGTCTGGCAAAATGGTGTGACACTGGTTTATAATACAACCGGTGTTCTTTGATATAACATTTTCAGAACTCTGTAAAATAAAATGATACCAAGAAATTCGGGGGATGATCATTTCCCCCCTATTCCCTACATGTAATGCTGATTTATCTAAAAAAGAAGATAAAATAAGAGGTGCGACATGCAATTCACGGAGATTATCTACGAAAAAAAAGAGGGAGTTGCCACAATCACGATCAACCGTCCGGAGAAATACAATGCCTGTACACCGGTGACAATCTACGAACTTACCCAGGCCCTGACCGACGCCTGGGTTGATACGGATGTGGGAGTGGTTGTTTTCACCGGTGCAGGCGACAAGGCATTTTGCACCGGCGGTGATCAATCGATTCGTGACAAGGGTGGATACATCGGAACGGTCGCCGCCCTGCCCCTGGAAGTAGGATGGCAGCAGGTATCTCTTTTGATCCGTACGATTCCCAAGCCGGTTATTGCCCGTGTCAATGGCTTTGCCATTGGCGGAGGGAACGTATTTCAGGTCGTTTGCGATCTTTCCATTGCTTCCGAAACAGCTCAGTTCGGCCAAGCCGGTCCACGGGTGGGAAGCTTTGACCCCGGATACGGCACGGGGGACCTCGCCCGGGCTGTGGGGATTAAAAAGGCCAAGGAGATTTGGTATTTGTGCCGGCGTTATACGGCCAGAGAAGCGCTGGACATGGGCCTCGTCAACGCGGTCGTTCCACAGGAAAAACTTGACGAAGAAGTCGATAAATGGTGCCGGGAGCTATTGGAAAAAAGCCCCACCGCCCTGAAGATGCTCAAATATGCTTTTCATGGTGAGACAGACGGTGTGATGGGTATCTCCAACCTGGGTGTCGGCGGCCTCAGCATGTTTTATGAAACGGACGAATCGCTAGAAGGCAAGAAAGCCTTCCTGGAAAAGAGAAAGCCGGACTATGCCAAATTCCGGGGCAAGTGAGATGAAAAATTGTACTCATGGAATGATTGATGGTACCTTCTGTTTTTATAAGTCAACTGACCTGCCAGAAAATCAGACAATCGCCGGCGTGAACCAATTATGCAGTGACAGGCCGCCATCGACAACGATCTCCGCACCGGTCACGTAGCCGGCATGCTTATCGCTCATCAGCAGAACGCCCATTGCGGCGATGTCATCAGCCGTAGCGAGGCGCCCGAGGGGAATCTTCGCCGCAAGATCGGCAGCGGGTTTAAAACCACCTGCCGCAACCGCTCCGGGCGTAAGCGCATTCACCCGAATGCCATGAGCGCCTAGCGCCTTGGCGAGTTCCTTTACCAGCATCACCATACCCGCCTTCGCCGTCGAATAGTGTAGAAGGTTTCTTGGCGTACCAGAATGCAGCGACGTAAGGTACAGCATCCGGCCACGGATCTTCTCATCGATCATGTGGCGTGCCAGGCCGCGTCCGAGTGCAAAACCCGATCGCAGGTTCACTTCGTGCATCTTATCCCATGTCTCGTCACTCAAGCACATCAGAGTGTCCTTCTCGTCGCGTGGCGGACTGGCACTGTGAACCAGCATCGCGACGTGGCCGAGGCGGTTGATTGCTTCCCCGACCAGCAACTCGGCCTGTCCACGAATTGAAAGATCACATTGGAACAACTGAGCAGTTCCGCCCTCCGATTTGACTGCAGCAAGTACTGCCGAGCCTCGCGCCGGATCCAGCTCCGCAAGCAGCACGCTTGCGCCTTCCCGGGCCAAGCCGAGTGCCATTGCGCGGCCAATACCGTTGCCGGCGCCGGTCACCAACGCGGTTTCGCCAGAAAATAGCTGGTTCGTCATACGTCCTCCCTCAGGTCGATCGTTATTTGTCTAGCCAAGGTTTTGCATAAGGATAGCCTTTGGCCTCTTCTTTCGTTAAGAATCCCAGCACAATGAGAACCTTTCCCCATAAAGTCATTATGAAGACAAACGCCAGAAGAACACATATCGTAAAAACTGTTATGCTTATCGAATCACTGAAAGCCAACAATGAAGGTTTTAATTTCCTGATTATTAATATCGGTAAACAGACTGATATAAGACCTACGACCACGCCTGAGGTTTGAGTAAAAACATATTTCCAAATACTTTTTTTCATTTTTTAATTTCTCTGTCCGCTAACAATTAATACCCGAGCTTCGCGTTATCCGAAATTTTGAATATCATCATAGCACAGGCTCTTTTTCCGCTAAAGGGAAACATTATATAGTTGCAAATATTAAGATTGATAAGAATTGCAGCCATAATAGAAAATAAAAAGAGGGGGTAAACTAAATGCCGTTTACCCCCTCTAAAACAAGTCAAAACTTTTTCAACTAACTATAACATGAAGCAACATTTACTGTTCTCCACCCGTTTTATAGCTTTCCGTAGTTAGGAATACCGAGACAACTGTAATAGCTGCCAGAGCAATCATGTACCAGGCAATTGGTGTGGGATTGCCGCCGCTCTGTTTGAGCAGGTATGCAGCAATGAGCGGAGAGACGCCTCCGGCAAAAATTGAGGCCAACTGATAACCGAGCGATGCACCGCTGTAACGGACACGGGCGCTGAAAAGCTCAGACATGAACGATGCCTGCGGACCATACATGGCAGAATGCCCGATGGCCATACCGACGGCTATTGCAAAAATCATCCATTCAGGCGACTTCATATCCAGAAAGAAGAATAACGGGAATGCCCAGAGTCCGGAGAAAATCGCCCCGCCCATATAAACCGGCCGACGGCCCCATAAATCCGATAAGAAACCGAACAGAGGAATTGTAAAACTTTCTATAAAGGCGGCAATTAAAATTGCCGTCAGAATCGACATGCGGGGCATTTTTAAAACTGTTGTGACGTAAACGAGAGAGAAGACGGCGTAAATATAGAAAAGACCGTTTTCCGCGAAGCGGGCGCCCATAGCCAGTAACAGGTTTTTCGGATGTTTGACAATGGCTTCGATGAGAGGCATCTTTGCTTCCTGTTTGGCTTCTTTAATTTTTGCAAATTGGGGAGATTCGGCAATTTGCATCCGGATCCATAAACCGACGATGACCAGTGCAAAGCTAAAGAGGAAGGGAATTCTCCATGCCCAGGTGCTGGTATAAAGATCACCGGGATACGCGTTGGTGAATATCATGAAAACAACGTTTCCGAGGACTAATCCCAACGGAGCGCCTAGCTGCGGCCAGCTGGCGTAAAAACCGCGTCGATTAGCCGGGGCATGTTCATAAGCCATTAAAACAGCGCCACCCCATTCACCGCCGAGTCCGATGCCCTGCAGGATTCGCATTGATACGAGCAGAATCGGCGCCCAAATGCCTATTTCATTATAAGTTGGCAGCAAGCCGACAAACGCAGTAGACAAGCCCATAATCAAAAGGGTTAAATATAGCATTCCTTTACGGCCGATGCGGTCGCCAAAATGCCCGAAGATAATACCACCAAACGGACGGGCAATGAAGCCTACGGTGAATGTTACCAGTGCCATAAGTGTTCCAACTGCCGGATCGAAACTAGGAAAGAATAACTTATTAAAGACCAGTGCTGCAGAAGTTCCATATAAAAAGAAATCATACCATTCAATTGCAGTGCCGATTAAACTGGCAAATGCCACTTTAACGTGCCCGCTTTTTTGTACTTCAGAACCGTTGCTCATCATTTCCTCCTTGGTTGTTAATATTTACCCATTGACTTCAAGTTTTTAATTCGTAATCTTCCTTACCACCACCTTTCTTTACTTTGATCAAATTGATTCGCAATTAATATGCCAGGACTGAATACCGCCCTTCTTAGCGAAGGCATTGTATTTATTGCGTAATAATAATGGTAAATTTATTTATTGAACGCGTTTCTGTTCTCCTGTCACTACATCAACATCTACATCTTCCAAAATATTATAAATAACGAAAGAGTATAACATGTGTAGATAAAGCTCTACATGTAGCTTAAAGTATACATGCGCATGAAAATTGAATTATTGAAAATACTTAATTACAATTTGTAATTGGTTAACGGTATAGAGAATTTCTTCATTTTTTTGTAAAGCGCAGTTCGATGAATGCCGAGTAATTTGGAGGCTTTGTTCTTGTTGTAGTTGCTTGCCTGGATTGCATGCAGCAGAGCTTCCTTCTCCGAATCATCCTTAATATTTTTTAATATGATAGAGGTCGATTTGGGTGTTTTTGACGTCAAGCTGCGGAAAAAAAGAGGTAAATGATGCACCTGAATAGTATCTTCTGCCGTTTCGATTGAATAAATGATTCTTTCCAAAACATTGGATAGCTCGCGAATATTGCCGGGCCAATCATGTTTCTCAAATATTTTAATTACTTCCGGTGATATTTTGCTGATATTCATACCGCAATCCCTGTTCAGATTGCCGATAAGATGCTGGGCAATCAGGGCAATATCTTCTTGGCGTTCTTTCAGCGACGGCACATTCAGCGGAATAACATTGAGCCGGTAATACAAATCTTTCCGGAAATAACCTTCTTCTGCCCTCTTTTCCAGGTTATCATGGGTTGCGGCGATCAGGCGGAAATCGCAGTTGGTGACTCTTGTTCCGCCAAGCCGTTCCACTTTTTTTTCTTCCAGAACGCGCAATAATTTTGGTTGCATTTCCAGAGGAAGTTCGCTGATTTCATCAAGAAAGATAGTGCCCTGATTAGCCAGTTCGAACTTTCCCGGTTTGCTTTTGTTGCCTGCACCGGTATACGCGCCAGGTTCATAGCCGAATAATTCGCTTTCCATCAGGTCTTTAGGAATGGCGGCACAGTTGATTATGACGAAGGGAGCGGCATGACGGTTGCTGGCGCCGTGAATTGCATGGGCGAAAAGCTCTTTCCCGGTTCCGCTTTCTCCCGTGAGTAATATCGGTGCATTTGTTTTTGCCGCTTTCGAGGCGAGCTTGCGCAATTCGACCATTAAGGAGCTTTTACCGATGATATTCCGGCAACTGTATTTTGCTGCCCGTAAATTTTCGAGTTCTTTCTCGTAGAATTTAACTTTCGATTCCAGGATATTAAGTTTGCTGGCCAGTGCCTGAACCTCGCTGACATCTTCAAACATTACCTGGCCGAAAACAGCGACAATTTTTCCGTTGATTTTTATGGGAATGCGCTGAACAACCATGTCGTGACCCATAATGCGTTGCGCATTATTTATTTCCGGTATCCCGGTTTTGGCTACGATGTGCATTCTGGAATTTTCGACCACTTCAGTGGTATGTAAACCGATCTGTTTTTCGGAATCGACTCCGAGAAAACGTCCGTAAGATTCACTAAAAAAAATTACTTTCCCTTCAGGATCAGTAATAATCACACCGTTCAGAATATTATTCAGAACAGCTTCATAAAACTGCACCTTTTCCACCAGCTGCTTTTCTTCCATGGCTTTCATATAACACCCTGAGGTTATTTGACGTGCCAGTATGTCGTCTCAATCAACTCCTCGAAACAATGCATCGCAACAGGAGTTAATAATTAGCAGGATCAAGATCAGAAAACAACTATAATTATTGTTCCTGATCATAACAGCCGCAATCGACGTGATGAAGATCAATAACTAATTCTCCCGAACAGAAACAGCCATGGCGTTTATTGTGGCCATGATGTTTTCCTTCAGATGAAAACGGATGATTTTTCGATTTAGCTTAATCAGCGCTTGTCTGTCACCCATGGCCTGCGCTGATTTCAGAGTGCCAAAGGTAAGCGTGGAGGCGGCAGTGCCTGGTCGATCAGGTATTTCTATGTCCAACTTATCGTCGGATGTGAGTTGGATGAACAAACCCTGCCCGTTATCACCTTTGTGCAGTTGGCCGGTCGAATGCAGGTAACGTGGTCCATAACTAATTACTGCCGCCAGGCGGTATTTTTTGCTGATTGCCGTCCGCAACTCAAGCAGGGCCTCAGCCACTTGAGGTGTTGCTTTTAGATAAACCTGCAGGCAGACATAAGCATTGCCTTTTGCTCCGGAGAGAAATTTGGTTAAAGCGTCGGCGGGCGTTGCCGCCATTGTGCAACCGTACCCGTCGCACTCTTTCGTAGCCAGTACGGCTTTTTCCTGCGGCAATTCTTTTTTTCCCCGGTAAAGGTCAATCATTCGGCGGGTGATAATTTTACTGGCTTCCACATCCGGCTGATCGAAAGGATTAATACCCAAAATGTGAGAGGATACGGCGGTAGCCATTTCCCAGAGAAACATCTGGGAAGCCAGCTGAAATTTATTTTGCAGTCGAACTGTGATTACCGGATGACCGGCGGCAATGATGGCGGAAACCTTCTTTGGGCTTGCTTTTTCTTTGCTGTGAAAGATGACAAATAAACGATCATCTTTATAAGCTGCGGGCATCATCAACGGCTCAGCACAGACAGGTAAAATTCCCTTGCCTTCTTTACCGGTGCTCTCCGCAATGAGCTGTTCGAGCCAACTGCCCAGAGGAGCCCATGTCGGCGGGAAAATAAAAGTAAGCTTGCTGCGGCCTTTTTGCGCCAGAGTACCTAAAACAGCACCTAAAACGCTGCCGCTGGAATTCAATCTGCCGTTGAAAAATTGAGATTCTTCTGTCTCCTCTATTGTCAGGGCATTTCTCAGGAGTTTTTCAACATCAATGCCCATGAGTGCCGCGGGAACAATCCCCGGGAAGGAAAGCGCTGAATAGCGGCCGCCGATAGCCGGGTTACTTAAAAAAACATGTCTTAATGACAGTCTGTAGGCAAGCTCTTCTAAGGGACTATCGGGATCGGTAATAATAATAAAATTACGTCCTGCTTTCTTTCCTGATTTCTTCAGGGCTAAATTATAAAAGTAATGGAAAAGCAAAACTGTTTCCAGGGTTGTGCCCGATTTGGAAGATACGAGAAAAAGAGTCTTTGCCAGATTCAACTTTTTTGAAATTTGGGAGATACTAACCGGATCGGTCGTATCTAAAATGTGTAAGTTGGGATGTCCTTCACGGCGGCTAAAAATTCTACTGAATACTTCCGCGGCCAGGCTGGAACCGCCCATTCCCAGCAGGACGGCGTCGGTATAACCTTCCGCGATAATCGGATCAAGCACTGCGCGAACATAAGACAGTTGCTTCAAGGTGTCGCGAGGTGCATTAAGCCAGCCCAGACGATTAATAATGTTGTCCGGCTTTGCTTTCCAGACGGTATAGTCTTGCTTCCAGATGCGTTGAATGATCCTGCCTTTCTGCAGGGCCCCTAATGTATGGAGAACCGCACCTTCGTATTTTCCCAGGGAATAATTAAGATTCGCACCAGCAATCATTGTTTCCTATGCTCCAGATTTGAGCAATTCTTTGGCAGCAGTGACGATGTTTTCTGCCGTAAAACCAAATTTCTCGTAAAGAACAGGCCCGGGGGCACTGGCGCCGAAACCTTCCATGCCGATAATTTTTCCCTTAAGTCCGGTGTAATGCTCCCAGCCCAGCGAGGTGCCGGCTTCCACAGACATGCGGGCTGTAATTTGCGGCGGCAAAACTTTATAACGGTATTCCTGTGGCTGGCGGTCAAAAATATCCCAGCAGGGCATGGAGACAACCCGGACTTTTACTCCTTCGGAGGCAAGGTTACGCGCGGCATCCAGTGTAATGTGTACTTCCGAACCAGTGGCAATTAATATTATATTGGGGTCCGGTGCCGATTCCCATAAAACATAGCCACCATGTTGAGTATTTGTAGCCTTGGCGCAGATAGTGCGATCCAGTACCGGTAAATTCTGCCGGCTGAAGACGAGCACCGTCGGCCCGGTAGTTTTTGATAATGCCATTTGCCAAGCTGCTACCGTTTCATTGCCATCTGCCGGCCGGATAACCGTAAGATTGGGAACTTGGCGCATATTCATGATTTGCTCGATGGGCTGGTGAGTGGGGCCATCTTCGCCGACACCGATACTATCGTGGGTAAAGATAAATATCACCCTCAAACCCATTAAAGCAGCGAGCCGCATGGGTGGACGCATGTAATCGGCAAAAGTGAGAAATGTTGCGGTATAGGGAATAAACCCGCCGTGCAGAGCCATACCGACGGCAATTGAACCCATGGCATGCTCCCGTACGCCAAAGTGAATATTGCGCCCCAGATAGCTCCAAACACCACCAACCATGCCGTGCAGGCCTTCGGAAGAAGTGGCCGGACTTTGAAAATCGCCGCAGCCTTTGAGCCACGTGAATGTTGATGGATTAAGATCAGCGGACCCACCGGCGAATTCCGGTATTTTGGCGGCGATTGCCTGCATCACTGTCTCTGATGCTTTGCGGGTGGCGATATCTTTGGAGCCCGCCGGAAATTCAGCTAAGGATGCTTGCCAGTCGGCAGGCAGCTCACCGTTTATCGCGCGCAGGAATTCAGCTGCTATTGCCGGTTGTGTCTGTTTAAATGTATCAAAATCTTCCTGCCATTGATTCTCGAATTTTTTCCCCCGGCTAAGCGCCTTGCGGAAAAATTTGCGGACATCTTCCGGAACAAAAAATAAAGGTTCCGCAGGCCAGCCCAGTGACGCTTTGGCGCCCGTAAGTTCGTCGGTTCCCAGAGGCGAACCGTGAGCATCGCAGGTTCCCTGTTTGCAGGGCGCGCCATAACCGATTGTTGATTGTACGCAAATTAACGATGGCCGGTCGGCATCTTTTTTTGCTTTTTTGATTGCGCGGTCAATGGCGGCAACGTCATTGCCGTCCTTAACTGTTTGTACCTGCCAGCCGTAGGACTTAAAACGAAGCTCCATATTTTCCGTATAGGAAAGTGCCGCAGACCCGGCCAGCGTAACCTTGTTATCATCATAAAGGACAATCAGCTTCCCCAGCCGCAAATGTCCGGCCAAAGCGCAGGCCTCACTAACAACACCTTCCATCATATCGCCATCGCCCGTCATAACGTAAGTGAAGTGATCAATTAATTTTGCGCTATCCGTATTGAATCGTGCCGCAAGTTGCGCCTCGGCAATGGCCATGCCCACGGAGTTAGCCAATCCCTGCCCCAGGGGGCCGGTGGTTACTTCCACGCCGGCTGTGTGTTTATATTCGGGATGGCCGGGAGTAAGGCTGCCCCATTGGCGGAAATTCTTAATATCGTCGAGTGTCAGGTTATATCCGGTGAGATGCAGCAGAGAATATAAAAGCATTGAGGCATGACCGGAAGAAAGAACAAAGCGGTCACGATCCGGCCACTGGGGATTTTTCGGGTTATGCTTTAAATGTTTTGTCCACAAAGTAAAAGCCGCCGCAGCCGCGCCCAATGGCATGCCCGGATGCCCTGATTTGGCTTTTTCGATGGCATCCGCTGCCAGAAAGCGGATTGTATCAATGCATTTTTTTTCCAATTCTAGTTTTCCGGACATATGATCTCCTTAAAAATAATGTTTTTCAGAAATACTTTTTTAAAAAATACGGCTATTATCATTTATTTGATTTCGGCATCCAGCCAGCTAAGATAATCAGCACTGCCTTTGCTGATCGGAACAGCAATAATTTCCGGTGTTTCATAAGAATGCAGGCTTATAATTTCCTTCTCAAGTTCTTCGTAAAGGCCTTCCCGCGTTTTTATAAGACAAAGCCATTCTTCGGCGGTTTCCACCTTGCCCTTCCAGCGATAAGTGCTGGTGATCGGTCCTAATATCTGGACGCAGGCCGCCAGTTTTGCGCTCACCAGATTCTGGGCGATAGTTTGGGCCTGTTCTTTGGATTCGGTAGTTGTCGTTACTTGAATGTAGGATTTCATACAATCACAATTTGATAATACTGTAAAATGTAATAATCAGATTTGTTTTCCGAGATTGCCGTTATTTCTTTATGCATTCATGCATCAATATAGCAGCTGCCTGCGGCAAACTCAAGGAATCAACTTTACCGCTGCCCGGAATGCTCCACTGTTCATCAACCATTGCCAGCAAATCATCCGGCAGCCCATGACTTTCACTGCCCAGCAGCAATGCGGCCTTTTTTTGCAGCAAATGGGGAGTTTGTCCATTGCGCACATTGCTGCCGACAAGATAATAGGATTTTTTTATTTCCGGCAAGACTTTTTTCAAAGGGATGTTAGCAACAATATTTAAATGAAACAAGCTGCCCATGGAGGTACGCACAGCTTTGGGGTTAGTGTAATCGGCACAGTTTGCGCTTAAAATTATATTGGTAAAGCCAAACCATAAGGCGCTGCGCAGCAATGCGCCGATATTCGCGGGGTTGTTTATTTCATGCAAAAGCAAAATATTTTCCTCAGTTGTCGACAGAAAGGAAGACAATTCAGACGGAGGATTCATTTGGACTACCGCTATGATCCCTTCCGGTTCCTTATCCTGGCTGAGCCTCTTTAACTGAGAACCGGTGATTGAATAAATCGGAATATTACCAGTTGCCTTATCTTGCAGCGCCTCCCAGTACTTTATTTTTTCCGGCAACACCAGGATAGCTTCTGTTTGCCAGTTGCTCAATAATAGCTCTTCCACAACCTTTACGCCCTCGGCCAGAAACAATCCCTGAGCGTGCCGGAATTTATGATCGCCAAGTCTTGCCCATTTTTTTAGTTGGGCTTGTGAGATATTTAATAAATCTGGTTTCATGAAGTCTTGATTATTTTTCCTCTATTTTTCCCCAGAGATGATCGGGGGATGTTTCTTTGGCCACGCCAGCGATGCAATAATAGACAATGCTATGACAGAGGCTATTATAGCTAAAGAAATACCGATATTAATCTTGTAAAAATCAGTTATCAGCATTTTAATTCCCACAAAACCCAAAATCACGGCCAGACCATATTGCAAATGGTGAAATAGTTTCATCAAACCGGAAATGGCAAAGAAAAGAGAACGCAGACCTAAAACAGCGAAGACATTGGACGTATAAACGATGAATGGATCAATTGTGACTGCTAAAACTGCCGGAATGGAATCGACGGCAAAAAAAACATCTGTTGTTCCTAAAACCAAGACAACGGCCAAAAGCGCTGTAGCGTGACGTTTACCATCAATCATGGTGATAAACTTGTTTTCTGAGAATTCATGGGTAACCGGCATAAGCAGGCGAAGCAGTTTGATCATAATATTTCTTTCCGGATGAACTTCCTGTTCCTTGCCCCGGGCAATCTGAATGGCAGTAAAAACAAGGAAGACACCGAAGATATATATAACCCAGTGGAATTTAGTAATTAGCGCAATACCGGCAAAAATAAAAATGCCACGCATAATGAGCGCTATAATTATTCCCCAGATTAGAGCTTTTTGTTCGTATTCGGCTGGCACAGAAAAATAACGGAAGAAAAGTAAAAAGACAAAAAGATTATCGATGCTGAGGGAGTATTCAATAAGATAACCGGCTAAGAATTCCATAGCCTTGAGATGGCCATAAAAAAAGTAGACACCAATACAGAAAAACAGAGCCAGCAATATCCAAAAGGATGTCCAGTAGAGGGATTCCTTAATTTTTACGGCATGTGCTCTCCGGCTAAAAACACCAAGGTCCAGTGTCAGCATGGCGAAGATGAAGACGCCGAAAATGATCCACCACAAAGTCATAATAAAAAATATCCTTTCAGATCAGATCGACCAGGGGCATTTATTTTATGCGGACGCTCTTTTGCGCCACAGCATAATAGCCAGGCCACCTGAAATCATCAACAGGCATAATACTTGTCCCATGCTTAAAGATCCTAAAACAAAACCCAGCTGATAATCCGGTTCACGATAAAATTCGATCACGAAACGCACAAAACCATACCCGCAAATATAAATCCCCAGCAGAAAGCCGTCAAAACGCTTCTTTTTGCGAATTGACCAAAGAACTGCGAACAAAACAATTCCTTCGAAGAAGGCTTCATAGAGCTGAGAGGGATGGCGCAACTTCAGCGTAGGATCAAGCGGAAAGTACATTCCCCAGGGCATGGTGGTGACCCTGCCGTATAGCTCGCCGTTAATAAAATTACCTATCCGGCCAAAAAAGTAGCCTAAGGGTATTGCCGGGGCAAAGAGATCGATAAAATGCCAGAAATTGATTTTTTGTTTGATGCAAAAGTAAGCCGAAACAGCGGCGACACCTATCGCGCCTCCATGATAAGACATTCCGGAAAGTCCGGTAAATCTCATCCCATTGGAAAAATCGAAAGGTAAAATTATTTTCAGCGGGTGCTGCCAATAATAACCAAAATTATAAAACAAGACATATCCGAGCCTTCCGCCGACTATGACGCCCAGCATCGCCCAGACCATATAGTCCTGAATCGTTTCCGCTGTGTATTCGTACTTTTCGTGTTTAATCCGGTAAAGAACCAAACTGTAGACGAGGGCAAAAGCGACAATATACATCAAACTGTAATAACGCAGTTGAAATGACCCGATACCGAAAAGAGTCGGGCTGATTTGTGCGGGTAAATTTTGCCAGACATTAATAAATGATTCCATAAATTAAATACCTTCTTCTACTTTTGATTCGGCAATAATCGCAACAAGAGAAACGGCGACGGCCTGAAATTATACCATTTCGATTTTCGGGATACCGCGGCGGCAAAGAGGAGGCTTCGCAAGCGTTGCTAATAATTTGAGGAAGCCGACTATGCAACCAACAAAGTTAGCCAAAGAAAGATAAAGGGTATAAATTAATACGCTTCGCCTTTCAGATTTCCTATGTACAGCTCTGCACTGAAAGCTGCGTTGGCGCCATCACCGGCGGCAGTGACTACCTGCCGGAAAAGTTTAGCCCGGCAATCACCGGCGGCAAAAATTCCTGCGGCGGAAGTATTCATGGTATCGTTAGTGATAATATAACCGGCGTTATCCTGCTGTACAATATTATGAAAGATACTCGTGTGCGGAAGCCGGCCGGCAAAGATAAAAACACCTTCCGCATTAATTGTTTTCATTTCTCCGGATACGACATCTTTAATCTTAGCACCGGTGACGAAATCTCCGCCCGCAACTTCGGCAAGTACGGCATTCCAGACAAACTCGATTTTCTTTTCCGCAAATGCCCTTTTCTGCAAAATTGCTGCTGCCCGCAATCGGTCACGGCGATGGACAACGGTTACACGGGTGGCAAAATGAGTCAAAAAGAGGGCTTCCTGAATTGCCGAATCGCCGCCGCCGACAACAACAACATCTCTGTTGCGATAGAAAGGCCCGTCGCAGGTGGCACAATAAGAAACACCTTTTCCGGCAAATTCCGTTTCGCCGGGAACGCCCAACTTGCGCCACTGTGCTCCCGTTGCCGCGATGATGCTGAGAGTCTGGAAAGATTTGTCACCGGCGTTAACAATCCATAAAGCCGGCTCAGAATCACTTTTTGATATGGAGCGGGTATCCTGGGATAATATTTCCAAACCGAATTTCAGCGCCTGGCTTTTAAAGAGCTGCATGAGATCAAGCCCGTTTATGCCATCAGGTATTCCCGGATAATTTTCAATCAAATCGGTTATCGTTATCTGACTTACGGTGGACGCACCTTCCAGCAGCAGTGTTTTGAGCCCGGCCCGGGCGGCATAAATGCCGGCAGTGAAACCGGCCGGTCCGCCACCGATAATAATTATATCGTAATCATGTTGCGGTAATTTTGTGCTAGCCACAATAACCTCCCGTATATTTATATCGGACTTTAATCAGGATCGGGGGCTTTTGTAAAGTCTAAATTGCTTTTGGTGGCCATCATTTTAATCGGACAGGAAAAGTGTTTATTTTACTTTAACTTCCGGCTATAATTGTCTTATGTGAACAAGGGGATTTTATGAAAAAAATATTTATGGCGTTAATTGTTGTGTTCCTGGCTGGATGTGCCGCGCAGAGCCCAGTGCTCTATCCGAACTGGCATTTGAAGAATGTAGGCGAGGCAAAAGCACAAAGCGATATAGAGGAATGTTCGCGTCTGGCCGAATCTTATGTCCAGTCCAATCCGGGGGCGAAGGTTGTCGGTGGGACGATTGTCGGCGGCGCCGGGGGCGCTATTGTGGGCGGCGCAGTGGGAGCGGTTACCGGTCATATAGGCAGAGGCGCGGTTACGGGAGGAGTGGCCGGTGCCACCAGTGGACTGGTGCGTGGAATATATAAGGCTTCCCAGCCCAGCCCTGTTTATAAGGCCTTTGTCAACCGTTGTTTGAAGGAAAAAGGATACGATCCGATCGGCTGGGAATGAACGATCTTTTCTTAATGATATGGTCAGTATTTATTCTATTATAACTTAAAAACGAATTATATTGTAATAAGCATAATAAAATCAAGACGGGGAGGAATAGTTGATTCGCCGATATATATTTGTTTTTATCGCAGCGTCCCTGATGCTCCGCCTTGGCTATCTGTACTTCGAAGTCGGGAAGGGAATTGCCGGGAACGCCGGGGAAGCACCATCCATCTTTTACGGACGCCCCACGGAAATCTTTCCGGGAGATTCCCTCGGAAACATCCACTTTGTCGAGCGGTTGCAGAGGCTTGCGTACAAGAAAGTCAGGGAAAAACCATCCGCCGCCGGGATGTTCTCCGCAGAGCAGGAGCATATCCGGGTATTCCTCCGCAGTAATAGAAGCGAAAAACCATCTAACGCCAGCGGTCCGGTGGATATCGTGGTTCGCGACGGCCGTGTTGTGTCGCTGATTTCCCCTGCCGGTGGCGAGTTGAAGTCGATCCTTCTGGAGCCGGAGGAGATTGGACGCATTACGGGGTCGAAGATGGAATCGCTGCATCCGATTACTCTTGCCGACGTTTCCCCTTATCTGCAAAATGCCGTAATTGCCGCGGAGGATGCACGCTTTTATTCGCATATCGGCATTGATGTTCTGGCAATGGGCCGGGCATTGTTTGTCAACATCAAGGAACAGCGTTTTGCCCAAGGCGGCTCCACCATCACTCAACAATTGACGAAAAATTTCTTCCTATCCCCCAAGAAAACCGTCTTGCGCAAACTGCGGGAAGTGGAACTAGCCGTTGTTCTGGAGATGCGCTATTCGAAAAAACAGATACTGGAGATGTACCTGAATAAGATTTATTTAGGGCAGGATGGCTTCCAGGGGATCTATGGCGTCGAAGATGCGGCAAGTTACTATTTCTCGATGCACGCCAAAGACATTTCTCTGGAGGAGGCGGCGCTGCTTGCCGGGATCATCCATTCTCCGAATCGGTATTCTCTGGTCAGGAACAACAAGGCGGCAAAGGAACGGCGCAATGCAATCCTGTCCAGGATGCAGCATTTGAAGATGATCGGTGCGTATGAATTACGGAGGGCATCAAATGCACCGGTGCGGTTACGGCCGGGTAAAGGGCCTGTTCAGCAGACATCTTACTTCATTGACTACATACAGCGGATTACCAGGGAAGAGTTGGGCAGTGAAAAGCTCTATCAACCGGGATATCGCTACTACACCACTCTCGATCCCGTTATACAGGCCGCAGCCCAGGAGGCAGTTACTAGAGGACTAGAGGCAATCGAGAAAACGGCTCTTCCGGCTGGTGAACCGCTGCAGGCGGCGCTGGTTGCCGTTGATCCGTTAACGGGAGCGACGGTCGCCATGGTTGGCGGGCGGAACTACGGGCAGACACAGTTTAACAGGGCTGTGGACGCAAGACGTCAGCCGGGGAGCGCTTTTAAGCCTTTTGTCCTCCTGGCGGCGCTTGCGCAATCATTGCAGGGTAAGGGCGATAAGACGCTGTCTTCGCTGGTGTCCGGCGAGCCGTTATCGATTCCTACCCCGGAGGGAATGTGGAGTCCGGCGAATTTTGAAGACAAGAAGTATGGAAAGATCACGATTCGGAAGACAATAGAGGATTCTGTAAACACTGCCACTACAAGGCTGGCCAGCGACATAGGGTTCAAAGAAGTATTCGAAACTGCTCGTCTGGCCGGTATTACGAGTCCTCTTTTACCCGTTCCGGCGATGGTATTAGGGAGTTTCGAAGTCACGCCCCGGGAACTTGCCTATGCTTATGCGACAATTGCTTCCGGCGGCATTCGCTATGAACCTTTTTCTCTTTTTGCCGTAACCACGGCAGATGGAGATAACATCATCACCAGGAAGGTTCACCAAAAACAGGTGCTTGATCCGCGAGTGGCCTATATTGCAGGGTATGCAATGGAGGGAGTGCTCAAGCGCGGTACGGCAAAAGAGGCAAAAAACATGGGAATTTACTTTCCGGCAGCGGGAAAAACCGGAACTACGAACGGCAACAGGGACTCCTGGTTCGTGGGTTATACCTCCGGCGTGGTCTGCGCCGTGTGGGTGGGATATGATTCCGGGGCCGATACCGGTTTAACCGGAGCCAGCGGAGCGCTTCTCATCTGGACGAGGTTCCTGCGCGCACTATATTCCCAATCCGGACCAGCGGCCATAATTCCCCCGGAAGGAATACAAACGGCAGTTATCGATCCCGAATCCGGGTACCTTGCCACCGCCTTGTGCCCGCAAACTTTTAGAGAGGCTTATTTGACGGGGACAGCACCAAAAGAAAACTGCCCTCTCCATCCCGTCAATGCTGTCGCGGATACGCCCCGCAAGGGAATGCGCGGTGTCGGGGAGTTCTTCCGCAATCTGTTCCAATAAGCGGTTTGGCGAATCAGCGCCATTTCCGGCAATTCATTTTCTGCTTCACATCTCCGGAGCCTGCGGCGGAACGAGGCAAACAACTTTTAACAGCGTGTTGCCGGTATTTTTTATCTGATGTTCAATATTGGCCGGGATGAAAGCTACATGGCCCGGCAATATTTCTGTCCATCCGCCGTCGCAATAAATTTCACCATTGCCCGCATGGATAAACATTTCATGTTCCCACGGATGCGTGTGTTTCGGGGTATGTCCGCCCGGTGCAATTTCAAAGATACGCATACAAAAATTATTCGCACCGTCATTCTTGCCGACAAGAACTCGTCCGGCAACTCCTTTGGCCAGATCATTATCAAAATACGTAGGCGAAATATCGTTATAAGGTATGACTTTCATGATATTGCTCCTGAGTTGTTTTATGTGTCCCATTTACCTGCGGCGCGCAGCTGTTTTGCTATTTCCATACCCTTTTCTTTCAGAACAACATAGTCGGTTTTAGCCACACGATTCAGCGGCATTGTGCCCGGCGCAATTATCTCATAATGGCTGGGCCTTTTGTAGGCTGCCATTTCACCGGCTGCCGCTTCCAGCTCGGCAACAGTTATATCAACCGTCGGGGATTTTTCCACAAAGGCCATGATGCCTTCGGTAAATACTTCATGCGGTACGCCGATTAAGGCAACGCCGGCAATTTTCCCTTTTAATTTCTGTTCAAAGAAATCTTCGATTTCGGTCGGGAATACCTGGTAGCCCTTGGGTTTAATAATCAGTTTGCTGCGTCCCGCAAAATGCAATCCCTTGTCATCGTAATATCCCATATCGCCGGTGTAGCAGAAACCGTCCTTCGATATTGTTTTGCGGGTGTTTTCTTCATCATTGAGATAGCCCAGGAATATCTGCGGGCCGGAGAAGCAAATATCACCTGTTTCCCCCGGCTTTTTTTCCTCTCCGGCAGAGCCATCTTCTTTCATTGACTCCCTAATGGAAATCGGGCAAAGCGGCATGGCGTAACCGACACTCGATAGAATGTCATCAACGGTGCCGTTGAGCGGGGAATAGGTTACAAATCCGGCGGTTTCCGTGAGTCCCAGTCCGGTGCCGAACTTCGGCGCCATCGTGGACAGCTTTTCCAGAAACTGGCGCGTTACGGCCTGCCCGCCGTAAAGAGCGAAACGCAGAGTGGAAAGATCATACTTATCATAATCAGGCAGACGCCATTCCATCGAAAATAACGCGGGAATCTGGCCGAAGGCAGTCATTTTATATTTTTGGATGGCATCCAATGATTTTTGCGCATCGAAAATATGCAACAGAACGCTCGTGCCGCCACCGAAAATTGTTGTGGCCAGTTGTTCGGTTACGCAGCCGACATGGCTAGGCGGCAGGTTAACCAGCATTCGATCCTTTGCCTGCAGGCCAAAGCAGACACCAAGGCAAATGTTTTGAATCAGAATGTTTTCGTGACAAAGCAGGGCCGGTTTGGGCTTGCCCGTAGAACCGGTCGTGAAAATAATCAGACAGGGATCCCTTTTATCCACCTTCTTCTGTGCCTTTTTAACCCTGCCCAGAATAAGTCCCTGGATGATAAAAATTTTCTTGATATCGGCCGCCCAGCTGGTTACGCCAACCGCACCGTTGATAATAAGATCTTCCTCTTTTTGAAATTGAATCCAGTGTTTGCAAACATTCTTATGTTTTTTCATTACTTCTTCGATCATCGGGCGAAAATCAACCAGCGGTGTCTTGCCCAGGAAAAAATAGGCAACCGGTTTGGCCTGTTCAAAGCACTGATCAATCTCCTGCGCTTTTAAACGGGGGTCCAAGGGGGCGATGATTGCTCCAATGCGGTAGCAGGCGTACATCAGAAAAACATGTTCTTTCAGTAATACGAGTGTTGTCGCAACGACATCACCTTTTTTAATGCCCATGGCCAGCAGTTTGGCGGCCATGGCGTTGGAACGCAGAGCAAACTCTTTCCATGTTATCTGCTCACCGGTGTCATATTCGATCAGGGCAATCTCCTGCGGTTTTTCCTTGGCCCACTTATCCACATAATCGAACATGCGCGGTAAAAGCTTTTCGTATTGGCTGATGCATTCTTTTTCCATTCTGCTGTCTATCATGTTCTTACCTCACTGATGGTTAACAGATGTGTTAGGTTATTTGAAAACGGCCTCCTCTAAAGCATGTTTTTCGACTGTAGTACTTAACGCTTTTTGCCGGATTTTTTCAGCAGATCTCCGAAAGTGCCCATTGTCTTTGGCGCTTTGGGCAGGTAGCCGTGGTAATCTTCCGCATTTTCGTCTCCCTTGGAATCATCGCCATTTCCGGCGAGGTCCAGAGAAATCCGTTTATTATCGCGATCAATCTTTTCAATTTTTACATCCAGGTCTGTTCCCGAAGTAAGCACGTCGCGCGCATGTTTGATTTTTTTGCCTTTTGCCAGTTTGGAAATATGCAAAAGACCGTCCACGCCGGACTCCAGCGTGATGAAGGCGCCGAAATCGGTCAGACGGGATACCTTTCCTTTGTAAACGCCACCTTCCCGGTACCTGGTAATTACTTCATTCCAGGGATCAGGCAGCGTATCTTTAAAAGATAAGGTGATGTGTTCATTTTCCCAGTCCAGATTGATGATTATTGCTTCAATGGTTGTCCCGGGAGCGTAAAGTGACTTGGGGTCTTCCACCCGGCCCCAGGACATTTCGGAAACCGGCAGTAGCGCCTGAACGCCGCCGATGTCGACAAAGGCACCAAAATCGAGAACGCTCTTCACTACACCCTGTACAGTCATTCCTTTTTGTAATGTTTCTTTCAGGACTTTAACTTTTTCCTGCTCGATTACTTCCAGTAGCGGTCGTCGGGAAAGTACGATTTTGCGGCCATTCTCTCCATATTCAATCACGATGAAATCCAGTTTCTTGCCGACAAGTGTAGCGGCGTCGCCAATTCTCTTGATATCCATTTGGGAGTAAGGACAAAACCCGGTGGCACTGGCACTTATTCTTATCGAGAAGCCGCCCTTGATTTCCTTTTCTACCGTTGCTTCCAGCGGGATTTGATTTTCGTAGGCATTGATTAAAAATTCATCAACGCTTTTGCGCGCCAGTAATTTAGTTGTAAAAAGCTTTTCACTGTGTCGCGAAGAAATAAAGTAGGCAGTTATCGTATCGCCTTCTTTTACGGTAAGGTTATCATTCTCATCAACAAACTCTTTTCTGTCGACATAACCTTCGCTTTTTGCTCCCAGATCCAGAAAAATCCATTCGGGAGATATTTTTACGATTACTGCTTCCACTTTTTCGCCCACGGAAAAACGCTTGGGTGTCGAATATGATTCATCCAGCATTTGAGCAAAGCTCTTCGTTTCGTCCATTTATTAGCCTCTTCATTAATTGGTAATTTTGTGCCATGCGTCATTGATGTGCAATTCTGATAGCATGAAAAGTGTATTTTGTCTTTCAGAAAATAATTATGAATTATCAATAACATTCGGTAACTTAAAAAATCATGGATAATTAAATGAAAATGTATTATGAAACAACCACAATTTTTAAGGAGTTAGGTGATTTATGAGATTTGAAATTGCAAGAGGCGGCAGTGGACTTACCTATGAAATCCGCAATATTATGTTGATTGCCGACAAACTGAAGGAATATGGCGTGAAAATTATCAGGGAAAACATAGGCGATCCCGTGGAGAAAGGCGAACAAATTCCGGACTGGATGAAAGATGTAGTTGCCGAGACGGTGAGAGATGATCGTTCTTTTGCTTATTGCCCGACAAAAGGTGTGGATGAAACCAGAGAATTTCTGGCCCGCCGGGTGAATCAAAGAGGTAAAACGCAAATTGCTGCTGATGATATCATTTTCTTTAACGGCCTGGGTGATGCTATTGCCCGTTCCTACAGTTCTTTGCAGGTTGATGCCCGCGTGATCATGCCGGAACCGACCTATTCGACGCACTTTATGGCGGAAGTGCTTCACGCTTCGTTTCCGCCCAACACGTACCGCATGAATCCATACAGCAACTGGTATCCGGATATTTGCGAGATCGAACAGAAGGTGAAAAGCGCCAAATCAATCGTGGGAATTTTGCTGATTAATCCCGATAACCCGACGGGATTTGTGTATCCGGTAGAGACCCTCAAACAAATGGTCCGGATTGCCAAGGATCACGATCTTTTCCTCATTGTCGATGAAACTTACATTAACATTGTTTATGGCGGTAAAAAGACATTACCTATTTCCGATCTTATTGATGGTGTGCCGGCAATCAGCATGAAGGGAATTTCTAAAGAGTTCCCCTGGCCGGGTTCGCGTTGCGGCTGGATAGAAGTTTATAATGCCGATAAAGACCCTGCTTTTGCCCGTTTTGTGAATACTATTTTTCACCAGAAAATGTCGGAAGTCTGTTCGACGACGCTACCGCAAATGACGATTCCGCGGATGATGAGTCACCCGGAATACCCGAATTATCTGGCCGAGCGCATAAAACATTATGAAAAGCTGTCTAATATTGCTTACGATATTTTGAAAGCTGTCCCTTATTTGATAGCGAATAAGACAAACGGCGCTTTTTACATGACGGCTGTGTTTAATGAGTCGGCGCTTAACAACCGGCAAACCCTGCCCATCGAGCAGAAGGAGATTAGAGAATATATCGAGAAACTTGTCGAGGGCGATGTCGAGAACGACAAACGTTTTGTTTATTATCTTTTGGCGGCCACAGGAATATGTGTAGTGCCGCTGACATCGTTTTTCACGCCTCTGCCCGGTTTCCGCATGACGCTGTTGGATAAAGACGAGGAAGAATACAATAGGATTGTCAAAATCATCGCTGATAAAATCGTGGAATATGTTGAATCGGCGAAATAAATCCCGTTATAAATTCCAATCGGTGGTTATTGGCATTACCCGCGTAAATTTCCCTAGGGGATCATCCCTCCCGCAAAACATGAGGAGTTGGAATAAAAAAATCGCAGAAGGGTTTTTAAAAGAGACCCTTCTGCGATTAAAATCAGGTTGCTGACAGATTAAGCAAATTGCTTAGTATCTGCCACCGCCGCCACCGCCGCGATTGCCACCGCCACCGCTGCGATTGCCGCCGCGGAATCCGCCGCCGCCGCCGCGATTGCCACCGCCGCCGCCAGCGCCGTATTCTTTCTTCGGTCTGGCTTCATTCACTGTGATTGCCTTTCCATCCAGCATTCCGCCGTGAAATTTTTTAACCGCTTCGGTTGCGCCTTCTTCTGTTTTCATTTCGACAAAACCAAAACCTTTGGATTGCCCTGTGAATTTATCCTTAATAATTGCTGCGGAGGCCACTTCGCCGGCTTCGGAAAAGTTAGATCGCAGATCCTCATCAGTTACTTTAAAGGATAGATTGCCGACATACAAGTTTTTGTTCATTTTAAATCCCTTTCTTTTTCATAAATTTTTATTAAACCTTCGCTCCCCGATGGGGTACCACAAAGCATCAAAATCACCCCCATCCGGCTCCTGGTTGAGAAGGAAGGAAAAAGTGAGGGGCTTGCATGCCTTACCTCGCAGCCTTTAGAT
>CAIVQG010000075.1 GCA_903907985.1 uncultured delta proteobacterium
ATCTGTTCTTCTTGCAAAAAGATCCGTGATGATAATGGCTACTGGAAACAAATAGAATCCTACATAAAAGAAAACTCGGAAGCCCAATTCAGCCATGGGATTTGTCCTGAATGTGCGAAGAAGTTGTATCCAGATATATATAAAAAAATATACGAAAACAAAAAAGATTGATCATTTCGAATAGTTATTGTTTTTTTAGCGATTTAGATAGGTGTGACTTTGTAGATGAAAGAGATAAAATGGCAATATAACTGGCTGTTAATATTTATATTTTACTGCTCGATTGTTTCGTAACAGAGATGAATAATGTCGTTAAATAGTTCTTACAGCTGTACGTCCTGGGGAGCCAATACAAAAGGGGTTAAGCGCAATGCTTAACCCCTTAATTTTTATGTAACTATTATACATAGCCTACTCTGATATTCAATCAATCTGCTTAGACCACCTAAGAGAAAAAACTTTCCATTAAAGCTGACCAGTTTTATACCCATCTCATGGTCTCGAGATAAATGTTGAAAAAGGGAACATGGAATACAATAAATTCAGGCCACAAAACTTATTGAATTATCGTCTTCCAGCGCCATAAGCGTACTTTAACTGATAATTAATAATAGCTGAACTATGACTTAACATATGGTAAAATTAAAACGTTAGGTCAAGTACGTCTTTGGAGAAGATTACAGGAAAGGAGCGTAAAAATGAGGAGGAGGGAATTCTTAAAAGCCGGTCTGGTAGGAACAACATCAGCATTGATCGGGACAGATGCCATTGCCCACGTTCTGCAATATGTAGCTGCGGAGCCCTTCGCTTTTCCCGCACCTGTTTACAGAACTCTGGGCCGAACGGGTCTGAAAATAACTGTTGTCAGCTTCGGCGCTATGTTGACGCCGGAGGCTGAAGTGATGGAAGTCGCCTTCGATCACGGCATCAACTATGTGGATACTGCACGCCGGTATCTGGGCGGCAGGAGCGAGGAAGTTGTCGGCAGAGCGCTGAAAGGCAGGCGCGACCGGGTTTATATCGCCACAAAACTCCATCCTGCTTCTCTCACTAAAGCATCTATTTTCAAGGATATGGAAACAAGCCTAAAGGCGCTGGGGACGGATTACGTGGATGTCATCCAATTGCACAATCTGACCGACAACGCCAGGATTGTTAATCCGGAAATCCGGGAAGCACTGCTCAAACTGCGAGAGCAGGGTAAGGCGCGTTTCTTCGGCGTTACTACACATACCAACCAGGTGCAGGTGCTCAATGCTTTAATCGAAGATAAAGACGCTTTTTTTGATACTGCTCTTGTCGGTTATAATTTCAAAAGCGGCAATGAATTGGCAGAAGCTATCGCGAAAGCCGCACAGAAGAAAATCGGTATCATTGCGATGAAAACACAGGCAGGTGGTTACAAGACGGATGCAATGGGGCCTATAAGCCCTCACCGGGCAGCTCTCAAATGGGTGCTTCAGGATAAGAATGTCACTGCGGCAATCCCCGGCATGCGCGATATGGCCGAGCTCCGGGAAGATGTGGGAGCGATGGGGGTAAAACTGACTTATTTCGACGAGCTCATCCTGAAACGTTACGGCGCCGCCGTGCAACCGTATTTTTGCCATTTTTGCGAGCAGTGTGAAGCTACCTGCCCAAGCGGTGTGGCAATTGGCACGATCAACCGGTGCGTCATGTATGCGGAAGCCTACAAAAACAGAGAGCTGGCTCGCGAAACCTACGATGAAGTTCCGGCAAAGGCTTCGGCTTCCGTATGTCTGGACTGTGAGACTTGCGTAGCCAAATGTGTCCACGGCCTTGATATTCCGGCGAAGATGGCCCGGGCCAGAAAATTATTGGCAAAGAGAAAACATGTTCGATAGTTCGCACACCAGTTCGTCTTTATTCGTTTATCGCTTTCGTCTTCGTCAGCGGCTCATTGATGTTTGGATATCATCAGGAAGACGATCCGATATAATTACGATGGTTACAGCATTTATCTTTGCCCTGTTAATCATTATTGTGTCCAATCAGGTCTGGGCTTTCGAATCCTCGCTCAAAGATGCTCTCCCCGCTGAAGGATTTGCCGAAGAATGGGCAATAGAGGACGAAGCAAAGCTTTTCGACAAGGAAAATTTGTTCGATCATATCAACGGCGAAGCCGAGCTTTACTTTCCCTACGGGTTTGAGTCTCTGGCTACGGCAAACTATCTTAATGACGATGATCATGATTTATCCATTGTTGCCGATGTTTACAAAATGGGATCTTTGCTCGATGCTTTCGGAATTTATTCCAACTACCGCAAGGCGAATAATTCGTGGGTTGCCATCGGCGGCGAAGGTTTCATATCCCCCACCCAGTTAATGTTCTATCAGGACAGATATTTTGTGCGGCTGCAAGTATCCGGAGAAACTAAACTCCCGCAAGATGTGTTGCTGGCCTGTGCACGGGCCATCTCCGGCAAGCTGCCGGCAGGCTCAGGTCAGCCCAAAGAATTGGATGTTCTGAAGATCGAGGCCTTGGTGCCGAAGAGTGAGCGGTATCTGGCGCAAAGCCTGCTCGGGTATGTATTTTTTCGTCAAGGTTTGATAGCAGATGCTCGGCTGCAAAACGAAAAGATGCAGATATTTGCGATACGTGAAGATACCCCGGCCGCCGCCCGCGAAACTTTTGATCAATATTCTGCATATCTGAAAGCGGAAGGGCAGGGCATTCAATTGACCGAAAACGCCGGTCAAAGGCTGGTTGCCGCTAACGATCCGTTGTATGGCGATGTGCGAGTAGTGCAGGCAGGGCGGTATATCGCAGGAACAGTCCGGGTGAAAAATAATCAGCTTGCCGGACAGATTCTCGAACAACTGCAAAGAAGGATTGGTGCGGAAGCGGGCAACTAGTACAAGTCAGTTATTGCCGAGAATAAACTTAAACGTGAAGTATTTTTGTGGAGATGCCATGAATCGCCGTGATTTTCTCAAAGCCACGTTAGCTGCCGGTACTGTTCTGGCTGTACCGGGTGTTTCCGGCTTATTTAGCATGCTGGAAGCTGCGGAAAAGACAGACCTCGCCGTTGCCACCGGCCCATCGCCGGCCTCGATAACAAAAGCCGCCATCGATGCCCTGGGCGGCATCAAAGCTTTCATCTCCCGAGGAGATGTTGTCGTAGTCAAACCGAATATCGGATGGGACAGATTGCCCGTCTATGCCGCAACCACTAATCCCGAAGTAGTAGCGACAGTGGTTGCGCTGTGTTATGAGGCGGGGGCAAAACAGGTCAAGGTATTTGACCATAGCGTTGTTGATCCGCGCCGCTGCTATAAGCAAAGCGGCATTGCCGCGGCAGCAACTGCCTCAGGCGGAGTTGTCAGCTTTATCGATGATCGAAAATTCCGGGATATGAAGCTGCCCGGTGTCGCTCTGAAATCATGGCCTCTATATATCGAAGCCATCGAAGCAGACAAGTTTATTAATATTCCTATTGCCAAGACACATGGCCTCTCGACTCTTACATTGGGGATGAAGAATCTGATGGGGATCATGGGCAGCTCGCGAGGCCGGATACACCAGCGCATGGACGGATCTCTGGTTGATCTGGCCATGACTGTCAAGCCCACGCTGGTTATCCTGGATGCGGTGCGCATATTGACGGCCAATGGGCCGCAGGGAGGAGACCTCTCCGACGTTCGGCAGCTCAATACGGTAGTGGCGGGCTGGGATCAGGTGGCTGTTGACGCCTATGGGGCGACACTGTTCGGACTGAAAGGGTCAAGCCTGGGCTTTGTAGTGGCCGGACACAAAGCCGGACTCGGCTCCATGGACCTTGCCAAATTGCGAATTAAAAAAATTAATGTGTGAACCTGTCTTATGATCAGAAAAATTCGCCTGACATCGCAGGCCATATTTTTGCTACTGTTCTTGTGGCTTTTCTTGCAGACGGAATCAAAGGGAGCCGATGAACTCGGTTATCCCGTTAAAATATTTCTTGATGCCGATCCGTTGATTTTCATTACTACTCTCTTTGCCAGCCATGAGTGGATTCAGTCATTTTTTCTGGCCATTTTCGTGATCGTTGCCACAGTTATTCTAGGAAGGGTGTTTTGTGGTTGGATATGCCCGCTGGGAACACTCAACAATATAGTCGGCACATTACAGAAGCGCAAGCCCCGCAAAGTACCGTTAAGCCTGCACTGGCTGAAATACTACATTCTAATATTTCTTGTTACCGCATCGCTTTTTTCGTTGCAGTTGACAGGAATATTCGATCCGATCTCATTTTTAATCCGTTCACTTTCTCTCTCTGTTTATCCGCTTATCAGCTATGCCACAAAAGCAACTTTCGACACGCTGTTTAATTTTAATATCCCTTTATTAGTCGATGTTTCCGAGTTCATCTATACGCTTGGCAAAAGACTTTGGCTTCCTTTCCAGCAGCCATATTTTCTCCAGAGCTTTCTTCTGGGGTTTTTGTTCTTCATCATTTTGTGGCTGAATATTTTGGAGAAACGCTTCTGGTGCAAATACATTTGTCCGTTGGGTGCACTCCTGGGCGTGCTTTCGCGTTTTTCTCTCCTGCAGCGGACGGTGAGCGACGGCTGTAACTCCTGCGGCGCCTGCACATTTGACTGTCAGGGGAACGCCGCTCCAGATCAAAAAGAAAAATGGCATAATACGGAATGCTTGGCTTGCATGAACTGCGATGATCTCTGCCCGCAAAATGCCGTTCAGTTCGGATTTTTTAGGAAACCACAAACAGCTCCCCTTGATCTGGGCAAGAGAAGAGTTCTTGGCATGATTTTATCAGGGATGGCCGCTGTGCCGCTGGTGCGGATTACCGGGATCAACAAACAGGCGGGTACAGCCGAGCCGAAACTGATTCGGCCGCCAGGGTCACTTGCGGAAAAACAGTTTCTATCCAAATGTGTAAAATGTGGCGAATGCATGAAGGTCTGCATTACCAATGGCCTCCAGCCGACATTGCTGGAAGCAGGCCTCGAAGGAATCTGGTCGCCCATTCTCGTTCCACGCATCGGTTACTGCGAATACCGCTGCACGCTTTGCGGTCAGGTCTGCCCGACCGGCGCGATAAAGAAATTGGAACTGCCGGAAAAAGAAAAAACAAAAATAGGCTTGGCGATGATTGATAAAGGCAGATGTCTGCCCTATGCCCATGCCACGCCTTGTATTGTTTGTCAGGAAGTTTGCCCAACGCCCCAAAAAGCCATCTGGCTGGAAAAGGCAAAAGTAATAAACAAAGATGGAAAAGTATTGAACCTAAATCAGCCGCACGTTGATCTTGATCTATGCATCGGCTGTGGCCTGTGTGAGGCCAAGTGTCCTATATTGGGCCAACCGGCAATCTACGTCACCAGCATCGGAGAATCACGATCTAAGGACAATCAGCTATTGCTGTCATAAATTTGGGGATATCGTGCAAGGGGTATAGTACGTCGGGGTGAAACTACTTCTTGGTTATTCCCGTGAGGATAGGGATTGAGAATGTATTAGCATTGCCATTATGATTCATGTGTTTGTTAATATTGACGTTTTACGGGTTGGTTGTTTTAAAGCGGCCATGAATAATGTATCTGTATAGTTCCCACAGCCATACGTCTTGTAGAGCCAATGCAAGAGTGGTTAAGTGCGATACTTAACCACTTAATTTTTTATTTAACTATTATTAATGCACACTTGTGCTCAATCCGGCTGTCCAGAGACCAGAGCTTTCGTCCCAAAACGCACCAGTTCTTTTGCCTGTGTCATAACATTATGATAATATTATACTTCAGAGCAAATAACTTCTTTCTGTAATGTTCTGCGCGGCAATTACTCTGATGATACAATTTTACAAACGACAATTAACGTCCGATGCCGTAATTTCCATTTGACAACTCAAAGGGCATCCAGTAGCTTTTAAAAGGTTTTATTTTCTCAGAAGATATTATCCGTTTAATTTCCAATATCCACCGGTTATATCGAAGAAGGAGTCTCAGATGCGTGAACCATCCAGAACAAATAAGGAGCTTCTCAAAGAGAACGACTTCTTAAAGCAGAGAATCCAGGAACTGGAAATAGCGGAAAAAAAGTTGAAACTGGTAAATGAAGGGCTGCAGGAAAGTGATGAGAAGCTCCGCATGCTTCTTTCAGAATCACCCGATCCCATCTTCTCCTTCAGTCCGGAAGGGCAATACCGGTTCGTCAACAGAGCATTCGCCGAGGGGGTCGGCAAGCCGGTCGAGGACATCATTGGTAAGCTTATCTGGGATGTCTTTCCCCAGGAGGAGGCAGACAAGCGTTTTGCTGCGCTGAGCCATGTTTTTCGTATGGGGAAGGAGAAGGTCATTGAGGTGCGTGTTCCTCGGGCCGACGGGGACCGCCATTACATAACGACGATTACGCCGATTAAAGACTCGCAAGGGTTAATGGTTTCTGCGCTCTGTTCGTCAAAAGACATTACTGACCGCAAGCAGACGGAGGATGCGCTGCGGGAGAGCGAATCCCGCCTTAAATCCATCAGCAATAATCTCCCGTCAGCGATGATCTATCAGGTTGTCATGAAGAGCGATGGCACGAAAAAATTTACCTATTTAAGCGATTCAGTCAGAAAAATGCATGGAATATCGCCCGAAGAAGGTGTTGCTGACCCCGCTCTAATCTATGGCAATGTTCATGAAGAAGATATCGAATTACTGATAAAAGCTGAAAATGAGGCGTTGAAAACATTTTCGACTTTTGAGATGGATGTGCGTGTAAAGGATACCTCAGGAAGAATAAGATGGTCCACCCTGGTATCAACACCGAGATTAACGGAAGGGGGCTCCATCTGCTGGGATGGAATCGAGTTTGACATAACCGAGCATAAGCGAACTGAGGAAAAACTGCGGGAGAGTGAAGCCAGTTATCGGACATTGGTGGAAAATGCGAATGATATTGTGTTCAGGACAGACAACACTGGACACTTCACCTTCGTAAATCAGGCGGCGCTCAATCATTTAGGCTATAGTGAAGAGGATGTGATTGGGAAGCATTATTCATCCTTTCTCCGCAAGGACATGCGTGATGAAACCATCAGGTTCTTCGGTCGACAGTTCGTTAAGGGGATTCAAAATACATATTTTGAATATCCGCTTCTATCGAAAAAGGGCCATGAGTTCTGGATTGGGCAAAATACCCAGTTAGTTGTAGAGGAAGGCCATGTAAAGGGATTTCAGGCAGTGGCCCGAGATATTACCGACCGCAGGCAAGTGGCGGAGGCGCTGCGGGAAAGCGAGGAAAAATTCCGTTCCGTGGTCGAAAGATCTCTTGTCGGTATTGCCATAATCGACGACTCATTCCAGTATATCTATGTGAATGAGGAGTTTTGCAATATGGCCGGCTATGAAAAACAGGAGATCCTCGGTAAGAATTTCACTTTCCTGCTGGCCGAAGAAAGCAAATTATTGGTAGCCGAAAGAAACCGGCGTCGTCAACTAGGAGAGGATGTCCCCACGCAATATGAGTTTTTATTTGTACAGAAAAATGGCCGAAAGCGTGCTGGAGAGGTGCGCAGTGCCTTGTATCTCGATTCATCGGGCAAAACAAAAGTCATCATTCAGGTAATTGACATCACCGAGCGTAAGCGAACGGATGAGGCTCTGCGGGAAAGTGAGGTGCGGTATCGCGGTCTTGTAGATCTGGCTGTAGACGGGATACTAATGGGTTCTCCAGAGGGAATCATTATTGACGCTAACGATTACATGTGCGCACTGGCCGGCCTGAAGCGGGAGCAAATGATGGGGAAGCATATCGGCGATGTTTTATTTACGCCGGAGAGTCTCCGGGAAACTCCACTTCGGTTTGACTTGCTGCAAAAAGGTGAAGTCGTCGTAAACGAGCGTAAAATCATTCGTCCAGGCCTGTCTGAAGTAAATGTTGAAATGCATTCTAAAATGATGCCCGATGGCACTTACCAATCCATCTTTCGCGACATTACCGAGCGCAAGCAGGCCGAAGAGGCGTTGCGGGAGAGTGAGGAAAAACATCGCACAATCATTGAGCAAATGGAAGACGGCTATTTTGAGGTTGACCTTGCCGGTAATTTTACCTTCGTTAATGATGCGGAGTGCAAAATTCTTGGATATTCCAGAGATGAATTGATCGGCATGAATAACCAGCAGTTTCAAGATGAAGCAAGTGCCAGGAAAACATATCAACTCTTCGGACAGATTTATCGAACAGGTGAACCAATTAAGGGATTTGATATTGAAATTACAAGAAAAAATGGGACGCAAGGCTTTCATGAAGATTCGGTATCTCTGATAAGGGATACCGAAGGCAAGCCGATCGGATTTCGTGGTCTTTCCCGGGATATTACCGAGCGGAAAAAATCAGAAGAGGAAAAACGAAGTCTGGAAGATCGTCTGCATCGTGCAGAAAAGATGGAGGCTCTCGGTCAACTGGCCGGCGGAGTAGCCCATGATCTGAATAATGTACTGGGGATACTCAGTGGTTACTCGGAACTACTGCTGATGGAGATACCCGAGGGGCAGCGCGCCCGCGGTCACGCGGAAAAG
>CAIVQG010000076.1 GCA_903907985.1 uncultured delta proteobacterium
CCTAAAGTCTTTTTCATGATCTGTGACCTCCTGAGAGTCTGTTTGTTTTGCCTTATTCTATTGGAAGTATCGTGCCAAAAACCAGAAGATCAAACAATTCTTTATAACATCATGATAATACAGGACAATAATCGCTGAGGGCAGTCCGGATAAACATGATTTGCCCTCATCTTCTCTGTTTCTTTAAATGAAATGTTCAAAGACGTTGAACGAAATGTGAAGATAATTGAAAATTAAGTCGTGAGAACGGGTGAAACGCTGGCATTATCTTTTAGCTTGCCACTATATGGTAATCCACCATCTTAATATTAAATTGACAGGTGAATAAAATTTACTTGACAAAGATAATAATGTTTCGTATGAGGAGCAGCAACGCTTGGATCCCCATAAAGGACTGGGACGGAAGGTAAAAGAACTATCTTATTTATTAAGCCTCTCGTCTAGCGACTAGAGGCTTTTTTTTGAGGTAAAAATGAAAATTATTAATTCCATTGCCCCAATGCAGTCTTTCGCTGAAGCTCTCCGCTTGCAGGGTAAAAAAATTTCATTTGTCCCCACAATGGGCTATTTTCATGAAGGCCATCTCGATTTGATGAGAGAAGCCCGAAAGATGGCCGATTGTCTTGTCGTCAGCATCTACGTTAATCCCACCCAATTCGGTCCGAAGGAAGATTTATCCAAGTATCCCCGGGATTTTGATCGTGATTCAAAAATGGCTCAAGATGTTGGTGTGGATGTAATATTTTATCCTCCTAATGAAGAAATGTATCCGGAAAACTATCAAACTTATGTGAATGTCGAAAAAGTAACACAAAATTTATGCGGTTTGTCCCGTCCCGGTCACTTCCGCGGAGTAACAACTATTTGTAATAAACTATTTAATATCGTTAAACCGCATGTCGCAGTTTTCGGCAAAAAAGATTATCAGCAATTTATCACAATAAAGCGAATGGTTACCGATATGAATCTTGATTTAGAAATAATTGGTCTGCCGACCGTCCGGGAAGCTGACGGACTGGCCATGAGTTCCCGGAATGTTTATCTGAAAGAAAATGAAAGAGTGTCTGCCCTGAATTTGGTTAAATCTCTTAAATTGGCGCAGAAGCTTTATGATAGCGGAGAAAGAAAATCGTCCCGTATATTAAGTGAAGTAACCGGGCTGATTAAAAGCGCACCCTATACCGAAATTGACTACGTTAAAATATGCGATGCCACTACGCTGATGGATATTGATGAAATAGCAACTCAGGCGGTTATTGCGTTGGCCGTAAAAGTAGGAACAACAAGACTAATAGATAATCACGTTTTTGGCGATCCGCTGAATACTTAATACGCAGTCAAAGGAGTAGAAGACTATGCAAAGATTCATGTTGAAATCAAAAATCCACCGTGCAACAGTGACAGATGCCGATCTGCATTATGAAGGCAGTATTTCCATTGATGAAAAACTGATGGAAGAAGCGAATATGGTTCCTTATGAGAAAGTGGACATATACGATGTTAATAATGGTGAACGGTTTTCGACTTATATTATCAAGGGAAAACGCAACTCCGGAACTATTTGCCTCAATGGGGCAGCCGCCCGTAAGGTAGCAAAGGGTGATTTGATTATCATTGCTACCTTTGTTAATATTGACGATGCAGAAGCGAAAAAATGGCATCCCAAATGTGTTTTCGTAGATGCTAAAAATAAAATAAAGAAAGTAAGTTAAGTTGAAGATTTGTTATTCAGTTGTTAAATGGTTTGTTTAATTGTTTAACAACTGAGCTGAAATCTGAAACATATTAAACACTAAAAGTATTTCATCTCCCGCCTTCCCGGTTTAAGTGTCTTATTTGATTCGCTTATTTCTGCTATATAAAATCAAGGTAAATAGAAAAAAAGATTGAACAAAGACACTTGTCTATGTTAAGTGCTTCATCGTATTTTCTATCAGGTCGTTACCGGAATTCTTACCCTGCTGCCGGGAACACTATAAACCCCGGTATCAGTAATAATTAGATTAAGGAGACTTGAACATGCAGATCACATCTGAAGGTGTAAAAATAGGCCATCCGGACATGGTTGCTGATTCTATCGCGGCAAACATCATTGCAGCCATAATAAATGAAGAGCATAAAATAGGCATGGATATACATTGCATGCCGCATTGTGGACTCGAAGTCTTTTTAGGCAAAGGGCTTTGTGTTGTCGGTGGAGAAGTAGCGACGCGAATTTACATTGATATCGAAAAAAATGTACGTGAGACGGTTATGGGAATCGGTTATCGTGATTCTGCTCTCGGCCTCAATGGCAGTTCCATGGGAATTCTCAATACGATCATTCCCCAATCGCCGGATATCAACATCGGCACCAGAGAAGATTTAGGGAAACATAAGGAAATAGGAGCAGGTGACCAGGGGATTATCTATGGCTTTGCCTGCGATGAAACACCGGAACTGTTACCGCTGACCTATGTTTTAGTCAACAAAATGATGCGCGCTTTTGAAAATTGCGGCAACCCGGTTTTTGCTCCGGATGGAAAAGGGCAGGTCACTGTGGATTATGATGCTAACTGGCGTCCCGGCCGCGTGGCCACAGTACTGATGTCTAATGCTATTGATTACCGCCAGGTTCCGGACAAATTCCGCTCTGCGGTTGAAGATCAGGCCCGGCAAATTGCCGTGGATTGCCTGGCCGATTGGGTAGATGATAAAACAAAATTTTTATTCAACCCTACCGGCGAATGGAATGCCGTTAATTCTTGTTCGGCTGCTGATTCCGGTGTTACCGGCCGTAAATTAGTCGTGCAGCTTTACGGTGGATATCCCGGTGCCCAGCTCGGCGGTGGTGCCATTGTTAATAAATCACCGGAAAAAGTAGATTGTTCTGCCGCTTTTGGCGCCCGTTATGTGGCAAAAAATATTGTTGCTGCCGGGTTGGCAACGAAATGCTCTGTGCAGCTAGCATATGCTATTGGCATGGCCCATCCGATCTCTACATACATTAATACTTTTGGTACAGGTGTCATACCGGATGAAAAGATTGCTTCCGTTGTCAATACCGTCTTTAATTTGACTCCGGCCGGAATGATTGAAAAATTTGATCTTCTCAGGGGCGATATCTTCAAAAAACTGCCAAAAACATTATTTCTGGATAATAATTATCTCTGGGAAAAAACCGATAAAGTAGATACGTTGAAAAAAGAATTAAAATAAAATTCAAACAGTATATGGAGGAGTAAATGGCTTTTGCAGAAATTGACAAATCTTTAAAATATAAAGTTGCCGACATAACACTGGCAGCCTGGGGCCGTAAGGAATTGCAACTGGCGGAAAACGAAATGCCCGGCCTGATGGCTCTGCGGAAAAAATACGGACGTAAGAAGCCGCTCAAAGGTTTTAAAATAATGGGCAGCCTGCATATGACCATTCAAACGGCCATGTTGATTGAAACGCTCAAAGAATTGGGCGCTGATTTGCGGTGGGCATCGTGCAATATTTTTTCCACTCAGGATCATGCGGCGGCAGCCATTGCCAAATCCGGAACAGCGGCGGTATTTGCCTGGAAAGGTGAATCGCTGGAGGATTACTGGTGGTGTACGGAGCAGGCGTTAACCTGGCCCGATGGTTCCGGTCCTGATTTGATTGTGGACGATGGAGGCGATGCCACCTTATTTATCCATCATGGAGTGAAAATAGAAAAGAATCCTAAAATTCTGAAAGAGAAAATTGATAATAAGGAATTTAAGATTGTCATTTCCCGTCTGGAACAATCTCTGAAACGCGATCCGCAGCGCTGGCAAAAAGTCGCGGCCAAAATTCGCGGCGTGTCCGAAGAAACAACTACCGGTGTCCATCGCCTTTACCAGATGCAAGCAGCGGACGAGTTGTTGTTCCCGGCCATCAATGTGAACGATTCCGTTACGAAATCGAAGTTTGATAATCTGTACGGTTGCCGCGAATCTCTGGTGGATGGTATTAAAAGAGCAACGGATGTCATGGTTGCCGGCAAGGTTGTGGTTGTTTGCGGTTACGGTGATGTCGGCAAGGGCAGCGCCCAGTCGATGCGCGGCTTTGGCGCCAGGGTTATTATCACTGAGATCGATCCGATTTGCGCACTACAGGCGGCAATGGAAGGATATGAAGTTAAAACACTGGATGAAGTTGCACTGCTAGGCGATATATTCGTCAGTGCGACCGGTTGCTGTGATGTCATCACCGGCAAACACATGGAAATGATGAAGGATGAAGCTATAATTTGCAACATCGGTCATTTTGACAGCGAAATAGATATGCGCTACCTGGAGACAAGCAAGGTCTGCAAAAAACAGAATATTAAACCGCAAGTGGACAAATGGACGCTGAAATCCGGCCGTTCGATAATCATTCTGGCTGAAGGCCGCCTGGTGAATCTGGGCTGCGCTACTGGTCATCCCAGCTTTGTCATGAGCAACAGCTTCACCAATCAATCACTGGCGCAAATTGAATTAGCCACAAAGAAATACGAAATTGGAGTTTATACCTTGCCTAAGATACTAGATGAAGAAGTGGCGCGGTTGCATCTGGAAAGACTTGGCGTAAAAGTATCCCGGCTGACCAAGAAGCAAGCCCAATATCTGAATATATCGGTAGATGGTCCCTTTAAACCGGAATACTACAGATACTAAATTTAAAAGGTCTTATTTGGGAATTAAAAGCCAACAGGTGCATCGTGCCTGTTGGCTTTTTTTGTGAGAGTGCTTTGCCATTCGGACAATTTGGACGACATAAAATTATTAGAAGATAATATTTCGTAACAGAATGTAATTTGTTATTAATTAAGGAGTTTGTTTGATGTTTTCAATTCGATCAGCCCATGAAGGGTGTTGATCCCAAAAACCACCGGCATCGATAGTGCCACTTTGCATAGATTGGAGAATTTGAACTTGTTTATCAACCGGAATATTAAAACAGCTTGCAAGTGTTTCCGAGGCCAGTTTATCCGCTTCGTACTCTTGAACCTTGCTATAATTATTTGTCACAGCAGGATTGACGGCATGATTAAGCAATCCGATTCCGGGGATAAACACACCAGCAACCATGAAAACTCCGGTAGTGGCAAGACTAACAGCGTTTCTATTTCTCACGTGCTTCAACTTGGCGTGTGCAATTTCATGAGCTATAACAAAAGCAATCGTATCATCATCAAAGCGAAAAAGACCTTCTGTCAGATGAACCTTGTTATCGGTGTCAACCCAAGCGTTTGGTTCCTTTCCGGGATTAATAAAAACAAAAGGATGTGTTCCGGCACCATAAACAGAAGAACAAAAAATTGCTTTATTATACAGAGTTTCCACAGACCTTGCTTTTACGTACTGCGGGATAACATAAGGCGCTGCTTGCTGGTGGGCGCAGGAGGCTAAAAGAAAGATGGCAAGTAAAATGATTTTCTTCATAGGCATAATATAATTTATTTCCTAAATTTCAATCAACTTTATAATATTTAATTGAATTAAGAAACAGCAGCACCCATTTACACAGTTGTTGAGGTGCGAAGATTATTATTTATGTGCGGGCCCGGAAAAACAATGTTGCGCCGGCGGCTAGAAAGAGGATATTGGCAATCCAGGCGGAAAGGATTGCTGGCAATATTCCTGATCGCCCCAGGGACATGCTGAAGGCATGGACTATCCAATAAGAAAAACCGATGATGATGCCAATTCCGACGCTTTGCATGACACCGCCCTGTCTTTCCGAACGGGTGGAAAAAGAAATGCCAATTAATACAAGAATCAATGTGACAAAAGGAAAGGCCAGCTTTCCATGCAGATCAACCAGATATCTTGTGGCATCATAGCCTTCCGCTTGAATCTTGTTGACATATTTTCTTAAATCAAAAAATCCCATTTTTTCGGCGTCTTTCTGCATTATTTTAAAATCACTTGGTTTTTCCAGCAGAGGGATGATCTTTTCTTTAGACCACTCTAAAACAGGAGTATTCGTGTTATCAAAATGAGTTAAAAGCAGGTTATGAAATACCCATTGACCATTTTTCCATTCTGCCCTTTCGGCATCAATGCGTTTTTGCAGGGTGAAATCGGGGTTAATGTAATTGATTACTATGCCCCTTAATGTATCCTTCGAGACATCAAATATTTTGAAATTATAGATGGCATTGTCGCCATGATACCACAGCTCATTTTGTTTAAAAGAGCCGAAAGTCTTTTGCTTTTGTACCTCGGCCATGACAATATATTCTGTTTTTGCAATAGACGATGGAGTGATAAGCTCGCTGAAATAAAATAACGCAACTCCAAGAATCGCCACGAAAATCAAGACAGGCAGTGACATCCGATAAAGGCTGATGCCATTGGCTTTCATGGCGATAATCTCACTGCATTTTGATAAACTGCTGAAAGTCATCAAGGTGGCTAAAAGCACGGCAGCCGGCAACATCAGAGAAATAATCATCGGCAGAGAAAAAAGGAAATATGCCGCCATCTGATTAATGGAAGCGGAATTGCTGAGGAACATGCGAATTTTTTCAAAAAAATCGACAATCAGAAAAAGAGCAATAAAGGACACGAGCGTGATGATGAAAAATCTCACATATTCTTTAATGATATATTTATCCAGCAGTCTCAAAGCCCAAACCTCAATTCTTTAATAATTTACGCCATAGGTAAATTTTTGTCATCTGCCAGAGAGATATTTCTTTATAGGCCAGATAAAACAAGCCACAGCCCAAAATGGCAAAAATCAAATTCGGTGTCCAGACACCGACTTCCGGGGTTAGGCGGCCCGTTTCCACCAGAGCTTCACCGCCGATACGTAATAAGTAGTATAGCGCGACAACTATAATGCCGACAGCGAAACCTCGTGATTTTACAGCCCTGTGGTGAGTGATACCCAGAGGCAAAGCCAGGAGCGCAAAGAAAATGCAGGAAAGGGGTATGGAAAATTTCTTGTGTACTTCAATTGCTAATTCCCGAATTGCCGCTGCGTCCAGGCCGGGATTTTTCATTTTGTTCAAAAGCTCACTCATAGTCATATCGGTGCTGCTTTTGGAGTCCTCACTAATACTGGCTATAGCACTGGATAAGTCCAGATTGATATCGTAAGTTGTAAAATCTATTTTGCGGTAATTTTTAAAATCAGTACTGACGGTGTGGACGGAACCATTTTCCAATCGCAGTTTGACCGTGAAAGATGCCGGATCGGAAACAAGGAATGCTTTTTTAGCAACAATGGTATTGGGCTCCTCAGCCATTCGATTGTCGGAGACGATAACACCTTCCATGTAATTGCCGTCTACGGGAATTTTATTTGCATAAATAACCATTCCTTTAAAATCAGCGTTGAAAACTTTTTCTTTAATGCCCAGGCCGGCATTTTGCTGAGCTATATCGAAGAGCAGGCGCTTCGACGCAAAATTGCTCTGTGGAACAAGAAAATAGCCGATGATAATGGTAAAGGCAAAAGATATTAAGGAGGCAATGGCAACCGGATAGTAAAGTTGCAATAAGCTGATACCGGATGCCCGCAAAACTGTAATTTCATTGTCAGCAGAAAGTCTGCCCATAGCGATCAGGATAGCAATTAAAAGGGCAATCGGTATAGTAAACATCAGGAAAGAAGGCAAAAGAAAAACGATAAGTTTAGCGATGTCAAAAGTGCTAATCCCTTTATTGACCATTAAATCCATTATCTGGAGGAGCTTGCCCATCAGCAAAACGAAAGTCAGGACAAACAAAATAATAATGAAAGGGAAGGCAATTTCTTTAAAGATATAGCGGCTGATAATTTTGCGCATATTTAAGTTTCTGCTTTTTTGGAATAGGTAACATGTAATCGACAAATTTCTCAAGCAAAACATGACAACCTCGTAAAAAGTCCATAAGCTGTTTATCACCTTCAGGTGACGTTGACGCTGCATCCCTCGTCACTGCGTCGTACGTAAAAGTACGCCTCATTCCTAGGGTTCCGGAAGCGCAATCCTGAGCCAAGTGGCGAAGGAGCGCACTTAGACAGGTAAGTCAGTGCCAGTTTGTGCCGACAGGCAAGTACATTGCGCGACTTGCCTCTGGAGCTCGCGTACCCTTCAGGGTATTTTACGAGGTCGTCTCCTCAATAAAGTGCTTTCAATTGTTGCTCATTTGGATATAATCGAAGGGCAATAGTGTGTTTTATGCTTGGCCCTATGACCTGCATTTTTAAAAATTAATTGAACTAACGACAGCTTCCGAGTATATTTTAATGACTAATTTAAATTTTGAGAAAAACAGCGCGATAATACAACCTGATATAATTTTTTCATGACAAAAACTATGGAGGACAAGCATCATGGCCAGAGTCGAACTAAATATTCAGGCGCCGGATTTTACGCTGAACGATTTTAACAGCCGGAGCGTATCTCTTTCTGATTATGCCGGTAAAAAAAATGTGCTGGTGGTTTTCAATCGAGGCTTTTTCTGACCATTCTGCCGCAAGCATATGGCGCAGTTGCGTCAGGATTATCAAAAATTTGTAATGCTGGATGCGGAGATCATTGTTGCCGGGCCGGAGAAGGCCGAGGCTTTCCGGGAATACTGGGCCAAAGAAGATTTGCCGTTTGTCGGTTTGCCCGATCCCGAACATCTGGTTTTGAAATTGTATGGTCAGGAGGTTAAACTATTCAAGTTGGGCCGGCTCCCCGCGCAGATGCTGATTGATAAATCCGGGAAGGTGCGGTTTGTACATTATGGTCATTCCATGTCCGATATTCCGGAAAATCAGGAAATAATAAGCCTGATTGAAACGCTGATGTCGTAAGGGATTAAATATATGCAATTTACTTTCGCCCACAATAATTTCAATGTATTTGATCTGGAAAAGAGTCTGGCCTTTTACAAAGATGCCCTGCAATTAACGGAAGTGCGACGCTATGCACCACCGGACGGAAGCTTTGTTATCGTCTTTCTTGGTGACGGCAAAATGTCGCATCAGTTGGAACTGACTTGGCTGAGAGATAGAAAAGAGCCTTACAACCTGGGAGATAATGAATTTCATTTGGCTTTTAAAGTCGATGATTTTGCCGCCGCTCATGCCCTGCATGAAAAGATGGGTTGTATCTGCCTGGAAAACAAGGGTATGGGAATCTACTTTATTCATGATCCGGATGATTATTGGCTCGAAATCATCCCGCAAAAGAGATAACCATAGAAGAGGAGGGTATTATGTTGAAGAAAATATTGTTTTGTGGCGCCATAATATTTTGTTTTGTTTCTTCTTCGTTTGCTCAGGATCTAAGTACGATCAAACTGCCGCCGCCGGATCTGAAAGGCGGTAAATCACTGATGCAGTCTTTGCAAGAGCGGAAAACATCCCGGTTATTCAGTACTCAAAAACTGCCGATAGAAGTGCTATCCAATCTTCTTTGGGCAGCATGTGGAATCAACCGGCCGGACTCCGGCAAACGTACGGCACCTTCCGCCCGCAATTGGCAGGAAATCGACGTTTATGTGGCGATGAAAGAAGGCCTTTATCTTTATAATGCGAAAACTCATACAATCGAGCCGGTGTTGAAAAGGGATCTACGCAAGAATACGACTACATTTCTTCAGCCTTCAAGAATCCAGGTAGCAAATGCACCGGTACAATTGATCTATGTGGCTGATTACTCGAAGATGGGGTTTGGAGCAGACGAAGAAGATAAAATAATCTATTCGGCTGCGGATGCAGGTACTATTGCTCAGAACGTTTATCTCTATTGTGCTTCTGAAGGATTAGCTACAGGCGTTCGCGGAATGGTGGACAAGGATGCTCTGGCCAAAGAAATGAAACTGAGCGATAAACAGAAGATTGTTCTCGTACAGGCGGTAGGTTATCCGCAATGAAAAGTTTATAAGAGTGCAAAAGAGAGATTTAGTCGGCAGACCGTTTGTGAATTTGCGACCACCAAACAACTGTATTGCGCCAATACATTAGAAAGGATTGTTATGAAAATATCCATTAAAGAACTGGAGGAGCTTACACGCAAGGCAGTGCAAAAGTGCGGTTACAGGGATAAAGAGATACACATTATCGCCGATGTAATGCTCTATGCTCAGCTGCGGGATAATAATCAGGGAGTTGTAAAACTAATCGATAAAGGTATCCCCAAAGATCCGCAGGCAGGAGAAATTGTCATCGAAAAGGAGACTGCTATTTCGGCAAGGATCAATGGCAATAAGAATCATGCCATGTTAGTTGTCAGCAAGGCGGTAGATATCGTGAAGGAGAAGGCGCGCAACAGCGGTTTTGCCATTGCCGGGACATTTAATACCAATACATCGTCCGGGGCAATCGGCTATTATGCCTCCCGTTTGGCTAAGGAGCGTTTGATCGGTTTTGTTTTCAGCCGTTCCCCCCAGAGGGTTGCCGTTCATGGTTCCTACGAGCCGGTATTCGGCACTAATCCCCTGGCAATCGCTATTCCGACGGAGACGGATCCCGTTGTTCTCGACATGTCGACAGCAGCGACTTCCTTCTTTGGACTGGTAGAGGCAATGACAGCAGGGAGAGACATCCCCTCCGATTTTGCCTATGATGCTCAGGGCATCCCGACTACAAATCCGCAAAAAGCCATTGCGGGTGCTATCCGTTCCTTTGATCGGAGCTACAAAGGATCAGGTCTTGCCCTGATATGTGAGATACTGGCAGGACCGCTGGTTGGTGCCGCATTCTGCGGTCTCGGCGACAGCAAGGGAAACTGGGGACATTTAATCTTTGCCCTCGATCCGGAACTCTTAACAGACCGGAACAAGTTTGTAAATAATGTATCGGAGATGGTCCGCAAGGTGAAGTCCACGAAGAAACTGACTGGTGTAGAAGAAATATTTGTACCGGGGGAGAAGGAAAACAGAATCGCCGGGCAGCGATGGGAAACCGGACTGATCGAGGTTGAGGATAACCTCTTAGCCGAACTTCGTAAGGTATCCGATGGTGTCTGAAGGCATACTATATTGGTTCAGGATTAAACAAGGTCAGTGCCGTTATGCCGGATGTTTTAATATCCCTTGACAGACATAAACCTTTTAGGATAATTATCCGCGCTTTCAATCGTAAGAGAGAAATAATTCTTGCTTTCAGTATCCAGTCTGGAAATAAAAAAAGACTCTCTACTCCGGAAGATGTCAAAGATTCGCAACCGGCGTAAGCTCATGCCGCTCAAACGGTGATATAATCAGCAAGTACCGAGGAAAGATAATGAAGACTCCTTTAGAAAAAGCCCAGAAAGATCCCGAGTCAACTAAGGCCAGAATCCTTACGGCGGCCCGAAGGGTATTCGGAGAGTATGGTTTTCACGGCACGACCACAAGAATGATTGCCAAGGAAGCCGGCATTGACATATCTACGCTGCATTACCACTGGGGGGAAAAGGGTGATCTCTATGAGGCCGCCATCCTTGACATGAATAATGATCTCGGGCAGCAGTTAAGAGATGTAGAAAAGGTTATTCATAAGTTGCCTTTGGACGAAAGAATGAAATTATCCTTAGATATCCTGACAGATTATCTCTTTGAACATCCGGAAATATCAAACTTACTATTATATCGCTATTTCGGTAAAACGCGTCTGGAGGCCAAAATTGATTTTAAGGTTCCTGAATTTACGGCTGATATTGCGCGCTCTATGGGGTTGAGCAAAGATAAAAATAATGTTTCTCCCGAGGCGAAGTTAAAGGTGTTGTTTGTCATGAATGCTATCCATAACTTTGTTTCCGGAGAGAATTTCTTTCGTCCCATGGTTGGTCAGAGTCGAGGGGAATATATCAAAATGGTTAAGGAGACCTTAAAGTTCGGTTTAATTCCTGCCTTTGCCACCAATCAGCCCTAAACAAATATTTTTAAAAGACGATTCTGACTTTTGCCGAGGTTCATCTTTAACGATTTTATCGGGATGGTGTGTTCCTGTTTGCAGCGGAGATATCACGTTTGCTGATGTCTATTATTTAAGTTCTCTTCCTTACGGTAAATTACCCATTATTAACGGCTGAGATGAAAATACTCAACCGCTCCCAATATTTATTTCTTGATACCGCAATCCAATAAAAGATTTTGCTGAAAAATTATAATTTTGAAAGTTTTTTCTTGACAAGGAAATAATTAGTGTTTATTGTCTCCATCAAATGATTGAACTGTAAGGTGGAATCATACGATGGCATCTCCCTTAGAAAAAGCCCGCAAGGATCCGGAATCGGTAAAGGCAAAAATTCTACTGGCAGCACGCCGCATCTTCGGAGTGTATGGATTTCACGGTACGACAATCAGAATGGTTGCCCAGGAACTGGGGATGGACATCTCTACTCTGCATTATCACTGGGGTGATAAAAGAGATCTATACGAGGCTGTCGTTCTGGACATTAACCATGATCTGGGTCAGAATCTGATCAATGTAGAGAAAATGATTCATGGTCTGGCGCTGCCGGATCGTCTGGCAATCTCCATCGATTATATGACCGAATATCTCTTTGCCCATCCCGAAATTTCCAACCTGATCATCTTCCGTTATTTCGGCAAGACCCGTGAGGAGGCCGGTATCGATTTCAAGGTTCCGGAATTTACGTATGACATTGCCCGTTCGATGGGACTAGTGAAGAATAAAAAAAATGTCTCGTCGCATGTTATGCTGATGGTCTTGGCTCTCATGAATTCGATGCACTGCTTCATTTCGGGGGAAGATTTTTTCCGTCCTATTGTTGCTTTAAACAGGAAAGAATACATTGCCGAGGCTAAGAAAGCGCTGAAGTTTATCCACATTCCGGCATTTACACAAGGTTCAAATCAGACAGACAAATAAAGTTCCTGCTGGTTCCGGAATCTGCAGGACTTAGGAAGCATTGTCAAAACAATATTTTTAATAAGCAAGATCGAAAGGAAGGGAGGAAGAAATATGGTGGCAAGCAAAAGCGAGATCCGTTTTGATGGTCGTGTGGCTATCGTGACCGGTGCTGGCGGCGGCCTGGGTCGGGCTTATGCCCTGGAGCTGGGCCGGCGCGGGGCGAAGGTCGTGGTGAACGACTTTGGCGGTGCCCGGGATGGTTCCGGCAC
>CAIVQG010000077.1 GCA_903907985.1 uncultured delta proteobacterium
AAACAATATTTTTGCAGCTTCTTCCTTTTCCAGCCCTAAAGCACCTTTTTTTTCTAAAAATGATTCTACAATTGCATCGATCATACTGCTGACACCAGTTTTGATACCCCGGGTCATTACCAGATTGTTTTTATTGTAAATACTTATACGGGAAAATTCATGGCCGATAAACAATGTGGCTGACGTTCCTCCACCTGCAGGCAGCCATTTAGTGCGAAAAATATTCTGGATGGCAAAGGGAAGTATTGTTATTCCTGACAAAGATATGCCGATATTGGAAAACACTGCTTTGATTTTTTCTATTTCTGCTCTGGGAGCCGAATAAACCATTACTGAATGCTTCGGAATCCCCTGATCAGTGATGTCTTCCTGGCGTTCATAATCAAAGAGATAATCCTTTTCATCAAACGAGAGTTCTTTTTTTGCCGCCCAATATATGGCATTTTCCATCTGTTTTTTTTGAACAGGTGGAATTTTTATATGCTGCATATTGACTTCACCGGCGGAGATGCTTGTCCAAATATTGCAGTTGGCCGGATTGCCGCAAATAGAGAGGAGGGAAGTTTTTAATAAAGAATTGAATTCCGGAGATTCTTTGTTAATTTTCTCATCATATTTTATAATTTTTTGATCGATTAAACTGGGACTACCATCAGACGAGGAAACCGTCTTAGCTAAATAAATAAATCCATGACTGATATCTACGCCAACGGTATAATTATCTTTCGTGGGGAAAATACTTGAGAATTTTTTCTGGATTTTCAGCGCAGGCGAATATTCCGGCAGTGATTCAGACGTTTTTTCCACAGCATTATTAGTGTCTTCTTTCTTGCCACGAATGGCATTTAAAAGTTTTTCTGTGGAATTTATATCTTTTTGTTTATTAGCCAAAACGCCTCTCCAATCTTTACGTTTTTTACGCGATTTTCATTATTATATCAAACTATTTTATTAATTTCAGGGCAAATAAAAACAGTCCGGACTCCAAATAATGTTGATTACCTTTACCAAATGCAATTATGAACAGATTTGCATAATATTAACAAATTATATAATTGTCCTTCAGGCAACCAGACTACATTGTAATTTTTTTCGACTTCATTTATTTAAGCATTAATTCTTTTCTTTTTGAGTTGCATTTTAAGATTTTTTCTAAACACGAAGTTAATATTCGATAACTTACGGCAGAACATTCTACAATTTTTTTCATTTAAAACTTGAATGGTAGTTAAGTTTTTGTTAAGGAGTGCATTCTAAATATATTCTGCAAGGATAGACTTATTTAATATGTTAAACAAAAAATACTTCGGAATTTATGTAATATTATTTTTGTGCTGGTTTTTGTTTCCGGCACAATCATTTTCTGCCATATCTTCCCGCCCGGAAAATATTCCGGATTCGATAATTTCTCTTTCTTCCGGCTATGTTCTCGTTGTTGATAAACAGTATCAAAAAATATATGCCTTTAAAAAAAATGGTGCTTATTCCAAAGTGTTTGAATCTCCCTGTTCAACCGGTAAAATTCAAGGTGCTAAACAAAGTACCGGAGATGCCAAAACCCCTAATGGAGTTTTTTTTGCGACTAAAATGCTGCTTAAACCCGGGGCACCCGAAATTTACGGAACTTTAGCCTTCCCTCTTGATTATCCTACGCTCTCCGATCGCAGGGCTGGACGCAATGGCACTAATATTTGGATTCACGGAACAACCAAGCCCTTGTCTCCTCTGCTATCCAATGGTTGCGTCGTTTTACGCGATAGCGATTTGCATCGCCTCACCGATCTAATTTATTTCAATAAAACACCCGTCATTATTCAAGAATCAATTAACTGGATTTCTCAAAATCAAATACCCTCAGCAAAAGAAGAACTGGAACGTATTTTGGCACTGTGGAACAGATATTCGATAGATGCGGACATGAAGTCTTTTGATGCCTTATATCTGCCCGGAGCAGAAGTTAAAGGCAAAAAAAGAGAAGAACTAATTCGTAAATTCAAATCATTAAAACCATTAAACAACCATTTTCTCCTGCAACCGCGGGATGTTTCCATATTGAGACAGGAAAATACCGCTATAATTATGTTCGACCAAATAGTGGCGGTCAATACCGACAATTCTTTTCAGGGCGCATATACCAAGCTGGCTTTGGAACGGTTAAACAACAGGTGGTATATTGTCGATGATGTATCTGTAACGCCAAACACGGACAAAAATATAGCCCGTTCAACTTCTACGACAACAGCTACGACTACTGCTGCTGTTATTCCTGCTACTCCCAATAAGCAAATCAAAACTGACATGAATGGGGAAGTGGCAGCCCTGGTTGCCAAATGGGCAGCAAGCTGGAAATCCGGCGACATGAAAAGTTTCCGGAGTTGCTATGCTGTAAATTTTAAATCGAAAAACATGAATTTGAATGACTGGGTATCTCATAAAAATGATGTTCGAAAACGCAGTAAAAACATTAACGTTCGCGTAGATAATCTTCGTATTACAGTTGACTCAGCTTTGGCAACCACCTCATTCACTCAATATTACAGTTCCTCAATTCTTAAAAGCAAAAGCTCAAAGAAACTAGAGCTCAAGAAAATTGACGGCGAGTGGAAGATTCTTCGGGAAACAATTTAGAGCTATTTGAAATTTTCATAATTCTGTTACAATAAAAATATTAAGTGCTGCTGTTATTTTACCGCCGTGAGCATAAATCCAATGCTACCGGTGTCAATGTTAGTTGGTTTTAGCATTCCATAAAGAAACCAATTTTGCTCCGTTATAATTTTATTCTTTCAGGTTTTTCGAGTCTTTTTTAACTACATTGCCTCCTATTACCTATTCACCTTAATTAGCTAGATTGGCCGGCTACGATTGGAATAACGAAATCAGACTCTTTCGCCAAGTTTCTAAACGTATTGGTTATATGTCTGGCGAAAAAGATGATTATCTAGCGCACTGATTTATTGGACTCAGAAATAAAAAGGAGTTGTCCTCTTGAAAGTAAACTCCTGAATTAGGCTGGAGGCGGCATCCGGATTTGAACCGGAGAATAACGGTTTTGCAGACCGCTGCCTTAGCCACTTGGCTATGCCGCCATAAAAAAATGGAGCGGGCGAACGGATTTGAACCGTCGACGTCTACCTTGGCAAGGTAGCACTCTACCACTGAGTTACGCCCGCTCATTAAGAACGCCGGTGAATATAACGAATAGAGTCTTCTTGTCAACAAAAAAATGAAAAATACATCTATTTATTTTCCGGAAAATCGATTTTTAAATAATCACTTTTCCCACCGGTCATAAAGTAATTATTTCCCGGCACGCCGATAAAATTTAATAAAATAGTTGGCACCAGAGTATATCGTCAACACAAAGGCAACATAAAGAATTATATTTCCGACAAGATGTGCGTCAACACCTAAAATGGGATAATGAATCAACAAAGCAGTTACGGCAATTATCTGCGCCAATGTTTTTTGCTTTCCTAAACGGCTCGCCTGAATAAAAAGACCTTCGGAAGAAGCAATACTCCGCACTCCATCAACAACCAAATCTCGCATAATTGTGATAGCTACAATCCAAGCAGGAATGCGACCGATAGGAATCATCAGAATCATTGCTGTATTGATTATGAGTTTATCAGCGATGGGATCGAGAAATTTACCCATCGTTGTAACAAGCTGATATTTTCGTGCGATATAACCATCAACCAGATCAGTAATCGCAGCCGCTACAAATAAAATCGCCAGAATAAGGCTCCAGAATTCACTTGGGTCTGCCAGCAGAACAAAAAGAAAAGGCACAACACTGATTCTCATTAATGTAATTGTGTTGGGCAAATTAAATATTACGCGTTTCGCAATCATCATTCCAGGCCCGGCAATATTATTTCATCCGTGTAAAATACTTTTCATTATTTTTTGGGAACTTTTTTCCAGTCTTCCAAAAACGTCACAATCCCGTTATCGGTTAACGGATGCGTAGCTAGCTGAGCAATTACTTTAAAGGGAATGGTGGCAATATCAGCCCCCATTAAGGCAGCGTCCAGAACATGACGCGGATGGCGGATACTGGCCACAATTACTTCCGTTTCATATGCATAATTATCAAATATTGTCAGCATCTGTTCCACCAGATCCATACCATCATGAGCAATATCATCTAACCTTCCGACAAAGGGACTGACGTAGCGAGCACCGGCTTTTGCAGCCATCAGTGCCTGCAGAGGAGAAAAGATTAAAGTTTGATTTACATCAATACCGGCATCTGCAAACATTCTTGTTGCTTTTAAACCTTCGGTGCAAATGGGAACTTTAATCACGACATTCTCACCTAAACGCGCCAGTTTTTTCCCCTCGGCAAACATAGCCTTTGCTTCCATACTTATGACTTCCAGGCTGACCGGTCCTTTTACGGTTTTAAGAATTTCTTTAACTACAGCGTCAAATCCCTTATTTTCTTTGGCAATAAGTGACGGATTGGTTGTAACTCCGTCCACCATACCAAGGCTTAAACCCTCTTTAATTTCTTCTATATTAGCCGTATCGATAAAAAACTTCATAATCCCCCCTCTTGCTGCCTTTCATTGCTTTTTTCTGAGATGTATCCTTCGCAGCATTCTTTACTGCAAAAGTAATAGTTTTTACCAGCTATTTCTTTTTTATATGACTGACTTACAGGAATATACGTATGACAAGCAGGATCTTGCACCAAATCTTCTCCACCGGCCGGAGATACTTTAGCCGGGGAAGCATTCGTTATGACTGACTTTGCCTGAAGAAAATATCTGATTATCCTGTAAAAAAAATAAATTATAACAGAGAATATGATAAAACGGATTAACATAAATACTTCCTACCATTATCTATTTTTCTAGCACTTCCACCACTTTTTGATCGTTGAGCCGGTCTTTCAGCCCGCGGACCGAAACTCCAAAGGCGGGGTGAATAAAATAAGAAGCAATTTCATTGAGAGGCTCCAGAACAAAACGCCTTCTCTGGATTTCCGGATGGGGTACCTTTAAACCATTTTCCTCAATTACATTCTGACCGTAGAAGAGGAGATCCAGATCAATAATTCTGGGACCACCTTTAATTCCTCTCCTTCTCCCCATTGTATTTTCGATATTTTGTAAGACATCCAGCAGATCGTGGGCAGCAAGCGTCGTTCTAACTTCTACAACTGCATTAACAAACCAATTCTGGTTTTCGATGCCCACCGGTTCTGATTTGTAAACCGAGGACATTCTGGTTAATTGAATTTCATTTACCCGGGAAAGGCTCTCCACCGCATCTTTGCAATTTTGCAAAGCATCTCCCAAATTGGAACCAACACCAATATAACAGAAAATACCTGTCAAAGCTTTATATCCATTGAATAATTAATCTTTATTCCGCAACCCTAAAACATCCTGCATATCATACAAGCCATTTTTCTGATTGACAATCCATTGTGCGGCGCGTATGGCCCCTTTAGCGAAATTATCACGGTTATGAGCACGATGCGTAAATTCCAACCGCTCACCAATCCCTCCAAAAATAACAGTATGCTCACCAACAATATCACCGGCCCGAATTGTCTGAATTCCGATTTCTTTCCTGGTCCTTTCTCCAATCATGCCTTTCCGGGCATAAACACCGACCTCATCGAGATTACGTTCCAACTTGTCGGCGATAACCTGCGCCATTTTCATTGCTGTACCACTGGGAGCATCTTTTTTTAAATGATGATGAGCTTCGATAATTTCCACATCATAGTCATCATTGAGAATTCCGGCACAATACTCCAAAACCTTTAACATGACATTCACACCGACACTCATATTTGGTGCCAGAACACAACGAGTGTTTTCTGACAATTCGTTAACCTTTTTCATTTCATCAGAGGTAAATCCTGTCGAGCCGATTACAATTGCCCGATTATTTTCACCGGCAATTTTTAAATAATTCAGCGAGGCCTGATGCTGTGTAAAATCGATAACAACATCCGCCTGATCAATACAATCGACCAATTTATCACAAACCAGCACTCCGGTTTTTCCCAAACCCAATCCCTGCCCAGCATCATGGCCAATAATGGGATGACCGGTTACTTCCACCGAACCTACTACCACAATATCAGTCATCGCGGAAATAAGACTTATAATCCTACTGCCCATTTTCCCGCCAGCTCCGGTAACAACTACTCTGATCATAAAAACAATCTCCTTATTTATTTAATCAGGCCATAATTGACCATTACTTTTCGCAATTTATCCAGATTCGAATCAGACATTTTGCAAAGCGGCAGACGATATTCGTATTGAATTTTCCCCATCAAAAACAACGCAGCTTTAACCGGCGTCGGATTCACTTCAATAAAAAGCGCATCAATTAATTGGCTCATCTTGTGATGCAACTCTTTTGCTTTGGCTAGATCCTTCGCGGTAAAAGCATCAACAAGACCTGCCATATCAGAGGGGATGACATTGGAAGCAACAGAAATGATTCCCACCCCACCCATAGCCAATAATGGCAATGTAAAAAGGTCATCTCCGGACAAAACTGCAAAATCATTCCCGCAGAGGCCAATAATATCGCTCATCTGTTTGATTGAACCGGAGGCTTCTTTGATGCCGACAATATTTTTAATTTTAGCGAGCTTTGCCACCATCTCCGGCATCAGATTGACGCCAGTGCGGCTAGGGATATTGTAAGGCAATATGGGAATGGAAACATTTTCTGCTATCATTTTAAAATGCTGATAAAGCCCTTCCTGAGTCGGACGGTTATAATAGGGACAAACAATTAGTGCTCCATCGGCACCTGCTTCATAGGCGTGTTTAGTTAGACGTAAGGCCTCTGCCGTGCTATTTGATCCGGTCCCGGCGATAACAGGAACTCTCTTCTTCACGGCATCAATTGTAATCTCGATAACTCGATCGTGCTCTTCATGGGTCAGCGTGGCCGATTCACCGGTTGTACCGCAGGGCACAATGCCGTCTGTCCCATTAGCTATTTGAAATTCAATTAGCTCGCGTAAAGCATCTTCGTCAACTTTCCCTTCTTTAAAAGGCGTAACAATGGCAACAATTGCTCCTTTAAACATATAAATACATCCTCCTAATGTTCAATTACTTGAAATTTATTTCTGCCGTTGATGCTTCTGAACAATTTCCATTATCTTCACACAGCATCAAACGGTAATTATATATATTCCCTTTTACAGCTTTTGTATCGGTAAAGCTCAACGCTTTTTTTTCTTTATCCGCAGGCGTTCCCGCTTTGACCGTAATCTGACCGATTCTGGTATATGTTCGCGGACATCCTTTGCATTCATTGCCGGGCGTACCTGTTTCACTTCTTTCTATGCCTATATAACTGATCAATCCTTTTTTATCCTGGAAATACCATTTCAGAACAATGGTTTCTCCACTAGAAAGAGCTTCCATGTTTTGAATTGCCGGTTTTTTATCCGGCATTGCCGGATAGGGAGTAGGATTCCCTTTGAAACCGCAAGCCGATAATACGCCGAGCAGGATTATTATTAATAAGCTATTTTTTACCTGATTTTTTTTCAATTTCTTTAATCCTTCCCATTACTGCTGCGGTTCCCGTACCGCCAATATGTTTGCGTGAATTTACTGCTTTCTCCAACTTGATATATTCCTGGATATCGGCACTAAAACCTTTATAAAATCTCTGATAATCCTGTAACGATAATTGATCCAGACTCTTTTCATTTTTCAGGCAATACGCAACTATTTTCCCGACAATTTCATGTGACTGACGGAAAGGAACATCCTTTTTTACCAGATATTCAGCAATGTCGGTTGCTGTAGAAAATCCACCTGAAGCTGCCTTATACATTCTGGCGGAGTTAAATTTTGTCTCACTAATCATTTCCGTAAAGATCGTGAGGCAATCCTTTACGGTATCCACAGCATCAAATAGGGGTTCTTTATCCTCTTGCAGATCACGATTGTAAGTCATAGGCAAACCTTTGAGGAGAGTCATGATAGCAAAAAGGTCTCCGTAAACCCGCGCCGTTTTTCCCCGGATCAATTCAGCCACATCCGGATTCTTCTTTTGGGGCATAATACTGCTGCCTGTTGTGTAGGCATCGGAAATTTCCACAAAACCGAACTCGTCGGACGACCATAAAATTAAATCTTCGCAAAAACGGCTCAAGTGCATCATTATCAGCGACGCCGTAAAAACAAATTCAGCTATAAAATCACGATCCGCGACTGTGTCCATACTGTTTGGACTTATCCGCGGAAAATTTAAATATTTTGCCGTTTGCTGTCGATCAATGGGAAGGCTTGTACCCGCCAAGGCCGCAGCTCCCAACGGCAACACATTAAATCTGTTTTTGCAGTCGCTCAATCTTTCGGTATCACGGGCAAACATTTCCCAAAAAGCCAACAGATAGTGAGATAGTAAAACCGGTTGGGCTTTCTGCATGTGTGTGTAGCCGGGCATGATTGTTTTAATTTCACTCTTCGCTAACATTACCAACTGCGACTGCAGAGCGTTCAATACTTTTAGAATATTATCTATTTCGCTGCGCAAAAAAAGTCGAACATCTAAAACAATTTGATCATTGCGGCTACGTGCAGCATGAAGCTTTCCACCTGTTTCACCTGTACGCAAGATCAATTCCCGTTCAATAGCCATATGGATATCTTCGTCCGAAAGATTAAAAGTAATTTTACCCTGATCGATATCCTGCAAAATACTTTTTAAGGCCAGAGTAATTTTTACTGCTTCCTCTTTGGCCACAATACCCTGACTGGCCAGCATGGTCGCATGGGCAATACTGCCTTCGATGTCGTAGCTATACAACCTTTTATCGAAGTGAATAGAAGCGGTAAATTTTTCCACACTCTTAGCTGTCGGCTTTTGAAAACGACCGCCCCATACTTTTTTCGGATTTGCCATGGAATTTATCTCCGTTTACCAGTTCCTACCGTTTCATCAGTATCATTTCTTTTTAACTATGTTTTGTATTATCAACCGCAAAGCATTCAATTTAATAAAGCCGGTGGCATCCTTTTGATTATAGACCTGATCTTTTTCAAAAGTGGCGAAAGCCTCGCTGTACAGAGAATTGGGCGATTTACGGCCGTCTACAATACAGTTGCCTTTGTATAATTTCATGCGTGCTGTTCCCGTGACATTTTCCTGCGTGGCATCAATATATGTTTGCAGTGTCTGCATTTCCGGCGCATACCAGAAACCGTTGTAGGCCAGCTGTGCATATTTTGGTGTCAGGGAATCGCGCATCAGCATTACTTCTCTATCCATCGTAATGGATTCCACAGCCCGATGCGCGGACCATAGAACGGTGCCGCCGGGTGTTTCATAGACACCGCGCGATTTCATGCCGACAAAGCGATTTTCCACCATATCAACACGGCCGATACCGTTTTCTCCGGCAATAGTATTGATGTAATCCATGAGTTTAGCCGGAGACATTTTTTTGCCGTCAATGGCCACCGGATTGCCCTTCTCAAAATCAATTTCCACATATGTTGGTGTATCCGGAGCATCCTGGGGTGATTTGGTCAATACAAATATATCTTCCGGCGGTGCAGCCCAAGGATCTTCGAGGATTCCTCCTTCATGCGAAATATGCAAAAGATTACGATCTGAACTATAAGGCTTGGCCCTGGTCAAGGGTACAGGAATATTATACTTCTCGGCATAATCAAACATTGACTCCCGGGAATCGAAATGCCAGTTGTCATCTTTCCAGACAGCAATAATCTTAATTCCCGGATTTAAGGCATGATAAGTCAGCTCAAAGCGAACCTGATCATTTCCTTTTCCAGTGGCGCCATGCGACACGGCGTCGGCTCCTTCTTTTTGAGCGATTTCAATTTGTTTCTTGGCAATTAACGGCCGCGCCAGTGAGGTTCCCAGAAGATAGGTACCTTCATAAATCGCATTAGCCCGGAGCGCCGGGAACACGAAGTCACGGGCAAATTCTTCCTGTAAATCTTCAATGTATATTTTACTGGCCCCGGTATTGAGTGCTTTTTCTTTCAAACCGGTCAGTTCTTCTTTTTGTCCTAAATCTGCGGCAAAGCAGATAACTTCACACTTATAAGTTTCAATCAACCAGCGCACAATAATTGATGTGTCCAATCCGCCCGAATAAGCAAGTACAACTTTATTAATTCCTGTTGCCAAGGTCACTTCCTCCTAAAGTAATATTTCCAAGATTGCTTTTTGCACATGCAAACGGTTTTCCGCTTCATCAATTACCACCGAATGCGAACCATCAATAACGTCAGCGGTAATTTCCTCTCCACGGTGTGCCGGCAGACAATGCATGACAAGAGCATCTTTTTTTGCTTCTTTTAAAACTTTTTTATTAATCTGATAATACTTAAATACTTTTTTTCTTTCTTCCTGCTCGGATTCCTTTCCCATACTCGCCCAGACATCGGTATAAAGAACATCTGCATTTTTTGCAGCCTCGAAGGGATCGCGATAGAGGACTATTCCTTCTTTGGATTCTTTCATTCCTCGGGCCATAATGTGCGCATCGGGATCATAACCTTCCGGGCAAGCCAGAGCAAGTTCAAAAGGCAGCCTCGCCGCAGCGTCAATCCAGGTATTGGCAATGTTGTTGCCGTCCCCGATATAAGTTACTTTCAGCCCTTTATAAGAACCTTTTTTTTCCTTGATGGTAAACAGGTCGCTCAATATCTGACAGGGATGCAGAAGATCAGTCAATCCGTTAATAACGGGAATTGAAGCCGAACTGGCAAACTCTTCTACATTAGCCTGGGCATAAGTCCTGATCATAATGCCATTTAAATATCGCGACATCATCCGGGCCGAATCAGCAATAATTTCACCGCGACCAATTTGCGTATCGCGCGAATTCAAAAAAAGGGCAATTCCTCCGAGCTGGTACATGCCTACTTCAAAAGAAATTCTCGTACGGGTAGAGGATTTATCAAAAATCATCCCCAGTGTTTTCCCTTTTAATGATGCATGTGGTTTGCCTTCTTTCAAAGCTTTTTTAAGCCTGCGGGCGTCATCAAATATTTTCTCAAAATCGGCAAGGCCAAGCTCATAAACGCTTAATAAATCCTTTTTCATTTGACCTCCAGCACTTCGTCAAGAACATTGATAACCTGATCCACGTCTTGGTTAGAAATAATAAAGGGTGGAACAAAGCGCAGAGTTTTACCGCCGGTACAATTAATCAGTACTCCTTTTTTCATACATTCATTGACAATATCACCACCTTCAATTGTAAGGCCGCAAGCAATCATCAAACCCATTCCCCTTACTTCTTTAATAACTTTATGTTTGGTTTGTAACTTCTTCAGCTGAGTCAGAAAATATTCTCCCCTTTTTTGGCAAACATCGAGCAGGCCTTCCTGAAGAATCGTTTCCACTGTTGCAATAGCTGCGGCCATGGCCAAAGGATTTCCGCCGAAAGTGGAAGCGTGATTTCCCGGACTGAATGCCTTCGCAACTTTATCTGTCGCCAGCATCGCTCCGACCGGGAAACCATTGCCCAACGCTTTTGCCAGAGTCATAATATCAGGCCTGATACCAGAATGTTCGTAACCAAATAGCTTGCCCGTCCGGCCAATGCCCGTCTGAACTTCATCGAGAATCATTAAAATATCATGCCGGTAGCACATTTCTCGAATGGCAGCCAAGTATTGCACGTCGGGGATAATGACCCCGCCTTCTCCTTGAATCGGTTCCAGCATGATACCGCATGTTTTCTTCGTGATCGCATTTTCTAAAGCATTTAAATCATTGAAGGGAACATAAGTAAAGCCCTCCAGTAATGGTGTAAAACCGAATTGAAACTTTTCCTGACCTGTAGCAGTTATTGTTGCCATCGTCCGGCCATGAAAGGAATCTTTCATCGTGATCAATTCAAATGTATCATCGCCGGATTTCTCATGGGCATATTTTCGCGCCAGCTTGATTGCCGCTTCGTTTGCTTCCGCCCCACTATTGCAAAAAAACACTTTATCGGCGAAGGAATTATCCGTAAGCAACTTAGCTAATCGTGCCTGCGGTTCGGTATAATATAAATTGGAAACATGAGTTAATTTTTCGACCTGTTCTTTCAGAGCGGCAACTACTTGGGGATGGGAGTGCCCCAAACTGCACACTGCTATCCCGGAAACAAAATCAAGATATTCCTTACCGTTGACATCCCAGACCTTCTGTCCCAAACCTTTGACCAGGACAATGTGAAATCGTTTATAGGTATTCATTATATTTTCGTCGGCCAAAGCCATTAATTCTTTTTCGTTCATTTTTTACTCCTAACTAATTTCTATGGCTTCATAAAACTATTTCTGTTCCAATCCCTTTATCCGTAAACACTTCCAGCAAGATGGCATGTTTAAGACGTCCATCGATGATGTGAGCCTTTCTAACTCCTCCCCGGAGCGCTTTTAAACAGCACTTAACTTTGGGGAACATGCCGCCTTCGATCACACCATGCTCAATCAAGTTCAGAGCTTCTTGATCACTCATGGTATTGATTAGATTTTTATCTTTATTCAGAACACCCTGAACATCCGTCAACAATAAAAGCTTTTCGGCTTGCAGTGCGGCCGCTACTTCTCCAGCCACAATATCGGCATTGATGTTATATGTTTCCCCATTCTCGCCAATACCCGTGGGCGCAATTACCGGGATAAAACTGTTTTGCGCCAGCGTAACAATTAATTGTGAATTTATATTTTTTACTTTCCCTACCAAACCGATATCGATAATTTCTGTCGGGATATTTTTGGCCTTTTCATCGTTTAAAAAATACTTTTCCGCCTTAATCAAGTTACCATCCTTACCGCTCAATCCGACGGCATTGCCGCCATGGCGATTGATTAAGCCGACAATTTCCTTATTTACCATACCGACTAAAACCATTTCCACAATATCCATGGTTTCTTCATCAGTCACCCGCATGCCTTGAATAAACTTGGATTCTTTGCCCAGTTTTTTTAAAAAGCCGCCGATTTGCGGACCGCCGCCATGGACAACAACGGGATTAATGCCGACGTATTTCATCATAACAACGTCCTGGGCAAATTTATCTTTCAACTCATCATCAATCATGGCATGACCGCCATATTTTATAACAATTGTCTTATTATAAAATCGTCGGATATACGGCAGAGCTTCCAAAAGGATATCCGCCCGTTCCATAGAATTCTGAATATGTTCCATTTTTCTCTCCATTTACAAGATGTATCTGCTTAAATCCTCATCCTCAACTATTTCGTCGAGCTTTTCATCCACATATTTGGCATCAATAGTTATATCCTTTTCCTCTAGATCCGGAGCTTCAAAAGAAATATCTTCGAGCAATGTTTCCATTATGGTATAGAGCCTGCGCGCTCCGATATTTTCCGTTTTCTCATTAACCTGTGTTGCAACTTCTGCAATTTCCGCAACCGCATCATCAGTAAATGATAATTTTATTCCTTCGGTGGCCATCATTTCGATATATTGCCGGACTAAAGCATTTTTGGGTTCGGTCAATATCCGGATAAATTCTTCCTTACCCAGCGAATCTAGTTCAACCCGAATAGGGAATCTCCCCTGTAACTCCGGAATCAAGTCCGACGGCTTAGAAGCAGTGAACGCCCCGGCGGCTATAAAAAGAATGTGATCCGTACGTATCATTCCGTAGCGTGTATTGACATTGGAACCTTCGACAATAGGCAGCAAATCTCTTTGTACGCCTTCCCGGGAAACATCCGGACCATTCGCTGAATCACTGCCAACAATCTTATCAATCTCATCGAGAAAAATGATTCCCGATTGTTCCACTCTTTCCAGGGCGGTTTTATGAACTTTATCCATATCAATTAATTTCTGGGCTTCTTCTTCCGCCAGTATTTCCAGTGCTTCGGGCACCTTGACAGTTCTTCTTTTCTTTTTTTGCGGAAAGGCGTTACCGAGCATATCTTTAAAATTAAGTCCCATATCTTCCATACCCACCGCAGAAAATATTTCGATCATGGGACCGCTTCTGGCCTCGGTTACTTCCAGTTCCACTATCCGGGTGTCCAGTTTACCATCTTTAAGCATCTGCCTTAATTTCTCTCTGGTCGCATCGGCTTTTCTTGTTTGATCATCGGTCAGGGGAACATCTTCTTCGCTGATGCCCGGTCCCGTCAGCATATCTTCCACTTTTTTTTCGTTTGGCTTGGGCGGAAGCAATAAATCAAGCAGTCTTTCCTCAGCAATTTCGGCAGCAGTGACCTGAACAATATCCTGTTCCTCCGATTTAACCATATTAACAGAAAGTTCAACCAGATCTCGAATCATGGATTCAACATCACGGCCGACATAGCCGACTTCCGTAAATTTGGAAGCTTCCACTTTCAAAAAAGGAGAATTATCCAGTTTCGCCAATCTGCGGGCAATTTCTGTTTTTCCTACACCTGTCGGGCCAATCATAATAATATTTTTCGGCGTTATTTCATCGGCCAGTTCTTCAGGCACATTCTGCCTGCGCC
>CAIVQG010000078.1 GCA_903907985.1 uncultured delta proteobacterium
CTGTATCCGGATTCGTGTCGGGAACAATCAGAATTATTTTCGTATCTTCCAGAAGGTGTCGGATGGAAAGGATGCCCTGAAGTTCCTTTCGGGATAAGGCCAGGAGGATGGCTATTGTCGGGTTGAAAATCGGTTGCCGCAGTCTCTGGGACAATTCTTCGATTGATCGACAGAGCTCATATTTTTTCTCGGGGAGCAGTAATCTCATAACACTGAGGAGCCGTTCTCCTGCACCTTTGTTTTTTGTTGAATAAATAAGCAATTCCATGTCTCCCAATACGCCCCCTCAATGAGTTGATTAAATATACTACAACAACCGTGCCGCAATTGTTGATTCTGTTTTCTTCCATGATCTCAACTAATTAGATTAGAGCGGAAATTAAAGCAGATGATAATTTGTCTGATAATATCAGAACGAGTCTGAATAAAATGGAATTCGTCTGTTTATTTCAGACAACTTCTCGGCGGGGAGGTGTTGTACCGTTTCTAAAGCAAAGATGATATTGATGCTGCTAGGAAGAGGCGACGAGGTGGATTGTACATCCGTCGAGAAAGCCGACAATGATAGCACTTGATTGAAAATTGGAATTAATCAGGTATTGCAATACCGTGCTTCTTGATCAACTGATACAGCCGTGCCCGGCCCAGGCCGGATATTGCACAGGCTTCCCTGATGCTTCCTCCCGTCAGGGCCACCAACTCCTGAAGATACTGCTTCTCCTCTCGGACAAAGACCGCATCTCTTCGCTCCTTCAGTGTATCCATTTTCACGGAGAATTTGGTGCTGTCTTTCTTTTTAGAGACGGCGCCCCGAATTAAACTGACACGCAGCTGTGTGGGAAGATGCTTGGGATAAAGCATTGTCTCGTCGAGCGCCGCCGCCAGTGCGCTCTCCAAGGCATTAATCAGTTCCCGGATGTTCCCGGGCCAATCATAAGCGCAAAGGGCATCACTGAATTCGGGAGAAAATCCTTTGACTTCCCTGCCCTGCCGCATACATATTTTGTTCACATAGTAACCGATGAGTTCTTTAACGTCCCCGGGTCGTTCTCTCAGCGGAGGCAATTCAATGGTGATAGCACGCAGCCGAAAGAGGAGATCTTCCCGAATTTTACCCTCTCCAATCATCTTATCGAGATAGCGGTTAGTTGCCGCAATGACCCGGAACTCGCTTCTGACTTCTCTTTTGGCGCCCAGGGGTCGAAAACAATGCTCCTGGAGAACACGGAGAAAAGCCTTCTGCGCGGCAAAGGGAAGATCACCCACTTCGTCCAGAAAGAGTGTTCCACCGTCGGCCTGCTTAATCAACCCCTCCTGAATTCTGTCCGCCCCTGTAAAGGCTCCTTTTTCATGACCAAACAGGATACTTTCAATAATAGTCGGGGGAAGGGAGGCACAATCTACAGTTACAAAGGGCATGTCTGATTTTATGCTGTTGTTATGGATGGCCTGGGCGAATACTTCTTTTCCGGTTCCGGTTTCCCCGGTGATGAGAACGTTGGCATCACTGGCCGCCGCCTGGGCAATGAGATCCAGACAGGTTCCCATTATCGAACTACTGCCGATAATGCCTTCCCTTTTCAGTACCAGAGGTGTTCTTATTTGCTTTTTTGTTTCCCTGTACTGAAGGGCACGGACTAGGGGAAGCTCGATCAATTTTCTTTCCAAAGGTTTTTCAATAAAATCCCACGCCCCGTTTTTTATCGCCAGTTCAGCGCCATCAGGGCTGCCAAACCCTGTGATGATTATAACTTCCGGGGCCGACGGCATGGCGTGAATGCTCGGCAACAGCATCAGCCCGTTGCCGTCCGGAAGCTGCACATCCAGAAAAACAACATCGAAACTCTGAGACCGGGCAGCCTGGAGACCCTCTTCGGCAGTATAGGTGCAGGTAACCTCGTGCCCAAGGCTCACAACCATGTCACTCAGAACTTCGGCATTGAACTGATTGTCATCAATGATTAATACTTTCCCCATGAGATTCTCTCCTCAATTATTGTGTTCCATCCAGCACACGTCGAACGGCCGCGGCAAACTGTTTCAATACTATAGGTTTCATAATAAAGTCTTTGAGACCTAGAGCCTTCGCCCGCTTCTTCGTAATCAGATCACCTAATCCAGTGCAGAGAATGACCGGTATATCAGGACGAATCAGCATTAGTTCCTCCGCCAACTCGAGGCCGTCCATTTTCGGCATCGTCATGTCGGTGATCACCAAATCAAATCGTTCGGGTCGAGTCCGGAAAAGCTCCAGCGCCTCCGGGCTTTTCGTCATTCCGAGGACCCTGTATCCCAGACCGGTCAACATCCGCCCCCCTATATCAACGATAACTTCCTCATCATCAACTAGAAGAATAGTCTCTTGTCCCCCGGCAACATTTGCAGCAGTCCCTTCCCGCTGCACCTCCTGCATATCCGTTAGAAGCGGAAAATAGACGTCAAATTTTGTACCTTTTCCCACCGCGCTTTGCACAGTAATTGCGCCACCGCATTTTTTCACAATGCCATGCACTACGGCAAGCCCCATGCCGGTACCTTCGCCCGGCTTCTTCGTGGTAAAGAAGGGGTCAAATATCTTATCCCTGATTCCGGAAGCTATACCCTGTCCCGTATCTCCGACCGTAAGTTTAATATGCATCCCGGGAATTAAGCCCTGTTGAATTAATGCGTCATCAGGCTCGACGGCAACAGAGGCCAATTCGACCTCCAATATGCCCTTTCCGGCAACCATGGCGTGGACTGAGTTCGTACAGAGATTCATTAACACCTGATGAATATGCGTGGGATTGGCAAGGACAGTATCCGAAGTTGTTCTGATTTTCTGGTGAATCTCAATTGTTGCGGGGATAGACGCCCGGAGAAGTTTTATGACCTCCTTTACTATAGCGCTCATGTTCATGGGGTATAGTTTTTCGTCGGTCTGGCGGCTGAAGGTGAGAATCTGCTTAACCAACTCTCCTGACCGTATTCCGGCCTTATAGATTTGCTCGAGATAGCGCTGCAGGCGGTCGCTTACGTGTGGTTCTTGCAGTGCCATTTCGGCATAGCCGATGACGGCACTGAGGATGTTGTTAAAATCATGGGCAATACCTCCGGCAAGCGTACCAATGGCTTCCATCTTCTGGGACTGGCGAAGCTGCAGCTCCAGATACTTGCGTGCGGTGATGTCCTGAATAGCACCCTCGTAATAGATAACACTGGCACTGCTGTCTCTTACTGTGCGCATGTTCACGGTAACCCAGGCCTTGCTCCCGTCTTTCCGGAAAATATTTATTTCCCGGTCATAAACGGCACCATGTTCATTCATGTCTCGCATAAGTTCGGCGCGCTGTTCGGGCTGGACGTATAGCTGCCGCGCTATATCAATAACCTTATCCATTACCTCTTCAGGAGATCCATATCCGATAATACTGGCAAACGCTTGATTGGCGCTGATTATGCGCCCATCAGGCGTTGCCTGGTATATCCCCATGACAGCATTTTCAAATATTGCCCGGTACTTTTCCTCCACCCGGCGGCGGTCGGTAATATCACGAATCGATTCGATGGCCCCGACGATATTACCTCTGGAATCTCGCAAGATGCTCGCCTTGCCATATAGATATACTTCGTCCCCTCGCAGATCAGGCATATATGCTTCACCTTCCAGGACTTTATCTCTTCTGAGAGTGATGATATACTTGGCTTCAATTTCTTCACGGGGCTTTTGGACAAGATCGATAAGAATGGGCCTTCTTTCACCATAAAAGGGCAGGCTGTATTCGTAATTGCCTTTGCCTAACATATCCGCTGCCTTGATCCCCGTCATTTCTTCAATGGCCAGATTCCAGGCAATAACCCTGCCCTCTTTATCAATCACAAACGTTGCATCCGGCAGGAAGTTGATAATGTCTGACAAATGCTGTTGAGACTCCCGGAGTGCTTCCTCTGCCTGCTTGCGTTCGGTGATATTCCTAAATGTCCATATTCTCCCGTAATTTTTTCCATCTTTACCCAGAACTGAAGATGTGTAGCGGTCCAGAACCGTTCCATCTTTAAACTCGATCTCATCCCGGCTTGTTTCATTCGGATGGTGATAGAGATACATGACCTTTTCGAGAAACTGCTCCGGGTGTCTGGTCAGGCTCGATACATACTTAAGCAGTAATTTGTCATCCTTCTCATCACGAATATGCTGCGGAACTTTCCAGATGTTGAGGATATGTTGATTGGCCAGGATTCTGCGACCTCTGTTGTCCACCACCAGAATTCCGTCCAGAGTTGCTTCTACCTGTGCCTCGAGAAAGGCTGTTTTCCAGATCAGTTCCTCCTGTGCCAGTTTGCGTTCGGTAACATCTCTCGAAAATCCGATTATATAAGCCAATGAGCCATCGGCAGCAAAAACTGCCTTACCGCCTGCTACATGCCATTGCCAGGTACCGTCAGCGTGCCGGACCCGGTATTCCGGTCCTTTTATATATTCTTTAGTCTGGATAGCTTTATGAAGATGGTATTCGCAAAGGGCAACGTCATCAGGATGAACAATATTCTGGAATGGCTTGCCTATCATCGTTGATGGTTCATATCCCAGTGTCCTTTTCCAGGATGGAGAGATGTAGGTCAATAATAAATCGGCATTTAATGCCCATATTATGTCATAGGAATTTTCGACAAGCAGCCTGTACTTCGCTTCGTCCTCCTGCAGTGCCTGCTTGTTTTGGATTGCTTCTTCAAGCATTCGAATTTTTTGTTCCAGGTCTTTATAGGTGGGTTTTCCGGCCACAGGCAACTGTTCCTCCGGTAATCAGAAAGATGGCTTCAAGTATAATGGTTTCTCCTGAAGTGTAGATGGATGTTAGTTTTCTTCTTTTGCCGGCAATGCAATGGTATTGCAACTATTACTACTATATATATTTAGCATCTTTCGGCAATTCCAGCAATCGAGAATTGCCGGCCTCGCAAAAATGATCTTTCCTCTCCTCGGGAAGGTTGTGTCACAATTAACCTTCCTTTCTTAAAAAGAGTCTGCGATCATCATCTGGCCGGCGGGAAAAGTGTTGCCTTAAACTTAAAGGGTATTATTCACATTACCCGAGAGGGAAGAATGTATCTGCAAAAAATTAAGGACGAGGTATTCATCGTTCATCTTCCTGATTTTGTAAATATTGATAATAGTTAAAAAAATTGGCAGCGCTCTATTCAAAAAGCGCCGCCAACTCTGTAATAATCATGCTTTGAATTACTATATCATTTTCTACAGCATCTCAAAAATAGCTGCAGCACCCATACCACCGCCGATACACATGGAAACGATACCGCGCTTGC
>CAIVQG010000079.1 GCA_903907985.1 uncultured delta proteobacterium
AGTCTTGAGGATGCCCATGCTCTGTTGCTCCAGTCCTCACGGAGGTAAAACCACCAACTGGAGAGCCGGATGCGGGAAATCCGCCAGTCCGGTTCGGAGGGAGGGGCGATACAAACCAATGTATCGTTCCTACCCCTATAGCATTATCAAACACTTCCTGGATTCCGGCTTTCGTAACCTAAAGGTCACAAGACCGGAATGACGAACAGGAGATATATATGCAAAGGCCTGAATATGTCTTTTAGTATTATGCCCACTTTAGTTAAGCAGGGTCATATCACAAAGCTGAGTCTGGTCAATATTTTTATCGCAGTACTGTCAGGGATTGGCATTGCAAAAATAATCCTTGCTATTTGAAGGATATACCTGTAGAAGACCTTCCAGTGATAGCGATAGTTATTTGCCTTCCCCTCTTTCTTCTTCAGAAATCCCGGCAGGAAAATCCAGCTAATCGTAACAGAATCCAACTATAAGGCGTTGTTTGTTGCCTGTTATTCAGGTATTGCAACGGCGCATGAAGCGGAGAGTTTGAACAGCCGCGACGATTAGAAATGGGTTCAAATGTCACCACTAATGCATTTCGCATTCTTTGGCTAATTTTGTTGGCAACGAGGCCCGGCGCATAACCTGAAGGTTACGAGTGCCTGGGGCTTAGTTGGCTTCCTCAGCGTATTTTGAATACGCCTGCGGAGTCTCCACTTTGCCGTCGCGTTATCCTTGGAAGTCGAAATGGCATAATAAAACTGAAGGAAAAAGGAAAAAGAAGAAAATGAGTTTCGAGAAGTTTGAGTTAAATGAAAAAATATTTGCCGGAGTACAGGCGAAAGGTTACACCAAGCCTACACCAATCCAACTGCAATCAATCCCGCCGATTCTGGAAGGCCGGGACGTTATGGGGCTTGCCCAGACCGGTACGGGTAAAACAGCTGCTTTTGTGCTGCCGATCTTACAGCGCCTTATGCAGGGTCCGCGTGGCCATATCCGTGCGTTGATTGTTGCCCCGACACGCGAGTTGGCCGAGCAAACACATGAAGCCATCGGAGAATTGGGACGCAGGACACAACTGAAGAGTGCATCCATTTACGGCGGGGTTAATATCAGCGGCCAGATTAAAAAGCTGCGCGAAAAAGTTGAAATAATCTCGGCTTGTCCCGGTCGCCTGCTCGATCATATAAATCGTGGCACTATCGATTTGTCCCGGGTGGAAGTACTGGTGCTCGATGAGGCCGATCACATGTTTGACATGGGATTTCTACCTGATGTCCGCAGGATCGTGAAGTGTTTGCCGACGCAACGGCAGACTTTATTGTTTTCTGCTACAATGCCTAATGATATAAAATCTCTGGCTAATGATCTGCTGAAAAATCCGGTCAATATTAAAATCGGTGGTACTGCACCGGTAGAATCAGTTTCCCATTGCTTTTATCCGGTACAGATGGAAGGCAAAACTGCTTTGTTGAAAGATATTCTTGATAAGACTCAAACGGAATCTGTTCTTATTTTTACCCGGACAAAATCGCGGGCCAAGAGTGTTGCCTTGCAGTTGGATAGATCAGGATACAAAGTTACTTCTCTGCATGGAAATTTAACGCAGCAGAAACGTCAGGTCGCGCTGGACGGCTTCCGCGACGGCCGCTATGAGATCATGGTTGCTACCGATATTGCCGCCCGGGGCATTGATGTAACGAGAATTTCCCATGTTATAAATTATGATATGCCTGCTACCGCTGATGCCTATACTCATCGTATTGGCAGAACGGGGCGTGCTGCCAAAACCGGCGATGCTTTTACCTTTGTTACAGGTCAGGACATTGATTTGGCGCATTCTTTAAAAAGAGTGCTCGGCGAAAAACTGGAATACCGCAGTGTTGACGGATTAACGATCATCCTGCCGACAAGTCAAGTCAATGAGAGAACCGGCCGCAGTGGCAATGGCCGGAATCAGGGCAGGACGCAATTTTATCCTAAAACGGGGTCGAGCAGCCGACCTGCGCAGCGTTCTTTCACGCCGGCCAACCGCCATTCCTGGGCAAGTTAATTTTCTATAAGAATTGGTTAATAATAACTACAATAAGCCGGTGAGTGTAACTTACCGGCTTATTTATTTTTCTCCGCCGCTTCCACGGTTTGAGCAATCAAGGTAGCAATAGTCATCGGACCGACTCCTCCGGGGACAGGGGTATAGGCAGAGCACCTGTCAATGACGGCGGAAAGCTCAATGTCGCCTACGCTACCCGGGTGATAGCCTGCGTCCACAACAACAGCCCCTTCTTTTATCCATGTTCCTTTAATGAATTCCGGTTTACCCACTGCACCGACAACGATATCAGCAAGGCCGATGATTTCGCTCAATCCTTGGGTTTTGGAATGACAAATCGTCACTGTGGCGTGGGCGTTAAGCAGCATCATTGCAATGGGTTTGCCTAAGATAGGGCTGCGCCCGACTACGACGGCATGTTTCCCTGCTAGGGAGATTTTGTAATGCTGGAGAAGCCGCATAATGCCGGCCGGTGTAGCCGAGCCATAGGCAGACTCGCCCATCGCCATCTTTCCGAAGCCCAACACCGTTACACCGTCAACATCCTTCTCTACATTGATTCTATCAAAACAGCGCCGTTCATCTATTTGCGCAGGAACGGGGTGCTGCAAAAGAATCCCCTGCACGGAGGGATTGGCATTGAGTTTGTCAATCTCGCTCAGCAGTTCATCCGTCGTCGTAGTTTGCGGCAGGACAATGCGCAGAGACTCCATTCCCACGCGCTGGCAGGCGTTGCCTTTCATGCGGACATATGTTGCAGAAGCCGGATCTTCGCCAACCAGGATGGTTGCCAGTATCGGCGTATTACCATGAGACTTATCGTTGATTGCCTTTACGCGAAGCGCCAGTTCGCCCTCCATCTGCTGGGCCAGGGCCTTACCATCCAGAATTATTGCAGCCATTATTTTTTCACCTTTCGAATTCGTGTTTACGATATTATTACTTCGGGTCTATATATATAATATTCGAAGTTAGCTTTTTCCGCTATTCTATACAGAATCATAACACAGGTAATTTCATTCCAAAAAGAAAATATTTTATAATTACAAGTGATTGTCTGACAGGGAGCGCGAAATGTTCGCTAAAACAGCAAAAACTGCAGCCGAAATAAAAAAGGGCTTCCTTGCGGAAGCCCTTGTCCCTGGTGGGCCAGGACAGAATTGAACTGTCGACACTCGGATTTTCAGTCCGATGCTCTACCGACTGAGCTACCGGCCCGCCAATTTTTTATACATTGTCTGCGGAAAGCAGGCATTCGTCTATAAAATATGAAATCTTTTGTCAAGGTATTTTTTGATCATTATCCCCGGGCTGATCAGCTATTGCCCTGGTTTCGCCTGCCGCCAGGGAGCCAGTTTCACCTTGTCTTCCATCTGTTGGCGGAACAGTTGAAGTGGCATGCGGTTCCGGGATAATCAGGCCTCCCGCGTCATTTTCTTCATGCCGGATAATAACGACTGTTCCGGCTATCTTGTCGTGCCAGCCCTGCTTTCTTTTATCAAAAGCAGCCCAGATAAAACCAAGGGGGATGGTAAATAATAAACTGGAGACCAGGTAGCCCACTGATCTTAAAAAAGCTGTTCCGAAACCAATGGGAGTGCCGTCAGTCGATAAAACCTGCAGGCCCAGCAGCATTTTGCCGGGTGTGCGGCCTTTTATGCCGTGAAAATAAGTGAAATAGGCAATTGATAAGACGATATATATTGCTCCTACCAGAAGAGCGAGTGAAGCAATGCGTGCCGGATCAGTTAAATCAGCTAACCAGGCGCGAGTATTGCCGGACATTGAACCCAAAATAAATGCCGCTGCAATGACTACCGTTAAAATTAAAAAAACAATATTAATAATGATATTATCAACGGTATAAGCCAAAAAGCGCCGCCAGAAACCGGCATATTTATATACAGTCATTATTGCCTCCTTTGTTGCTGAATATTCCCTTTTCATACTGGATAATGCAAATTATTGCCAGCGCTGCTGTTTCCACCTTGAGAATTTGTTTGCCCAGGCTCACGGAAATAAATCCGGCTTCTTTTGCCGCGGAAATTTCATCTTTGGACAAACCGCCTTCGGGTCCGACAACGATAAAAATATCTTTAGTCTGTGCCCGGGTTTGATCAGAGAGAATATCTTTAATGCTCTGTTGATCTTCTTCTTCCCAGAAAATCATTTTGAGGGCTTGTTTATCGGCGCGGCCCAGCATGTTGTTCCAGGAGTCAACCGGCAAGACGTCTGTTATCTGTGCGCTCCGCGAGCAACGGGCGGTTTCGCGGGCGATCTTCTGCCAGCGCACGGCTTTCAACGTACTTTTTTCACCGGCAATACGGCTGACCGAGCGCGATGCAGCAAAAGGGATAATCACATCAGCGCCCAGTTCTGCGGCTCCCCGGACAATCAAATCCATTTTGCCGGCCTTGGGGAGGGCCTGAGCTAAAGTGATTTTTATCTCGCGGCCTGATTTTTCTATCTTTTCTCCTAATTCCAGAGCAACGCCATTTACGGAAAAGTTTTGAATCACCGCCGCAAACTCATTGCCGAATCCATCAAAAACGTTAACGCGTGTACCTTGTTCCAGTCGTAAAACCTGCTTTAAATATTTGTGGTTGTCTTGCCCCAGTTCGCAGAGCTTTCCTTTTTCCAGGACAATCGGACTATAGATTCTGGGGATGGTCAAGGTGTGTCTTACCTCTTTTGGGAACTATCTCAAATACATTAATCCCGCAGCTAAGCGGCGGATGATTTTTTCTGGAGTATGTAGCAGACCCATTCTTTTTCTTGAATCACTCTTTTTTGAATCAACGGCGCAATAGAAAAATTCTCTTCGATCTCTGCGGCATCCTGTTCGATGATGCCGGAAATGATCATATAGCCTTCCGGCTCAAGCAATTGCGTTAAGTGTAGGCACAGTTTCAGCAGCAGTTTGGATGTTAAGTTGGCGATGATTAAATTTCGCGGTTCATTGATGGTTGTCGCATCTTTACTGATAATATGCAGCCGGTCGTCGACATGATTGATGGCGGCGTTTTCCCGGGCAATTTCCGTCGCCTTTTTGTCGATGTCCAGACAGATGACATCCTGTGCCCCCAGCTTGGCGGCGGTAATGCCCAGGATTCCGGTGCCGCAACCTACGTCGAGCACTTTCCAGTCCTGCACAGAGCGATCTTGCATAATGACGTCTTCGAGTGCTTCAATGCACATTCTGGTGGAGGCATGCTGGCCGGTGCCGAAGGCCATGCCCGGGTCAATTTCAATAACAATATCGCGGCTGGATGGTGCGTATCTTTCCCACGTCGGTTTGACAATAATATTGTTGCTGACGCGAATCGGTTTGAAATATTTTTTCCACTGTTCTGCCCAATCCGGATCGGAGATGATTTCTGTTTTTAAAGTAGGCGCGGGAAGATCAGAAAAAATTTCGCTTAAACTCTCCAGGTATTTTTGGATGGCGCCAATTCGCTTCTCGCTGCGCGCATCATGCGGAAAATAAGCCTTGATCGTTTCACTTGCCTGCGATTCCGGAAAATCTTCCGGAGACTGAGGTGCTAAGGTTTCCTGAAATACTCCCTGAGCTCCCGTTTCCGTAAGAAAATTTCCCAGTGCGTCCATTAAGTCCGCGCTTGCCGCTATCTCAATTTTCAGCCACTTCTCCGGTTCTTTTTCTGTCATGAATAAACCTGTGGTTTCGATGGGTTAAGATTAAGTATGCTTTTGATGCTTTGTCTTGTGCTTAGATATAACCTCTTTTAAGTAATATTTCAAGCAGACTGTAGTTTCGTCAGCCGAATTGGTATGATATATAACGTTCAGTGCTCCTGATCATTCAATCGGGGAACATAGACATCTGACTTTCGGCTATTGCGGCACAGGCCAATTATTGGTTGTTTGTCACACTGAAAGACGGGGAAAAACAAGAATAATAAGTGCTAGGCGCGCAACAAGACAAGAGAGGAAAATATCTCGAAGTTTATAAGAAAGGAATAATCTCATTCTTCTCAGCCCTGATGTGGCTGCCGTGTTTCCGGACGATGCCTCTGTCAAAGAATCCCTGCGAAGTTTAATGAAAATAGCTCGCCAATCTACTGGTCTGACCAAGCGTCCCACCTGATCGCGACTTGCTTGCTGCTCAAAGTATTTTCCCCCTCGAAAGCCATAAATAGGTATTCGAGGGGGAAATTTTAAAAATTTCAATGTTTGCTGAAATTACTTCGCTGCGGATTCTTTGATCAGCCCGATTATCTTGGGGATGTCCTGCGCAGGTATTTTGCCTGAATAAATGAAACGAACGATGCGATCTTTGTCGATGAGAATCGATGTGGCGATTTTCTTCGGCACTCCCCAGGTATTGCCAATTGTAAAATCAGAGTCCAGCAGGACGATGGCGCCGGTTTTCTTCTGCTTACTCTTGGCGACCGATTTGATTACAAAATTGGGCACGCCACTGTCTTTCTGGTTGGCAATCCCGACTCCGCGATATTTGTTTTCATTCTTCAAACGTTCCAGGTCTTTGTCGGCCTTCAGCGCTTCCGAGACATGATCATTGTCGTCTGCTGCGCTGGTGCTTGCATAAACTATGTAAAGAACTTTACCTGCTAATTCCGGAGAGGCCAACGTGTAATCCTTGTCAGCAAGGGCATCTTTGAGTTTAAAGTCCGGTGCTTTGTCTCCAACCTTAAGTTCGGCAGCCATCGCAAACGAAGCGGTAAGCAACATTGCCAACAACACTACCCAAAACGCTTTCTTCATCTTTTCTCCTCCTGTTAAAGTAAAATTAGTGGAACATGAATACTGAAGACGGGGCTGTTTATTTTCGGTTCCCAGTTTTCGGCCTAGCCTTTTGATAATCATAGGGCTTTTTGGTGGACGAAATATAGGGAATTTCCATTTGTATGTCAATTATTTTTTCCGGCAATATATTATTGCGGTCTGATTATAACTGCCGCATTAAATTCAAACCTGCCCGATAAACCTGTGGAATTTGTCTGTTGCGAGAGGAGTGTTCTTCTTACAGGTGCCTGCGTTTTCTGTGCATACCCGGCCATCAGGAATGTTAGGTTGACATTATCATTGGCGATGATCTTTTGCTTTTTTCCCTAATATTTGGCGGTGTGTTCTGCCCGCCGGCGTTTCTTGGCCAGGAGATTGCGGAGAATATTCACCCTGATGTTCCATGCCGCGGGCTTTGCCACGCGGCCAGTCAAGGCCAGTTCAACGCGATCCAGGGCGTCTTCCAGCAAGGCGTCATGAAGTGGTTCGATGACGACTTTCCATTTTAGCCATGTCTTGAAATCTCCCCTGGCTGCGATTACATGCCGCAGGATGACAGGCCCGTTTCCGGGAATAATTTCGAAATAGTGATGTCCATTGAAATCGGCTGTCAGGCCTGTGCCGTCAAAGCGAAAAACCACTTTACGGCCGGGCACATACTCTTCTACTTCATATCTTACTGCTCCGTGACCGCCTTTCGCTCCGCGTGCGAGGCTTCCGTTAAAGAGCATGGGTGGCCATGTTTCCCGTGGCCAGAGGCGGTCTTCCGGACCGGATAAGGTGTCGAGAATGCTTCCTAAGGAATCAGTTTTTGCCTGGAAACTCCTCTCATGTCGGCTGTCAATTTTCATTTTTTCCTCTCCATAATGGTTGTATAGGTTTGCTGGATATAGTCATCGACCTTTTTCGGCGGCTTTTTGCCCTGTCTGATGTAGCGGATCACAGCGGCATAAGGTACGTCGATGATCGCAAAAATGACACGATCGGCGGTTGCTTGATCGTACTTGCCTGATATGCGCACTACATAATTACGAATAGCATAGTTAAGATCGCGAGTGATCCGGTGAGTCTTTTCTTTGAGGTTGTTCGCCCAACTTCTTTCTGCCAGTTCCTCCCGCCGGTAAAGAAGGAGAATGCGTGCTTCGGTGGGATGCAGCCTAACCCAGCGCGGCGTGTGCAGGGCAGCATTCAGTCCATCGCCATTTTCCAATATCTCGAGAAAATCTTTCTGAAATGAGGAAACAACGCTGAGCCATGCTTCGGCCAGCAGTGTATCCCGCGACAGAAAGCGGTGGTAAACCGATCCGACCGGTGCTCCCACTTCTCCGGCAACAGCGGCGATGGTTACAGCCGCAGGCCCGGAGGCAGCGGCGATCTTTAATGCTGCCGCCACGAATTGTTCGTTGGTAAAGTAAGCAGTTCGTCCCATAGTTGATTTATAATAGAATATGTATTCTAATAAAGCAAGCATTATTTATGGTTATTTGCAATATTGTGATTAATAAATATGATAATTGAAGGCTTAAACCATCAATAAATGTTATAAAGACGAATGGTTGAGTTAATCTTAACAGGGAATGAACACAAATTAATTCAACAGCTTGAATTTTGCACCTTGTCGTGATAGCTTCTTTTGCCATATAAAGTTAGTAATTATATGTTGCGTCGGAAAGGAAAATTTTGAAATATTATCCCGTCTTTTTAGATATTTGGGGCAAAAAATGCGTGGTGGCCGGCGGCGGCGAAGTAGCCGCAAGAAAGGTCGCGAGACTGCTCGATTGTGGCGCTAAAGTTCTTATTGTGAGTCCGCGGCTAACGCCGGAGCTCACCGCACTGAAAGCTGAAAGTGCCATAGAACATATTGCTGCCGATTATAATATTCAATACATTGAAGGCGCGGTTTTAATCATCGGGGCGACGGATGATGAAACAATCAATGCGTCGATTTCTTCCGATGCCAGAAGCCTGGGAATATCGGTAAACATAGTTGACGATCCGCAGAAGTGCGATTTTATTCTACCCTCTATAGTGGAAAGAGGCGATCTGATCCTGGCCATCGGTACGGGCGGCAAAAGTCCGGCGTTGGCCCGCTATTTGCGCGAAGAGATGGAGGCTGTCTATGGTAATGAATATGCGATTCTTCTTAAAGTATTAGGCCAATTGCGGGGAAAAATGGAGAAAAATACCGGTAAGGGCAGAGTCTGGTTTGATGAGCTTTTGGCCGGGGGATTATTGGATGCGATCCGAAAAAATGATGCAGGCAGAGTGAAAAAAATCATCCGTGACATTACCGGTGAGGAGGTGCACATTGATTAGTGTGGGAATGATAATTTTTGTGCTGGCTCTGGTGTGCTGTGCTTTTGCCACTGCGGGTTATCTGCTGTCTCTGTCCGTGAAAAAAATCGGTCTGGCCAAAGTATCCACTTGGATTCTGGCGATAGGTTTTCTTTTCCTGAGCTTGAACCTGCTTGGCGCTGCCATCCAGTCTGCCGGGTGGGATAATTTCGGTTCGCGCCATTTCCTGTCGATTTACGCCTGGGCGATTGCCGGCATTTACCTGGGATTGCAATTTAAAACTAAAACACGATTGCTGGGCGCTTTCATCGCGCCGTTTATTTTATTGTTTTTGATCGCGGCAGCGGGGCAGGGCGCGGATAAAAATCTTGTGCCGCCCCAGTGGCAGGGATGGCTCACGACGTCTCATCTGGTGCTGGCGATTGCCGGTGAGTCTCTTTTTGTGCTGGCCTCCGCAGCCGGGGCGATGTTCATGATCCAGAACAGTCTGCTGAAACATAAGAAACCGGGCAAGCTGGGCCGGTTGTTGCCGTCGCTCAGTGACCTGGACAGGATCAATCATCTGGGGCTGTTGTGGGGATTTCCCCTGCTGACGCTCGGTATGATCGGCGGAGCTGCTTACGCCGCTTTTGTCTGGGGTAACCTGTGGGCTTACGATTCCAAGGTGATCTGGTCTTTAGCAGTCTGGGTGATTTACGGCTTTTTACTGCATCAGCGGCTGGCTATCGGATGGAAAGGGATTCGGATGGCGTCATGGTCCTGTGCGGTTTTTGCGCTGTTTTTACTGTCGGCTCTGGTTATTAGATTCTGTTTTTCAACCGTGCATAACTTTATTTGAAATATGATTGTATTAGTCGGATTAAATCATAAAACGGCGCCGCTTAGCGTGCGCGAAAAACTCTTTGCCGGATGTCAGGGTGAGAGCAATCTGCTGGGCGATCTGCGGGCGATTGACGGCGTGCTGGAAATCATGTACCTTTCCACCTGCAACCGCGTGGAGCTGGTTGCTGCCGTTGAGGATGCGCCGCAGGCGCTAAACGCGCTCAAATATTTTCTGGCCGGACAAGGCGGCCTGACCAATGAAGAAGCTGCGGTCTGCCTGTATGGATATCAGGATGCAGAAGCGATCCGACATATGTTCCGGGTCACCTCCAGCCTCGATTCACAGGTCATGGGCGAGGCGCAGATCCTTGGTCAGGTGAAAGATGCCTACCGCCAGGCGCTGGAGAAAAACGCTACCGGTATTGCGCTTAACCGCCTGATGCACCGCGCTTTTCGCACCGCGAAGCGCGTGAGGACGGAAACAGGCATTGCCGCTAATCCGGTTTCGGTGAGCTTTGCCGCAGTGGAACTGGCCAAGAAAATATTCGGAACGCTCGCCGGCAAAAAAGTATTATTGATCGGCGCGGGAGAAATGGCGGAGTTGACCGGCCAGCATCTGATCGGCAACGGTGCGGAGGAAATAACCGTCGCCAACCGGTCGCTGTCTCAGGCCGCGTCGCTTGCGGAAAAGTTTCACGGTAAAGCCATCGGACTTGCCGTTCTTGACGAAGCGCTTTGCAATGTCGATATTGTTATTAGTTCCACCGGTGCGCCGTCGCATATCGTAACGCAGGAGATGATTCGCCAGTGTTTGCGCAAACGCAAAAACCGCCTGCTGTTTTTAATCGATATTGCCGTGCCGCGCGACATTGATCCTGCAGTGGATAGCATAGAGAATGTCTATTTGTACAATATTGATAATTTGCAGGATATTGTCGATGAAAACATGAAAAACCGCCGCTGTGAGGCGCTCAAAGCCGAGCAGATCGTTGCCGAAGAGGTAACGCAGTATAGCAACTGGCTTAAGGAGCTGGGGGCTGTGCCCACTATCGTGTCGTTGCGCAACAAGGCCGAAGCCATTGTGCGGATGGAGATGATAAAAGCACAAAGCTGGATGTCGAAGCTCGAAAATGGTGACCGCGAAAAGGTGGACGTGTTGGTAAAGGGCATAGTTAACAAGCTCCTCCACGCGCCGGTGGCGGTAATGAAGGAAGAAAGCGCCGAGTTAAATTCTCAGGATATTGTTGCCGTCGTCCGGCAGCTCTTCCGCCTGGATGAGTAGTAAGGAGTTTTATGAATATAAAAATTGGAACCCGCGGCAGTAAACTGGCTTTGGTTCAGGCCAATACTGTTGTGGAGATTTTAAAAAAAGTTGCCCCGGAAATATCAGCCGAGATTTGTGTGATCAAAACCAGCGGGGACATCATGCAGGATGTTTCGTTGCTTAAGATCGGCGGCCAGGGCGTGTTTGTCAAAGAAATTGAAGACGCGCTGCTGGCGGGAAGTATTGATCTGGCGGTACACAGCATGAAGGATGTGCCCGGTGAAACGCCGGAGGGCCTGACGTTCGGGGCTATCCTGCTACGGGAAGACGTGCGCGATATTTTAGTATCACGCGGCAATGTTAAGCTCGAATTTATGCCCCGGGGCGCGAAAATCGGCACCGGTTCGCTGCGGCGTGGCGCTCAGATTCAGGCAATACTTCCCGATGTTATCATTGTACCGTTGCGCGGCAATATCGATACGCGCTTGAAAAAGATTGAATCGGAAAATCTTACTGGTGTCATCCTGGCGGCCGCAGGAATGAAGCGCTTGGGATATGCGGAAATAATTACGCAGTATCTGCCGATAGAATTAATGTTGCCGGCGGTAGGTCAGGGTGCGCTGGGCCTGCAGATACGAAAGGCAGATTCCGGTTTGGCCGGGGTTTTAGCCAGACTCAACCATGCGCCAACCGCTGCTGCCATTACCGCAGAGCGCTCCTATCTGCGAGCGCTGGGGGGTGGCTGCCGTCTGCCGATTGCAGCTTACGGCCTCATCGAAGGCCAGCGGTTGACACTCGAAGGCCTGGTGGCTGCGCCCAATGGAATAAGCGTTATCCGGGATAAAGTATGGGGCGCTCTGGACGAAGCGGAAGACTTAGGTAAGAGGCTGGCCGACATGATTATGGAAAAAGGCGGCAAAAAACTCTTGAATCTGGTGTGTTGAATAATATGAATCAAAATACTAAAACAGGTAAAGTCTATATAATAGGAGCGGGGCCGGGTGATGCGGGTTTAATCACGCTCAAGGCCGTGGAGTGTTTGCGTCTGGCCGATGTGGTCATCTACGATAATCTGGTCAACGAAGAATTGCTGAAATACGCGCCGCCTTATGCCCGTTTCATATACGCCGGTAAAAAAGGCGGCGATCACACGCTGTCACAGGATAAGATCAACGCTCTGCTGGCCCAAGAGGCTCTGGACGGCAACACTGTAGCCCGTCTCAAAGGCGGCGATCCTTTTATTTTCGGGAGGGGTGGGGAAGAGGCGGAAATATTGGCTCTCAATGATGTGCCGTTCGAAATAATTCCCGGCGTGACGTCGGCCATCGCCGTTCCGGCCTACGCTGGTATTCCGCTGACTCATCGGGGACTCACGTCCACGGTGGCTTTTATTACCGGCCATGAAGATCCGACCAAAGACAAAAGCGACATCGACTGGCAGGCTTTATGCGGCATAGGCACGCTGGTATTTCTGATGGGTGTGAAAAATATCGGGCAAATTACCGAAGCTTTGATCTCGCACGGCAAGTTACCGGACACGCCAGCGGCGCTGATTCGCCGGGGCACGACGCCTCATCAGGAAGTGATTACAGGCACGCTGGCCACGATTGTTGAGCAGAGTCAAACCAATAATTTCAGACCTCCGGCCATCCTTGTTGTCGGGAAGGTTGTTGAATTAAGAGAAACACTTTGCTGGTATGATACAAAACCGCTGTTTGGCAGGGGAGTTGTCATTACCCGTCCCGAAAGGCAGGCAGATGATCTGGCCAGGCTGCTTGCGGCCCAAGGTGCTTCTCCCATTGCCTTTCCGACGATCAGCATTGTGCCGCCGAAAGATTGGAACGAACTGGATCGCGCACTTGATCATCTGGAATCATACCACTGGCTGATTTTTACGAGTGCCAACGGCGTCAATTTCTTTTTTAAGCGTTTGCGGGAAAAAAGCAGAGATATTCGCGATCTCCAAGGAATAAAGATCTGCTGCATTGGACCGGCCACGGCACGGCAGATTGAAGACAGAGGCATTAAAGTTGATCTGGTGCCCCAGGAGTTTATCGCCGAGGGCATTCTGAAATCATTTGCCTCGCTGGATTTGTCAGGAAAGAAGATTCTGGTCCCGCGTGCGGCAGTAGCCCGCGATATTCTGCCGGAAGGTCTGAAAAAGCAAGGCGCAACAGTCGATGTTGTCACAACGTATCAGACGGTTAAATCCGGGAGAAAAAAGGAGGAGCTCATGAAATTGATCGACGCAGGCGAAGTGGATATTATCACCTTCACCAGTTCTTCCACCGTGAACAACTTTATGGAAATTATGGGGGCGGAGTATGTGCTGCCTTCGTCCATTCAGATTGCCTGCATCGGCCCGGTGACAGCGGCAACCGCAAAAAAAGCAGGATTTCCAATTGATATTTCCCGGGAAGAATACACCATGGAGGGACTGGTACAGTCTCTGATTAATCATGTGCAAGCAAAATTGTCCCGAACGAATGCGTGAGGAAAAAGTATGATCGGTATTTCCAAACTATATTGTGGAGCGGTAGAACCATCCGATGTGCTGCGCTACAACCGGCACTCCGGGCAATTACCTTCGCATTTGCTACAATTTTCAGCGGATAAAAAACCGGTGGTGGTCTGGAACATGACGCGCCGCTGCAATCTGAAGTGCATTCACTGCTATTCTAATTCCGCCAACATCGACTACCCCGATGAGCTAACCACTGAGGAGGGCAAAAAGCTGATTGACGATCTGGCGGCATTTGGTGCTCCGGTAATCCTGTTTTCCGGCGGCGAACCGCTGATGCGGCATGATCTGCTGGAACTGGCGCAGTACGCGACAGACAATGGTCTGCGCGCAGTCATTTCCACCAACGGTACGCTGATCACCAAAGAGATCGCCGTGAAACTCCAGAAGATTGGCCTTTCGTATGTCGGCGTGAGCCTGGATGGCCTGGAAAAAACGCACGATCGTTTCCGGGGAAAGAAGGGAGCATTTGCCGAAGCTATCGCCGGCATCAGAAATTGCCGCGACGCCGGTATCAAGGTAGGTATCCGCTTTACTGTCAATAAGCACAATCTGGCCGATGTTCCGGCCATGTTTGATCTCCTCCGGAAAGAAAATATTGAAAGAATGTGTTTCTATCATCTGGTTTATACCGGTCGCGGCTCCAAGTTGCGCGAGGAGGATTTGACCCATGAAGAAACCCGCCGGCTGCTGGATTTAATTGCCGGTGAGACGAGAAAGATGTTCGACTGCGGTCTGTCACCGGAAATACTTACTGTGGATAACCATGCCGACGGGCCGTATCTGTATCTGAAAATGAGGCAGGAAGATCCTGAACGGGCCAGGGAAGTGTTGGAGCTACTCGAAATGAACGAAGGCAACAGTTCCGGGCACGGCATTGGTTGTGTAAGCTGGGATGGCGAAGTCTATCCAGACCAGTTCTGGCGCAACCAGCCGCTGGGAAATGTGAGGCTCAAGCCCTTCAGCGAAATCTGGCTGGATGAAAAAAACGAGTTGCTGGTCAAATTGAAAGACAAGAAGAAACACGTTCACGGGCGTTGCGCTGCGTGCTGCTGGCTTACCGTCTGTGGCGGCAACTTCCGGGCCAGGGCCGAATCGGCAGGCGATCTCTGGGGGCCTGATCCCGCCTGTTATCTTTCCGATGAGGAAATTACAGCAAAGGAGGTTTAAGTATGGAAACGGAGCAGTTGAAAGAAAATTTAGAATTAGTAGAAAAATTAAAAAATGTTCCGGTACTGCATTCCTTCGGCAAAAAAGATATTAACAAACTTCTCAGCTTCAGTAATGTAAAAAAATACTCAGCGGGTGAAATGATTATTGAGGAAGGAAGTTATGATAACTGGATTTATTTTTTAATAGACGGCAATGTTCGCATTATCAAAAATTCAGAGGAGATAGACACTCTGAGGCGTACCGGAGATATCTTCGGAGAAATGTGTGTGATTGACGGCTGTCCGCGGTCGGCTTCGATTCAGGCCATGGACGATGTTTCTTGTCTGGCAACAGATGTATCCTTTATAGATCGCCTCTACAATGAAGACAAGGTGGCATTCTGTTCGATATTTTATCAGATGGTGGCTGAAGTGTTAGCTTGCCGGTTGCGGGAAACAAGTGGTGAACTGGCCAGAGTTAAAGAAGAGCTTCAGATGCTGAAAAGCGTCAACAACAAAGGAGGTTAGAAAATGCAGTTTCCGGATTACCGTCCCCGCCGATTAAGAAAAAATGAGAACTTCCGTCGTTTGATACGGGAAACACAGTTGAGTATCAATGATTTTATCTATCCGCTTTTTGCAGTTCCCGGTAAAAATGTTAAAAAGCCAATCCAAGCGATGCCGGGCATTTTTCAGCTGTCGACAGACAACATAGTCGCGGAAGCTCAAAAGGCGCGAGAGCTGGGGATACCCGGTATATTGCTGTTTGGGATTCCCTCAAGTAAAGATGATCTGGCCACCGGTGCCTTTGCTAAAGACGGGATTATTCAACAGACTGTTCGCCGGGTGAAAAAGGAAGTGCCGGACATTCTAGTTATCACTGATGTCTGTCTTTGTGAATACACCAGTCATGGCCATTGCGGTATGATCGAAAAAGGAGCTGTGGACAATGACATGACGCTGGAAGTACTGGCGGAAACCGCTGTTTCCCATGCGCGTGCCGGTGCCGATATGGTTGCACCATCAGCTATGATGGATGGGCAGATAGCGGCAATCCGCGAAGGTCTCGATGAACAAAATTATGAGAATATTCCCATTATGGCTTATGCGGCTAAATATGCTTCCTGTTTCTACGGTCCTTTCCGTGAAGCGGCACAAAGCGCACCTCAGTTTGGCGACCGGAAAGATTACCAGATGGATCCGGCCAACGGTGATGAAGCTATTCGGGAAATTACACTTGATGTTTCAGAAGGCGCAGATATTATCATGGTGAAACCGGCGCTTGCTTATCTGGATATTATCTGCCGTGCAAAACAGGAGTTTGATTTGCCGCTTGCGGCATATAACGTTAGCGGTGAATATTCGATGATTAAAGCCGCGGCGCAAATGGGCTGGCTTGATGAAGAAAAGGCCATGCTAGAATCACTGACGGCAATCAAACGCGCCGGTGCGGATATAATTATTACCTACTGGGCAATGCAGGCAGCAAAGGTGCTGAGCAAGTAAAAAAGAATTATAACACTACAAGATTTATATTAGTCGTCATTCCGGCCTACGAGAATGTGTCGTAATTGGAAAAAATGTCATTCCGAACGTATGTGAGGAATCTTAAAGTTTTGAATTTATTGAAAACAAGATTTCTCGCTTCGCATCGAAATGACACAAAAACAGATTCCGACACAGTCTCCACGAGGAATGACGAAGTTGTAAGGTAATCGAGATATGGAATCAAGACATGTTCCAGTAATATCCGGTAGCAAAGTGCGCATGATTGCGTGGGAAGTGACGCGCAGCTGCAATTTGAATTGCCTGCACTGCCGCGCTGCTGCCAATTGCGGTCCTTATCCCGGAGAACTGTCCTCTGAAAAGTGCTTGGCGCTGATCGATGAAATTGCCGCCGTATCATCACCGGTAATTATTCTGACCGGCGGCGAGCCGCTACTGCGTCCGGACATTTTTGAAATTGCCGCCTATGGAACCAAAAAGGGCTTGCGCATGGTCATGGCGACCAACGGCACGCTTGTGGATGAGCAAATAGTGCGCAAGATGAGGGATAGTGGAATCCAGCGTGTCAGCATCAGCATTGACGGTAAGGACGCTCAAAGCCATGATGCTTTCCGCGGTGAATCAGGCGCGTTTGCCGGGGCAATGCGGGGCATAGAAGCAATGAAATCTGTGGGGATGGAGTTTCAGATCAATACGACGATTACAACCGCCAATCTTCAGCAGATCAAAGATGTCCACAATATGGTCTTAAAGTCAGGCGCGGTGGCGCATCATATTTTTCTGCTAGTGCCAACCGGAAGGGGCAGAGATCTGGCAGCGCAGGCCATCACCGCCGCTGATTACGAAGAAACGCTAATGTGGTTTCATCAGGAAAGTCTGACTTGTGCCATTCAGCTCAAAGCCACCTGCGCGCCTCATTACTTCCGCATTATGCACCAGAATAAGGCGAAAGGGACTGAGCCGGTGAAGAAAGCGGGTGGCCACTTTCACGAATCCACCCGAGGCTGTCTGGGCGGCATTTCCTTTTGTTTCATATCTCATTTAGGCCAAATTCAGCCTTGCGGTTATCTGGAGCTTAACTGCGGCAATGTGCAAAAACAGAGCTTTGCCGAAATATGGGAACGCTCCGAGGTGTTTTGCAATCTGCGCGATTACGGCAAATACGGCGGCAAGTGCGGCCGCTGTGAATTTATCAAAGTCTGCGGGGGCTGTCGGGCGCGGGCATACGAGGCGACGGGTGATTACTTGTCAGAGGAACCGTTGTGCTTGTACGAACCAGGCCGTTGAAATACCCTGAAGGGCACGCGAGCACTAATCTGCGTTGTTGCGCTGCAAATCCATCCGCTCAACGTATAACCTAAAGGTTACGCGTGAAACTATACGCCTCGCGGCGGTATTCTTGCGCGCCTAGCATCTTAGCGCTTTTGAACAGCCTGACAATAAGTAAAGAGAATATTAAATGGACGATATCGACAAAAAAATATTAAATATACTGCAAAAGGAATTTCCGCTTACGGAACGGCCTTTTTGGGCCGTAGCGGAAAAATGCGGCATCAGCGAAGACGAAGTAATCAGCCGCGTTCAAAAGTTGAAAGAGAAGGGAATTCTTCGTCGAATCGGAGCGATCTTCAACGGTGCTAATTTGGGCCGCGTCAGCACTCTTTGCGCGGCCCGGGTGCCGGAAGAAAAGCTGAAAAATTTTGTTAGTGCCGTTAACGCTTACTCCGGTGTGACGCATAATTATCTGAGAAACAATGACTATAATGTGTGGTTCACGGTGAATGCAGCAAACAGGAAAGAAATTGCCCGGTTTCTTGCGCAGCTAAAAGAGAATACAGGCGTGATAGATATTCTGGAAATGAATGCAGTACGTACTTTTAAAATAGATGCTTCCTTTGAAATGTAATTCCCCCAAAAAACAAAATGCTGACGCTGATTGGAGCAGTTTAGATTATGTCCAGTGAAAACAAAGTACCCGTTGTCGCTCTTGTTGATGGCAGCAACTATGTCTATCGTGCCTTTTACGGGATTCCGCAACTGACGAATTCCAAAGGTTTCCCTACCAATGCCATTTACGGTTTTACCATCATGCTGCTGAAACTTCTGCGTGATCTTCAACCGGATTACATTGTTGTTACGTTTGATCTTAAAGGTGCAACCTTACGCCATGAAGAATTTGCCGATTATAAAGCAACCCGCAAGCCAATGCCCGATGACCTGATCCCGCAGATTCCTTTCATTAAAGAAGTGGTTCGCGGCTTATCCATTACGGTATTGGAAAAACAGGGTGTCGAAGCTGACGATATTATCGGTACGCTGGCGGGGAGTGCAAACGGACTGGGCTGGAAAACCATCCTTGTCTCCGGTGATAAAGATCTGATGCAGCTCATTGATGAAAATGTCACCATGATTGATACAATGAGGGATAAAACTTACGATGTGGCGGCAGTGAAAGAACGCTTCGGCGTGGGCCCGGAAAAAGTTACGGAAATACTCGGCCTGATGGGTGATACATCGGATAACATTCCGGGGGTGCCGGGTATCGGCCCGAAAACGGCTCAACGGTTGATCGAGGAATATGGTTCCGTCGAGGAAGTTATCCGGAATACGGAAAATTTAAGGAACGTCAAACTGCGGGAGAGCTTCCGCCAGCATGCCGAACAGGCGCGGATGAGCCGCCAGCTGGCGCTGATCAGAAGAGACATTGAAATTGATTTTGATCTGAAAGATGCAGTGCGAAGAGAGCCGGATAAAGAAGTTCTTTCTCGGCTTTTTAGTGAATTTGAATTTTCATCTCTCCTGCAGGAGATTAAACGTGGTACCGAAAAAGTTGTTCAGGATTGTAAGATCATTCAGGATTGCCAAAAGTTGGAACATCTTGTCGCTCAATTGCAGGATTTACCGGAAATATCACTGGAGCTTATCCGTGGTAAAACGCAACCGGCTGATTTAATCGGCCTGGCTGTAAGCACTGGTATTAATGCTTTCTATGTACCCTTCGGGCATACGAGCCAGCAGGCGCAGTTGACGGCAAAAGATGTTTTGGCCGCGCTGGCTCCTGTTCTGAGTGGCACCAAAATAAAGAAACACGTGCATGACCTCAAGACTGCGCTTCTGGATATTGGAAACTTGGGTGTGGAGATACAGGCAGGAAATGATGTCATGCTTGCTGCTTATCTTCTCAATCCTTCCCGGAATTCTTATGACCTGGGCGAAATTTCCTGGGAATATTTGCATGAGCAGATTCCCTCCGTAAATGATGTGGCCGGCGGCAAGGGCAAAACTTATCCGCTTAATCTGGTGCCCATAGACAAAATGGCAGCATATGCCGGAGCGCGGGCTACTGCCGTATTTGCGCTGGCGCCGATTCTGGCCGGGAAAATGAAGGAAATCGATGCCACCGATCTCTTTGGCAAAGTTGAAATGCCGCTTTTGCATGTCCTATCCGCAATGGAGAAAAAAGGCGTGCTTGTGGATGTTAATCTTTTAGGGCAAATGTCCAAGGAACTGGCTCAATTGTTGTCTATTTCCGAAGAGAAAATATTTCGCCTGGCGGGTGAGAAATTCAACATCAATTCCCCGAAGCAATTGCAGAGTATTTTGTTTGACAAGCTCAAACTGCCCACCGGCAAGAAAACAAAAGAAGGTTTCTCTACAGACGTGGATGTTCTTTCTTCTCTGGCGCAAAGTCATGAATTGCCCGCGGAAATTCTCGCTTACCGCAGCCTGGCCAAGCTCAAATCTACTTATGTGGATGCGCTGCCGGTCCTTGTCGATCCGCAGACCGGCCGGATTCATACATCATACAATCAGACGGTGACGGCAACAGGCAGGCTCTCGAGCAGCAATCCTAATTTACAGAATATCCCTATTCGAACTCTGGAAGGCAAAAGAATCCGGCAGGCCTTTATTGCGGAACCTGATTGTGTGCTGATCTCTGCGGACTATTCGCAAATAGAACTGCGGGTGCTGGCGCATTTCTCTCAAGACGAGACCCTGCTCGAAGCCTTTACTTCAGGAGAGGATATCCATAGCCGCACGGCGTCAGATATCTTCGGTGTCTTCCCACAAATGGTTAATGCCGATATGCGTCGGCAGGCCAAAGTAATTAACTTTGGCATCCTTTATGGTATGAGCGCTTTTGGTTTAGCAAAAGAACTGGGCGTTTCCCAGAGAATGGCTCAGGTCTACATTGACGGATATTTTGCCCGCTATAAAAAGGTGCGGTCTTATCTGGATGGGATTTTGGAAGGAGCCCGCCAGAACGGCTTTGTCTGCACACTATTGAATCGCCGCCGCTATTTACCGGAATTAAAGAGTCCGGTGGCGATGGTGCGGCAATTTGCCGAGCGCATGGCGATTAATGCGCCCATTCAGGGAACCGCCGCCGATTTGATTAAAGTGGCCATGATTAATATTGCTTTTCTGCTGCAAAAGCAAAATCTTTCGGCCCGGCTGATCATGCAGGTGCATGATGAACTTGTTCTCGAAGCACCGATTCAAGAAAAAGACGAAGTCATGGCGTTGGTAAAAAAGGAAATGGAAGAAGTCATCAAACTTAAAGTGCCGCTGAAAGTGGAGATTGCGGCTGGCAATAACTGGGACGAGGCGCATTAGAAAGGGCTGAAGGCTGAAGCAAAGGAAGGATGTTGGAGCCGCTGTGGTTGTTCTAAATACGGACTCATCCGCGTTCTGATAAATCAAAAACGAATTGTGCATTACTTGAAAATATAGAGCCCTTTCAGGGTGTCGCTGCTTTCTTCCCCAACTCAAATGCCTGCTCAATAGCTGCTTTGTTATCGACGATTTCTCCTTTTTCATTGGCGGAAGTCATGACGGTGCCAAGCCAGTGCATTTTGGACATTTCCACTGTTGGCTTAAAGCAGTTGACGATGGGGTCGGCCATATGTACATCCGTATTTCCGCAAACGGTGATCAGTCCGATGCGTTTGCCCCGCATTTTAGGATAATAAATTTTCTGCCAAAGCCATTTTTCATCAAAGAAAACACACCACCTGTCCAGATAGGCTTTCATCTGAGCGGTCATGGAGAAGAAATAAACGGGCACACTGTGGATGATGGCATCTGCTTCCAGTATCTTTTTCTGGATTTCCAGCATGTCGTCCTTAATGGCGCAGATGCCCATTTTGTTGCATTTCTTGCAGTCTTTGCAGCCGGAGATTTTCTTCCTGTCAAGGATGACCTTTTCCACGTCCGCACCGGCCTCTTTGGCTCCGGATAAAGCCTGGCTCAGGAGGATATCGCTATTGCCTCCGACTCGCGGACTTCCCATAATGCCTAGTACTTTCATATAACCCAATCCTTTTGATATTTCATTGCTATAATTATATCGTTAGCCGATTATATTGGTATATCTTTTGATCTGATTTGTAAATATTAAATTAGCACGGCAAAATATTCAACAGAATCATCTTGCTTGCTTCTAACCTTCTAATAGTTTATATTTTGGCCAACCTGTGGATTGAAAAGGGGATTAAATATGAAGGAATTTGCTAAATCCAGCGGTTTTTTTCTGGCAGGTATTCTCCTATCAATTGTTTTAAGCTCCGCATGTTTGGCGGGGGAGCTTAAGGAAAAAAGCCTGCGGGTCAGCCCGTCAGTATCCGGGGGGAAAATCACTGCATCAAAGGTTATGATCAAAGCGGCGAATGGCGGACCTAACGTCAATACTTTGCAACTTGATTATCCCGATTCCACGATACTGATAACGACTGTGTCTTTAACCGTTAAAAAAGGGTTTTATAAAATAGAACTGTTGGAGAAGGGCAAGTCAACTTTGACGCTTAAGGCGCAAAATGGAAAGACGGTCAAAGGCAGTGGCCGCCTGAGTGTAAATGCAGGTGGTACTGTGCAATACAGGGTGACAGCAAAGAAAGCAAAAGATGTTGTTTTCGATTTCTCCTTTAGCCAGCTTAGCGCCCCGGATGAATCGCGAGTCAGCCGGACATCCTCGGAAGTAGTGGAAAGTGACGGGCTTAATTTGCGATTAACCTGCAGCACAGGGAAAAATTGCCTTCTCCAGGTGCAGAATATGAGCCGGTCGAAAGCCTACCGGAATATTTTATTCCGGATTGATTATAAAATGATGACGAGAGAAGGTACTATTGAGAAAAGCAAAAGCGGCGGCATCGAAGATGCTCTTTCCCCTAATAAGACCGGCGAATGGCCAATAGGCCTCGTTTTTGGAGAGACGCCCAAGGATATCAAAGTATTACTTATAAAAGCGGATGAGGTTGATTCTGCAGCTATAACGGCGCCGGGCATTGATCAACAGAAAAATAGTATTATCCCGCTTGTGTCTACAGAAAACCAGAAGGAAAAAGATTAATAACAAGGTGAGTCATTATGGAAAATATTTTATTAGCTTGTCCGATCGTAGTTGAGATTCCCGTTGCCTGGGGCGAAATGGATGCTTTCGGTCATGTCAACAACATTATCTATTTCCGTTATTTTGAAAATGCGCGGATCGCTTATTTTGATAAACTTGATCTCATAAATTTTATGAATGAAACAGGAATCGGGCCAATACTTGCTTCCACACAATGCAAGTTCCGGCTGCCTATGACTTATCCGGATACGGTTTCCGTCGGGGCAAAAATTATAACGCTGAAAGATGATGCCATGATTATGGCCTACTATGTAGTCAGCCATAAACATCAGAAGATCGCTGCCGAAGGTGAAGGTATGATTGTCAGTTATGATTACCGCGGCAATAAAAAAGTATCAATACCTGCTGAAATAAGAAAACGTATTTTAGCGGTGGAAAAAGTGGATAAGTTATAATTCCATTTCTAAATCCCGAACCATTTAACAATATTGAAGGCCAGTACTCCTCCGCAATAGGATGCCAGCAGGGTCAGCAGAATAGTCGAATAAAACCATTTATTGCTGTTCATTTCTTTTTTCAAAACGGCAATGGTTCCGGCGCAGGGAATAAAAAGCATCATGACCACCAGGAAAGCCGCGGCTGAGGCGTGGCTCATAACCTGCGGCAGCACATGCACCAATCCTTCTTCACCGACCGCATAAAGGACACCCAGAGTAGCAACTACATTTTCTTTAGCCACCAGTCCTGTTAACAACGCGGCAATCATTTTCCAGTTCAAGCCCAGCGGCTCTCCGACGGGTTCGAGTAATTTACCCACTGCAGCCAGCCAGCTTTCTTCGACAATTCCGGAAGGATAATACGACAAAAACCAGACCAGTATGGCAACACCGAGAATTACAGTTCCCGCTTTTTGCACGAAGGAAACTGTTCTCGACCAGACAACCATCATAATCGTTCTTAAATCCGGCCGGTGATAAATGGGCAGCTCCATAATAAAAGGAGCATCCTGCTTCCAGATGGTTTTATTTACAAAAATACCGGCGATACCCAGAGCAACAATATTTAGTGCCAGAATGCTCCAGGAAACATAAGGTGCCTTCGGCCCGAAAATGGCGGCGGAAACGAGTGTCAGGACGGCAAGCCTTGCCGTGCAGGGGACAAAGGGAATCAAAAGTAGGGTAATCATCCGGGCCTTGCGTGTTTCGATAATCCGAGCTCCCAATACGGCCGGGACATTGCAGCCGAAACCCAGGCACATCGGGATAAAACTTTTGCCGTGCAATCCGACGAGATGCATGATTCTGTCCATTACGTAGGCTGCGCGAGCCATATAGCCGATGTCTTCCAGGAGCGCCATCGTGACGAAGAAAATAATCAGGATGGGCAAAAATGTAATTACCGAACCGGTACCGCCGATGATGCCGTTAAAAAATAAGCCCTTCAGCCAGACGGGCAATCCAATGAATAAAGGTTCACACCAGCCGGTAAATCGGTGAATTAAACCATCCAGCCAGTTTTGTAAAGGGATGCCGATGGAGTAAGTGAGGAAGAATACAGCTGCCATAACTCCCAGCAAAATCGGAATGCCGAATACCGGCCGGGTAAGAATGTGGTCGATCCGGTCGGTCAGCACTACCTGTCCCATCTTGAAACGGGAAAGCGCAGCTCTGGTTATTTCTTCAATCCAGTCATAACGTCCATTGACGACAGCATGCAAAGAATCTTCATGCTCGGTGAAGAGCGCCAGAATTATTTTCCAGGAGTCTGCCGGAAGCTGCGCTTCCATTTGTCCGGATACGTCAGGGTCTCCCTCCATCAATTTTATTGTGAGCCATTCCGGGGTATAAGGGGCAATACAGTTAGGCCGCACCAGTTCCAGTATTTCCCGATAAACACGGATGTGGTCAGCGGATACTTCCGGTAAATGCGGGTTGAGGTTGACATCACCGGCAGCGAAAGAGTTGATTTGCGCAACGAGTTCTTTAATGCCGCTGTTGCGTTTGGCAATCATCGGAATTACGGGAATGCCCAGTGCATTCTGCAAGGCCTGCGTATCGATTTGCATTCCCTGTTGTGAGGCAACGTCAAGCATGTTGAGGGCGACAATTACTGGACGGTTGAGCAAGAGGACTTCCGAGAGAAGATAAAGGCTCCTCTCCAGTGCTGCTGCATTCAAAACCAGAACGACAAGATCAGGTATTTCTTGAATAATAAATTCGCGGGCGACTCTTTCTTCCTCGGAAAACGCTGTTAGGCTGTATGTTCCCGGTAAATCGACAATGCGAATCAAAGTGTTGGCAGTGCGGTGAAATCCTTCTTTCTTTTCGACGGTTTTACCCGGCCAATTGCCGACGTGCTGAGATAATCCGGTGAGGATGTTAAAAACAGTAGATTTGCCGACATTGGGTTGGCCGGCCAGCGCAACGAAAATTTCTTTATCTACAGGGGGGGCACAGGCATCATCCTTAGCAGCCGCAGTTTGATAAACCATTATTTTTGCTGTTTCGCCCTGGCCTAAAGCAATTCTTGTATCCGCCACCTGCACGATCACAAGGCCGCCGCTCACCTGAACAATTTTAAATTTGGCATTAGTAGCAATACCCATTCCAGCCAGACGGCTGGTTAAGGCAGAGTCACCTTCAATAGAATGAATAATGCCCTGATCGCCGTCCTGCAATTGGGCTATGGAAATCGGATTGGTCATGGTTCTCCAGTTATTGTTTGATTCCATTTCCAGATTAAGCGCTACCTTTGTTGGCGTTGTAGTCGGCTTCCTCTACGTATAGGTAATACGCCTTGTTGCCTCCTCCTAGCCGCCGCGGTATCATCTGTGATCTGAAAACGGAATAAGACTGACACGATATTTTTTCAACAGCACTTCCGGCCCGTATGAACCCTTAGTCCGGCGCAGATTTTTATTGCCCATGTCCTCTTCCAGATTGAGAAACTTATACTGAGGCAATAAACGCTTGGCCGTGTCGTTAAACATAAACTCATAAATGCCGTGATACTTCTTTGATGCCTTGGCAAAATGCAGGACAAATGTTTCCGTGTTTAAGGCCTCGCCAAGAATAAATCCGGCCGGCTCGTTGTCAATGTAATAAATAGTTCCCCATAAATCAAGCGCGGAAAATTTATCCAGAGCTTCCCGGCATTGCTCAAAATCTGTTTTATTTAACTCCATTCCGGAATCATTTTGCCAGGTCTGTAAGATTGTCATCGCTTGTTGAGCATTATTATCAGCTATCGCTTCCGTCCGGGGATTATATGCGGAAAAGAATTGATTTAAATGATTTCTGTGACGGTTATATTGATTCCCTTTGAAAGACGCCATCTTTTCCGTCAGATAAATATAATCCGATTCACTTTCGTCGCAGGTTATCACAAATTTATCTTCCGGGAAAAAGGAAAGCCATTCTTCGGGGATTGGGAAAAAGAAGTTTTGTTTATCCAAAAGAATTTCAAATGTCTGCTGTTCGCATTTTCGCAAGTCGTTTAACGGCATTATATAATTCTGACCCTGCCGGTTACAGCCGGATATAAATAATCCGCAATCAGTCTTCAAAAATTCGTAGTGACTGATGCTCCGGAAAAGGAATATATTGGCAAACGTGTAATCGGAAATCGGCAGATTAAGTTGATTAAACATCTCCAGAAGAAGTTCGCGGTGTTGAAAATCAATTGTTTCTAATATCTTCATAAAATAACTGTTAATTAATCCTTTCTTTGTGCTGCTTAAAGAATAAATTTGTTACCGTTTTCTTTAAGCCAGCGCCTATGTAATTTATATTCCGGCATGACTTTTTCTATCAATTTCCAGAATTGGGCAGAATGATTTTTTTCTTTAATGTGCATTAATTCATGAATAATCACATAATCAATTACCGGCGCCGGCGCCATGATCAACCGGAAGCTGAAAGCTAAATTGTTTTCTGGCGAACAAGAGCCCCAGCGTGTTTGGGCGGATGTAATTCTAATACGCTGCGGCAGCAACTGCAACTGGCGGCTAAGATTGTCAACTTGTCCAGCAAAATATGCTTTAGCTTTTGTCTTATACCATTCAATAAAATAACTTTTCCGCCGATCCACTCCATCGGGGCAGTTAAGATAAAAACGATTGCTCCAAAAAACAAGGCCCGGCGGCAGGTTTTGTTGAAAAAAAACTTCAAGAGGGTAAGGTGTGCCCAGATAATGGAAATATTCGCCGGATATATATAGTTTTTCTCCTTCCCGAACCTGTTGCTCTTTTTGCTTTTGAATATTCTTTTGAATCCAAGCGTATTTTTGTTCGACAAAACTGTTAATCTCACTTGTGGGTGTAAAATAAGGCGCGGAGACAATAACAGCAGATTGTCTGGTGATATGCAGTGACATGGTCCTTCTTCTTTTTCGGCTTCTTTTCAGAATGTAGGGGACTGCCATTATTTATATCCAATTATAAAGATTGGTCAGGTGGCGCTGAATCTCGCAATTGCGTATAACGCCTTTTTCTTATCATAAATAAACCGCAATCACCATTTATTGTGAAACTTCAATTCCACAAGCAGAATCGTAATGGAATTGGCAAGATGAACTATCCTGCGCAGCGGAGGGCATAAATACTGGGTAGCGAGTTCGCAGAACTGGTTCCCATAGGATACTGCGAATGATTAAACAGAACTTTCCAATAAATCAATAGTATGCTAGGGAATGAGTAAAATTTTACGAGCCTGAGAGCGATGGAAAAAATCAACAGACGTCCCTGGGGGTATTACGAGGTTCTGGCAGATGCCTCCGATCATAAAGTGAAAACAATCGTGGTTGAACCGGAAGGGCGGCTAAGTCTGCAGCGCCATAGATTGCGCAATGAGCACTGGTTTGTTGTTTCCGGTGAGGGCTGTGCGGTGGTTGAAGGCAAGGAGTTACCGCTTCGTGCCGGGACTGTAATTGATATACCGGCTCTGGCTAGGCATAGGGCCCAAAATTCCTCGACCGAAAACCTCGTTATCATTGAAGTGCAGACTGGAGCATACTTCGGTGAAGATGATATCGAGCGATTTGAAGACGACTACGGCAGAACCTGAAGAGAGTAATATCCTTTTTCTGAAAGAATCCAGGCAACATCTAATCAAATAATCGAGGTTTTTTTGATGAAAGTATTTGTTGTAGTCGGAATGCCGGCTTCCGGCAAAAATATCGCCAGAGTTTATGCCGAAGCCAGAGGTATTCCTTATTTTGCCACCGGTGATCTTGTTCGTAATGAAGTCCGGAAGCGTGGTCTGGAGCATGATGCGGTTGCCGCTGCTACCGTTTCGACTGAGCTTCGTGGAGCGGACGGACTCGGAGTGACGCGACTGGCGCTGGCATCGGCGATGGAAAGCGGCGCAGATATTTTGTTTATGGAGGGGATGCGTTCACAACCGGAGATTGAACTGATTCGTAAAGAAGCCGAGTGTGTCGTTATTGCCTTTTTAGCGCCTAAACAATTACGCCTCCAAAGAATCATCTCACGGCAAAGGGCGGATGATTCATCTTCATTATTTGACGTAAGAGATTTAAGGGAAATCGAATACGGTACTGCGATTCCGATTGTCCTGGCGGATGAATATATCCTGAACACGGGAACCATGGCGGAAGCTGTCGAGCAAATCGATCAAATCATCCGGCGGAGAAAAAAAGGTTCAGGTTAGCAGGCTTTTGAATAAGACCCCGCGGATGAGAAGGAGTCGTAATCGGGAAATTGGCTGAGCACGATGTTTTGTTGAGAGGTTTTCCTTCCTCCCTTCCTCTATAGCTCCGCCGGCAAAAAGAGACAAAAGGTTACGAGGCTGCACAAACAGAACGGACATTATGCTGGAGGTTCTTATGGCGGATGCAATCATCATCGGAGCAGGTTACGCCGGAATGAGCGCCGCGGCGCTTCTGGCCCACTCCGGCAGAAAAGTTATTGTCCTGGAGGCTGCAGGCACAATCGGCGGTAGGGCGTACGCTTACAGAAACGAGAAAGGATATCTCTGGGAGTACGGTGCGCATTCACATAGGCTTGCTCATAAGGGTATCGCCAACGAGGTGTTTAAAAGGCTCGGCGAAGAAATTGATTTCCTGCCCGAGGCCAAAGACGCTAAGCTGATATTTCAGGAAAAGCTCTGGGAAAGACCGGAAGGCTCGGCGGGATTTTTGAAAACGCCCATGCTTTCCTTGCGGGCAAGGCTTACGCTCCTTGTTTTACTGATAAAGATTAAAAAGGCCAATCCTATAGAGTGGTACGATAAAACCCTGCTCGATTTTTATAAAACATCATTTCAGAATCCTGAAGTTGAAGCATTCCTGCCATTCCTCGGCATGACCGTCATGTGCCCTGCACCGGATAAGGTCAGCGCAGGCGAAGTCATTGCATTCCTGCAAAGGGCATTAAAAGCCGGGGTTGGTGTTGGCGAGCCCAGAAGCGGCTCCGCCCAGATATTCTCCAGACTGGAGAAACACATCGAAAAAAGCGGTGAGATACATCTTCAGGAAAAGGCTCAAAAGATAATTATTGAAAACGGCCGGGCGGTTGGTGTGGAAACGGACAGGGTAAAATATTCCGCCCCAAACATAATCTTTGCCGCAAGACTACCACTCGTCCTCGACCTGATGGACAATCTTCTCCTGCCCAAAGACCTGGTGGATTACGCAAAAAATATCGAGAACAGCTCCGGTCTCACCATCGATTTCATAACAGACATGCCGGTTACAAATATTCGCTCAAGCCTTCTCGGCGTTGATGTCCCCATATGGGCGCGCTTCCAGTCCAATGCCGATGATTCATTTACGCCTCCGGGAAAATATCTCTCGACCTGGGGGATCATGCTCCCGTGGCACTTTAACGGCGATGAGAAAACCGTCGAACAGACGGAGAAAAGGCTTAAAAGTACAATCTCAGCCATCTTTCCTGATTTTATGTCTAAGGTTGTCGCCGAAAGAAAGACCGTTGTGCCGGTAATGAACGGAAATGTCCTTACGCCAGCCCAGTCCAAGCCTTACCGGCCGGACATCGAATGCTCCACAATTAAAGGCCTCTATTTTATCGGTGACACGGTCAAGGGAGACGGCTGTTCCGGCGACATCAGCTTTTCCTCGGCACTGATCGCGGCAGATAGAATACTGGGTTCCCGGATGGGCAAGTCAAACGTTTGAAAGAAAGATTGTCAGGAAAATATAGTAAAAACGAGACCCCGTCGTCAGGTATTAAGCCCATATTTATAGGAACGAATTATTGCCTATATCCGGCTTAAAATAAAAAGGACGGATCTCGGATGAAAAAGAAAGTACTTGTTATCTTCCCTTGCGGGTGTCCTTCGTCCTTTTGCGCGCAAAAAAAGAATTACCCGGTTTTATATATCGTTTTGTTTCTTTGCTTTGGCTGTCTCTGCTTTTGTGTTTTTCGGCATATTCAATCTGTACCCGGCGGTCCTGGAATTTTTCTTTTTTCAATTTGGCCATGAGAATGTCTACCTGACCGGGATCTATTTCGAAAAACGAACAGGAACGCGTTACCTCAATATGGGAAATGCGCAGGTTAGGTATATTGGCCGCGTCGGACAGATATGTTCTGAGGCTGCGGTCATTAAATTTTTCCATTTGCCCCAGATTTATAAACAGGCGAACAGAACCGGAAGAACTGCCAGAGCCTGAAGACTTCCTTTCCGGCCTGCTTACTTCCTTTCTCATTTCCACATTGATATCGGCAGCACGGCTGTAATAACTCAAAAAGCGGTTAAATTCAGTGGAGATGAACCGAGCAATGATATCTTCCTTGCTGAGCGGCTTTAATTTTTCGTAAACAGCGGGCAGAAATTCTTCAATTTCTTTGTGTTTAATCTCGGTATTCTTTAATTTTTCCACCAGGTGCAATAACTGCCTGTTGCAGACTTCTTTGCCGGTAGGTATTTTAACCTGCTCAAACTTTTTGCCTATTTGCTTCTCGATCTGTTTGATCCGGAAATGCTCTTTTAAATTGATAATGACAATGGAAATGCCGGATTTGCCCGCACGTCCGGTTCGTCCGCTGCGATGAGTGTAATGTTCAATATCGTCCGGGAGATTATAATTGATGATGTGCGTTAAATCCGTGACATCAATTCCCCGGGCAGCAACGTCGGTAGCCACCAGCATTTGCAGATTTCGGGTTCTAAAGCGGTTCATGACGCTGTCTCGTTGCGTCTGGGAAAGATCGCCGTGCAGGGAGTCCGCGTTATAGCCGTCTTTCATTAAGGAGTCGGCAATTTCCTGGGTTTCAATTTTTGTCCGGCAAAAAATAATTGCATAGATATCGGGATAATAATCGGCAATCCTTTTGAGGGCGACATAGCGGTCTTTGGCATGCGCCACATAGTACTGGTGTTGAATATTTTCCGCTCCCGTATTCCTGGAGCCGACTGTTATTTCCGCCGGTTTTTTCATATAGCTGCGGGCGATACTTTCAATGCCCTTAGGCATCGTCGCCGAAAACAGCAGGACTCTTTTCTCCGCGGGCGTTCCGGATAAGATTTCATTCAAATCGTCTTTGAAGCCCATATCCAGCATTTCGTCGGCTTCGTCGAGCACCAGCCAGCTGATTGCGGAAACATTTACCTTTTTCCGTTTGAGCATGTCGAGCATGCGTCCCGGTGTGGCCACGACAATCTGCGCTCCGGCGGCCACCTGCCTGATCTGAGTGAGAATATTTGCGCCGCCGTAAATCGGGACGATATTCAGGCCGTCAATGTGCCGGGAAAAATTGCTGAGATCATCGGTTATTTGCAGGCAAAGCTCTCTGGTGGGTGCCAGAATCAAGGCCTGTGTCTTAGGTGAGGAGGTATCAATCTGTTGAATAATGGGTATGCCGAAGGCGGCTGTCTTGCCTGTTCCTGTATGAGCCAGGGCAACCAGATCTCTGGTATCCTCTAATAAAAAGGGGATAACCTTTTCCTGAACGGCCATGGGTGCAATAAATCCCATTTCCGTTATTGCTTTGAAGATTCGTTTGTCTATGCCTAATTCTTTAAATGTCTTAGTATCCGTTTTTATAATGTTTCCTCACTTATTTCACGAGATTGGTGGATTGTTTGCCGGCAGTATTCCGGCGGAAATTATGGAAATAGATATGGTTCATTATACTTAATTTGTAAAATATTCAAGGAAAGGTTTTGCTGGCTTATTTCCGTGTTTCCGATGAAATGTAACGCAGAAGTCAGAATTTATTAGCTGTTGGAAAGAAAATGTGCCTGCTTTTTAACTTACATCCGGCAGATCAAGAAGACATCCGTGCCACAACGACGGGGATGAACCGATAGAAAAAGCTGGATTCTCTACTAAAATAATGCGGCATAAGAATGACTACTTGAACCATGCTTGACTTGACAGACAGCATCAAAATAAGTCGTGTCTCGGTAGTTGTTACACCTAACAAATGTTTTTGAAAAGTTGTGCCGGTGTGAATTACAATTTGAAAGGTGCAGCGAAAAACTAAGCAGGAGCGGTTTGTTGGACAATTATTAAACTGTATATTTTCTTTACGCTAGATGTTTGAATTCAGGATATAATTTTGCAATACATTCCGGGCAGATACTGTGGCTGAAGTCTGCCCCGGAATGATCTCTTATATAATTTTCAATCTGTTCCCAGTAACCATCATCATTCCGGATTTTTTTACAGTTACTGCATATAGGGATAAATCCGCTGAGAGTCTTTATTTCATTCATTGCCAGTTCAAGTCGCTGTTTCTCCTGAAGCAATGACTTGTTTTTTTCTTCCAGTAATATATTGCAACGGTCACGTGATGATTCCAGTCCGTAAGCGACCATCGTAACTATACCGAGTGTAACGATAAAACGTAAAACAGTGGTATAACCATAAGAGTACCAGCCAAAGACGGATGGCGTTAGAATTACGAAAAACAGGCAAGAGGAAAAAACAATGAACCATATCAGGCCTTCCCGTTTGCCGAAAAAGAAAAAGAATAAAAGAGGTAAAATGTAAATCCAATACAGTGATGTTCCCTGGCCTGCTCCATTTGGTACCGAGTAAAATAAACTCAGGCATAACAGAAATAAACAGATGCGGTAAATTAATATGTCAGAATCAAGTCTTTTCAGAGCCATGTAGGCAGTAACGATTATTGATACAAGAACTATACTGATCTTTATTTCACGGATGCCCTCGTTCATAAAATTGTATATAGAAAGAACAGCAATTGCGAGAATGGTCACAGAACTGCACAGGACGAAAAGGAAACGTTTCCGCTTCTTATCACTGTCTATTGATTCCTGCATAGGATACCTTTCACAAATGGCATTTCAGATGGAACAGGCCGCGGCTTTCACATATTTCCAGTGTGCATCCTTGTGAACCAATATTTTTGTTTTATAAGAATTTGCTTTTATTACAAAAGCATATGAGTTTTGAGATTATATGTCAATGAAAACTGACAAAAAATTATGGTTGAGTGTGGTGCAGACATTTGGCGGGCGAGAATTGTATTTATTACGGATTGAACTCCTCTATTTTGTTCAGGCTGGCTATTTGTGGATAACTAAGGAAAGATTGCTTGCTGTCTGCGCCTACAACTAAAGTGTTTTCGATTTGGAATTGACCTACAACAATCCTTTTCATCATTTCGTTCAATCAGTTTTAAAGCTTCATTAAAAAAGCATCTATAATCAGGCCTGAAAAGTATATCTTGTCAATATTGCAAATTTGATTATATCAAAGTTATTCAACAACTTACGATACATTATGTTGCCTATCACTCGACTTGGCACGCTTTAAGCTATAGATAAAGGTAAATGAAAATAAATAATAAAAATGAACATAGGAGGTCACAGATCATGAAAAAGACTTTAGGAACAATGATGGTAGCGGCAACGGTAGTCCTTTTAACAGCAACTTTCGGCTTTGCCGAATACGCAGCAGCAGGAACAACTAATTTCCCGTATTTCCAG
>CAIVQG010000080.1 GCA_903907985.1 uncultured delta proteobacterium
AGAACAGAAACGGTTGATGGTCATGCCGGAAGCAGACTCGGGAAGACCGGCACCAACAGCAAGAATCTTTCCCAGATTAAAGCCCTGTTCCCCTTCCGGGAAAGCGGAACCGCAAATGACATCGTCAATGTCTGCGGGGTTCAGTTGGGGTACTCTGGCCAGCAGACCTTTTATTACTTGAATGCCGAATTCATCCGCTCGGGTTGCGGCAAGACCGCCTCTTTTTGAACGTCCACCGGCACTTCTGACGGCTTCGACAATGACAGCTTCTCTCATGATGTTCCTCCTTGTATGTAACGGACGCCGGCTCTTAAAGCCGGCGTCCTGTCAATTATTGGTTGTTAGTTGCGCAGGGGTTTGCCTGTAGACAACATGTGCATAATACGATCCTGGGTTTTCTGCTCGCCGCAGAGGCTCAGGAAAGCTTCTCTTTCCAGATCCAGAAGTTCCTGCTCCGTGACATACGTTCCTTCGGGGCAGTCGCCGCCGGACAGAATGTAGGCGATCTTCTTGGAGACATGGACATCGTATTCGGACACATAATTGCCCGCTTTCATGTTGTAAAGTGCCGCATTGATCAAACCGCGGAAGTTTTCGCCCATGACGGGAATCAGGGCCTGCCTTCCCGGTTTGTAGTACAGCGACATACCGAGGACAAGTTGCTTGGCATCCCAGATCTGCTGATCTCGGTTGAGACTGATATTTTCCGTTTTCCGGATGTAACCCAGCTCCATGGCCTCCGCTGCACTGGTCGCTACTTTGGCCGTGGCGATATTCTCAAAAGCCTTGGTATAATACTGCTGAATGTTCAAACCAGCCTCGATGGCACCGGTCGGAATGCCTTCGGTAAGACGCAGGGCGGTTTCCTTACAGCCGCCGCCGGCAGGAATAAGACCAACACCCACTTCCACAAGACCGATGTAGGTCTCGCCGCAGGGTTGGCATCGTGCGCCATGCATTGCTATTTCACATCCTCCGCCCAGAGCCATACCAGCGGGAGCCGTTACAGTGGGTTTGGAGAGATATTTCATTCTCATGAGGGCATTCTGAAGTTCGCTGATGCTGTTCTCCACAAAGTCCCATTCGCCTTTCTGGATAGCCATAAGCACCCGGAAGACGTTGGCGCCAGCGGAGAAAGCGCGTTCATCGTGATTGGCAACAACCAGACCCTTGAAGTCTTTTTCCACGATATCGCAGCTGGCTTTAATCATCTCGACAATACCGTCGTCGATGGAGTTCATCTTCGTATGGAATTCCAGGCAGGCCACACCGTCTCCGATATCGACCAGACTGGCGCTGGCGTTTTCCTTGACAATCTTTTTCCGATCTTTCAGGGGGGGCAGGAAAATGATCTTCGGATTTTCCTCGATCTTCACATAGCCCTTGGCGGCAAAATCATAGTAGTAAGAACCGTCGGCCTTCTTGGTGTAGAATGATTCGCAGCCGGCTTTCAACATTTCTTCGATCTTCTTGGGTACTTTCTTCTTGAGCTTCTTCATTACGTCGACAGCCGCACGCACACCCACTGCATCCCATGCTTCAAAAGGACCTAGCTTCTGATTGTAGCCCCACTTCATGGTGTTGTCGATGTCCATGACCTTGTCGGCAATCTCGGGAATCCGGTTCGTAGCATATATGAAATTATTGCAAAGGAATTCGCGAACGAATTCGGCAGCGGCATCTTTGCCTTCAAAAAGGGCTTTCATCTTGGCGCCCGCGCCGCCTTCGGTCTTATTGGCTGCAGAAACGGAGGCAAACTGTACCTTCGGCGCCGGTTTGTATTCCAAGGTCTTGTAATCCAAAACTAGTTTGAGCTTCTTGCCTTTTTCGTCTTTGGTCTTCTTGTAGAATCCCTGCTTGGTCTTATTGCCGAGCCATTTTTTCTCCATCATGGCAGTCAGGAAGTCGGGCGGCAGGAACCAGTCTTTCATCTCATCATCCGGAACGGCTTCATAGAGATTCTTCATCACGTGAATGCCCGTATCCAGGCCGACCAGATCCATCGTACCGAAGACGGCCGTGCCCGGGCGCCCCATGGCCTTACCGAAGATGGCGTCGATTTCCTCAATCTTCATATCTTTTTCAATCATCAGGTGGAAGGCATTGGAGATATCGAAGATACCGATACGGTTTCCGATAAAGTTCGGCGAGTCTTTGCAGACGACAACGCCCTTGCCCAGGACTTCTTCACAGAATTTAACCATGTAGTCGACTATTTCTTTCTTCGTGTCCTTGCCGGGAATGATTTCCAGGAGCTTCATGTAGCGGGGCGGATTGAAGAAGTGGGTGCCCAGAAAGTGGGCATTCATGTTCTTGCTGAATTTTGCGGAAACATCCTTAATGGGAATGCCGGATGTGTTCGTGGAGATGATGCAATCCGGCTTTACGGCCTTTTCGAGTTTGGCAAAGAGTTCCTGCTTGATTTTCAGGTTTTCGATAACTACTTCGCAAACCCAGTCGACATCTTTGAGCATATCCATATTGTCTTCGAGGTTGCCGATAGTGATCATGGAAGCGTTTTTCTTCGTGAAGAAGGCGGCCGGTTTTGCCTTCATGATACCTGCCAGGCCGTTGGCGGCAAAACGATTCCGCCAGGCCGGACTCTTTTCCGTCAGGCCCTTCGCCTTATCGGCGTCCGTCAGTTCAAAAGGGATAATGTCCAGAAGAACACACTCGATCCCCGCATTGGTCAAATGGGCCGCGATGGTTGCACCCATAACGCCAGCACCCAGAACAGCTGCTTTTTTAATTTTGTAAGACATACTTTCCTCCTAAAGAGAGATTACCGCGGTGCGGCGCCGATGTATGCCATGAAAGGTCGCATCGACGTCCGTCACCGGGTTATAAGTTATTTGTCAACATTAAATAATGGTGAAAGATTCGTCGGCAATTTCCAGTGCGATCTTGTCACCGGCCTTGATGACTTCGCAACGACCCTTAATGGTCGGGAGAATTTCCGTCGCGAAGAATTTCGCCGAAGCCACCTTCCCTGCATAGTAAGCCACGTCGGCGTTGGTGCGGATCAATCCGCGCTGCTTACCCTTGGATTCCTCAGCACCGGCTTCCTGGTAAATGGCACCCAGCTTTTCCTCGGCGATAGATGCGGCATCCATAAGGAAATAGCCCATAAGCAGGTCACCGAAAATATCGAGGAATGGTGAGGCATACAGAATGGGGACAAGGAAATTGGCGCTCTTTCCGAGACCGGCCAATGTCATAGTCAGTTCCACCACGCAGTTGAAAGCTTCTTCCAGCTTGACGGCGTATTTCTTGAGATCTTCAATAGCCTTGGCTTTGGCGATCGTTGCGCCGATTAGTCCCATCATGGCCATCATGTTGGCGCCCTTGCGCTGGCCCAGCTTTCTTCCCACGAGATCCAGAGACTGGATACCGTTCGTTCCTTCGTAGATGGCGGCAATTTTACAATCCCGCAAATACTGTTCAACAGGATATTCCTGACAGAAACCGTACCCGCCGTATACATCGATAGCCTTATTGCAGACATCGAATCCGCGGTCGGAGGAGAAAGCCTTGCACAGAGGTGTAAGTAATTCCACAAAACCGTGCCATTTGTCATGGTCTTCCTTCGAAGAAGAAGATTCAGCCATATCCATGCAATAGGCCGCAAAGTAATTCATGGCGCGAATGCCCTCCACGTAGGATTTCATCCACATCAGATCCCTACGGACATCCGGATGCTGAATGATAGCAACGGACTTGGCATCCGGGTTTTTCATTTCCCATACCGGGACACTCTGAATTCGTTCCTTGGCGTACTGAACTGCATGTTCGTAGGCGGCAGTACCATGCCCCAGCCCCTGCATACCAACTTCCAGACGGGCTTCATTCATCATATGGAACATGACTTTCATGCCTTCCTTTTCCTTGCCGAGAAGCTCGCCGATGCACTTGCCGTCATCGCCGAAGTTCAGCGTACACGTGGCGTTTCCTTTTATTCCCATCTTGTGTTCTACGTTGCCGGTATGGACGTCATTGAGCTTACCTAAACTGCCGTCTTCTTTGACCTTATACTTAGGAACGATGAAGATGGAGATGCCGCCTGTTCCGGGAGGATCACCTTCAATTCTGGCCAGGACCGGATGAATAATATTCGGCGTCAGGTCGTGGTCACCAGCAGAGATAAAGCATTTGGTCCCCGAGATGCTGAAAGTTCCGTCCGGCAGTCTTTTCGCCGTCGTTTTCAGCGCCCCGACATCGCTGCCGGCGCCCGGTTCCGTAAGGCACATTGTTCCGCCCCATTCACCGGAAAACATTTTGTACATGTATTTGTTCTTCTGCTCTTCCGTCCCGAATTTTTCGATCAGGCCGGCGGCACCGATGGTGAGACCGCCATACATGCAAAAAGCGATGTTTGCGGCGGAAAACAACTCGAGGTACGCCGTGGCCATGACCACCGGCATTCCCTGTCCACCAACATCAGGCGATTTCGTGGGACACATCCATCCGCCTTCCTTGAATTTTGCGAAGGCATCCTTGTAACTTTTCGGTATCGATACGTTGCCGTCCTTCAGGTGGCAACCTTCTTTGTCTCCTTCCGTGTATGTGGGAAGAATAACGTTGATGGCCATTTTCTCGGCCTCGTTCTGCATCATCAACACGTCATCTTTTGAGAAATCCTTGAACTTCTCTGTCGCAAACAGCTTTTCAATGCCCAGCTGTTCAAAGAGGACAAACTGCTGATCTCTCGTATTCACTAACCCGTTGCTCATATATACCTCCTAAATTGATTTGATGTAGACTTGTACTCATGAGATTCATGTTCATCTGCTGAAATGCCTCTGAGAGATAAAACCTTTTGACGGGAAAGGGTTTTTTATCCGTCAGGATAAGGAAATTTTTGAACTCATGAACAACGGTCATTCTTTGACCGCCGGTAATAATACCAGTGGTGGAGTACCTTAATATCTCCTTGATGTCAAGAAATATTTAAGAAATCTGACATAGTCAATCCCATTAATATAATTGAACTTTTAAAACTGATCTAGCAATTATTCACTAAATGATTTTTCAATTATATGGGGATTAATTGACCCAGAGAGGAATTTTAATAATCGATAATTCTATTGATAGCCATTTTAAATTACCGATTTTAAAGATTTGGATTTTTTCGCGATTCAGCAGGCATAATTCAGAATTTTCCGGACCGCATGACCAACACAAACTAATTATAATATTAAAGATTCATTAATGTCTATACCGCTCTTACCATTGCTTTACCTTCTCTCGGGGCGGGTTACGCCGTATCGAGCAGCTCGCGGATTTTCCGCGCCAGACTATGCGCGCCGAACGGTTTGCCGATAAAGTGCAAACCCTGCTCCAGTACACCTTTGGTAACGATCAGGTTTTCCGTATATCCCGAGGCAAACAGAATCTTCAGTTCGGGACGGGCGACCTTGAGCTTATCGGCGAGAATCCGACCGTTGATGCCCGGCAGGATAACATCCGTCAGCAGCAGATGGATCGTTCCATTATGATTCATGGCGCGAGTCAGCGCTTCCTCACCCGTTGTGGCGGAAAGGACATTGTATCCTAAAAGATCAAGCACACTACGGGAAAACTCCAACACCAGGGGATTGTCTTCAACCAGCAGGATCGTTTCGGAACCTGTGAGCAAATCCGCCGTGGCGATATCCTTGATCAAGGGGACAACATCCTGAGTGTTGCGGGGGAAGTAGATTTTAAAACTCGTTCCCTGACCGGGTTCCGAGTAAACCTCAATGGTCCCCATGTTCTGCTTTACCGCGCCATAAACGGTCGCGAGGCCGAGACCCGTCCCCATGCCCGGCGCCTTGGTGGTAAAGAAAGGCTCAAACAAGTGCGCTTTCACCTCCGGGTTCATGCCCGTGCCGTTATCACTCACGGTCAGCATGACATGTTCGCCCGGGAGGGCATCGGCGTGGCGCTGGCAATAGGAATCCTCCAGCATTACGTTTGCCGTTTCTATAATCAGCAGGCCACCATCCGGCAAAGCGTCACGCGCGTTCACTGCAAGGTTCAAGATGATCTGCTCGATCTGCCCAGGATCGACCTTGACTGAAAACAATCCTGGCTGGGTGACTGTTCGCAAGTGGATGTTCTCGCCGATCATTCGCACCAGCATTTTGTGCAGGCGGTCGATTAAATCGTTCAGGTTGATTATCTGGGGCTCGATGATTTGTTTGCGGGAAAAAGCCAGCAGTTGCTGAGTAAGAGCTGCGGCGCTTTTGGATGCCTCCATCACCACCAGGAGCCTTGAATAAATACTGTCATTGCGATCAAGCTTCATCAAGGCAAGCTCGGTATTGCCGGAGATGGCCGTCAGCAGGTTGTTGAAATCGTGCGCCACACCGCCTGCCAGACGGCCAATGGATTCCATTTTCTGAGACTGCCGCAACTGTTCTTCCAGGAGTGCTTTTCCCTGCTCCGCCAGCTTGCGCTCAGTAATATCCAGTATCTGTCCTACAGTTCTTACCTGTCCTGCGGAATCCTTCACTACCGTTGCGCTCGTTTCCAGGAATCCCTTTTCACCATTTTTACGAACACCGGTAAACTCATACCAGGAAGGCACGTCTTCTCCTCTCTGCCTGCGCACGTAGCGGTCCGCAACGATCGGCATGCTCTCCTCGGCGATTAATTGGCGAAGATCCATCCCCAGGAGTTCTTCACGTGTGTATCCGGCTATTTCACAGATCTTGTCGTTCACATAGGAAAATCGGAAATTTTCATCCGCCACATATATGCCGGCATAGGAATTCTCTACGATGGAACGGAACATCTGCTCCGATGCCTGAAGCTGCTTCTCGATCTTCTTGCGTTCGGTGATGTCCAGAACCGTGGCGCACACACCCGCCGATAAATCCCTCGGATCGAAAGGACTCAGACACAGGATCACGATGATGATCGCACCCTCCTTGTGCCGGAGGCGCGCCTCCAGCATCCCCAAACCTTCGCGCTCCATCTTTCCGTACAATTCCCGGCCGACGCGTTCGAACTCTTCCTCGTCCGGATAAAGCATGCGCGTGGTCTGTCCCAGCATTTCCTGCTCGGAATAGCCGGTGATCCTGCACAACGCCTTGTTGACAGCATAAAACAACCGTTGTTTGAGCAATCCCACACCAGCCGGGGTGGCTTCCAGCAAACTCCTGAGCGCCGCCTCATTCGTTTTCAGTTCTTCCTCGGTTCGCTGGTGTTTGATTATTTCCTGCTGCAGCCGGACATTGCTTTTTCCCAGTTCCGCAAGATGATCCCGATACGTGCGGATATCATCTTCCATCCGCTTACGTCCCGTAATCTCGGTTATTATATTTCCAATATACAGCGGATTCCCTTTATCATCGTGGATCAGAAACAGACTATCCTCGGTGGCAATCATGTTTCCCAACCTGTCGACAAGGGACAATTCACCGACCCATTGACCGTCCCGCAATACAGCCGGAAGAATTTCATCTTTTAGCTCTTGTGCGACATCCGGTGGATAGAATGCGAAAATTTCTTTACAATAGGTATCCTCCGGTCTTTCTTCACCCAGCAGGCGGCAGAGCGTTGGACTTATATAGACAATCCGGGCATTCGGCAGCAATATGCTGAATGCCTGACCCGATGCTTCCGCGAAACGCTTAAATACAAGAAGCTGATCTTCAGCTTTCAGCGGACCGATTGTTCCCTGGCAAACCACTTGTCTTCCTTTTTCATCATCCATACCGCTTCCCCTGGGAACTATTTACCCCTGTGCCGGATCTCCCATCACAGGCACATTTAAATCGTATCCCATACCTGATCGCCGAGCAATAGTGGAGTAAGGAGCAGACAGGACTACGACCTGCCCGCCCGTCGTTGATATCTGATAAGGTATTGGTTTTGACAGTGATAGTATAAGACACAGGGAGATTGTCTGTCAATTGAGAACATTCAGTAATGATGAATGAATCCTGATCCGGTAACTATGGTCAGTATGTTCTTAGGCCGCCGGAAGGAAGTGGGATCTTTTTACTGCAATAAAGTAAGGAAGAGAAGTGCAAAATATGCTAAAAGGAAATCAACGGAAGGTGGGATTTTATCGATGAAAATTATTTATGTGGCTGATATTCACGGCGCTTTTGAGAGAGTAAGGCTGCTTTTGTCCGAGACGGTGGCCGATGTTTATATTATTGCCGGAGATCTCATTGATATACCTTTCTACAACATGAACACAGCCATTAACTATCACGAACTGCAATCCTACTTTCACGGCCTGCGCGTCAGAAGGAATAAAGAATCCCTGACCATTGAGGACTTTGTGGACGAATTGCTGGATCAGCCTAATATGACTGCTGAAATTGAGGAATATGGGGCAAGGTATCAGCAATACACCATCCGCGCCCGCCGGGTTCTCCAGCAAAAATATAAAGTTCTGGAAAACATTCTTTCGACAAAGCAGAAAGCCCAGATTTTTGCTTTGCCCGGCAATTATGACATGGATCTGAAATATACATCACTTCACGAACGGGACCTCCATCTGCACTGTCATGACATGAAGGATCTGAAAATAGCCGGTTACGGCGGGGCGGACATCTGGACACCGGGTGTCCCGGAGCGTTATGTCGTCCATTATCAGGGAGGTATTCCGCTGGAAAGCGGTCGCAATGAAATGTACAATTTTTTCAAGGCCGTAAAACCGGATATCATTGTCAGTCATCAGCCGGCCCACGGGGTCCATGACCGGGTAAACCAATTCGGAACATCCGGTTCACCGGCGTTGCGCCACTATTGCGATAATAATCCGGTAATGCTGTGCCTGACCGGCCATATCCACATGGATTGGGGATTGCAAATCAGTGAAAACACGATTTATCTTAATCCGTCAAATTTCGGAGAAGTAACGACTCTAACCGGCGGCGTGGCCGAAGGCGGGTTTTTCTATACTATTGAAATGGATGAAAAACAGGTTAAGAAAATTATCTTCAAAAAGCTTGTAGAAGACCGTATCTATGACATTGCCGATTATTATCCCCGGAACGGAAAATGGCAGGAATCCTTGGTTGATATTGAGCGATACGCAGCGCTCAAAGAAGGCCGCAATTTCGATACGAAGGAAACAAAGTCCTCTCATATTCCGGAAGTTCAGCTCTACAACGAGATTAAACAGTTTTACCGCACGTTCCAGACCGAGGAAACAGACGATCGTCTGGAAAAGCTCGAACAGATTTCCAGACTTATTGAAGATAATGTCCATGGCGACATAGCAATGGATGTAATGGGTTCCACCAATATGGGGCTTTGCGAAAATACATCCGACATCGATTTTGTGGTTTACGTGCGGTGTGATTCTGATTTTACAGGAGACATCAATTCCTGTTCACAGTTTAAGGAAGCAGAAAAGATTATCGAAGCAATCTTAAAACCCAAGTACGCATTTCAAATCATGGACAGCATCGATCTGAACCTGGTGGAAAAAGCAATCCGGTCTAAAGATTATGAAAGTGATGTGATTATGCGTTTTGTCGCCTATCGCGCTATTTGCCGCCCGATAAACTACAGATTCGTCGCGCCCGTTGAGGATCTACTGAATCAGGACATGGAATACCGGGCGGAACTGGAGGGGAGTATTCGTTCCTATTTCCGGATATTCATCAACACTTCGCAACACACCCGTTCGTTTAAAAAGTATGAAAGCCGGATCAGGGGAATAGGGATCAATCTTCCCGAAGCGATCCGGACGAAAATCAAGGCGTATTTTCAGCAGGATTCGGATCAGAAGGATTGCCCGGTTGATTTTATGGATAGTTCTCCGGAAAGCTAGTTGATCTTTATAGCCACTGGCTTTACAGTGTCCCGGCCTGACACCAGGCAGGATCAAAAACAACGAAATTCCGGCCTGATACTGAATTATATCTTGCTTCGCCTGTCTTACCGACCAGCTTGATCTGTTCGAGTTTTCTGAGTTCGTGTGTCTCGGCCTGAATATCGGCCAGCGCGCGGCAGCCATTAACCAGGCGACCAATGACTGTGACACGCTCCGGATAACCTGCCGTATCATAGCGAATCGAATAAGCCTCCACCTTCAAAGGACCGTCGGCACGTTCCACCGGTTCGGGTAAAGCTGCGGCATCGATTGATTTCTGGATTGCCGAATAATCTTCATCTTCCCAGGGATGCTCCGGAGGTTCCGCACCATAAATGCCGATGGCATGTTTGGAATTGTACCAGCCATTAGCCGTTACCATCGCTTTTAAACGAGAATCCCGGCGAATACGCTCGATGCTGGTTACGATGGCATGCATGGAATAATTGTTCCCGGGACCACCAAAATAAGCCAGTCCCCCGGTTACCGATAAATCGCGGGGATCATTTTCCTCAATTCCGATAGCCCGGCGGGAAATCTCCACGGCAGAAGGAAAACAGCTGTACAGATCAAATATCCCAATATCGCTAAGCGACAAGCCGGCTTGCTTCAGGGCCAAGCGGGAAGCCTCCGTAATGGCCGGCGAATCATAAAGCTGCGGTCTTTGTGTGACGTGCCAAATATTATTCAATTCCGCCCCACCCATCGGATAAACCCAGCGGGAAGTTTCCATGCCCAGCGCCCGGGCATCGTCCTCACTGGCCATAATCAGCGCCGCCGATTGATCAACATTGATGTTGGACATCATGCGAAGGGTGTAGGGATAGACTACAAAACGGTTATGTGCAGCCGGCAGCGTAATCTCATCTGCTGATAGTGCCTTGCGGTTCCAGGCATAGGGATTCTCGGAAGCAATTCGGGAAAGGCGCTCATAACGTCTGCCCATATAGAGACGGTGTTCCTCCGGTGTCCTCCCGGCGAGACTGCGCAGAGCGGTTTCAAAAAAAGGATACATGTGCTGGGGCATGAAAAGATCGTAGGCTGTTTCAATCCTGTTGTTGGGTTCTTCATACTTATCGCCAAGTGCTTCCAGTATTTCCTTTTCGTGGTCGCACGCCAGATGAAGCATGGCGTCAAAATTGGCGGGAAGATTATGGGCATTGAGCTGCTGAAGTGTAATGTTATCAGGCCAGTGAAGTGATGTTGTTCCACGGGACGCCCTGTACAAGGCATAAACGGCTTCCGCGCCGGAAATTAATACCGCCCTTCTTCTACCGGCCGCAATATCACGGGCAAATCGGTTAATCAGTTTTTGGGGAGTGTTACCGCCGATCAGAGAGTAGATCGCCTCCCGTGGCCGGATACCCAATGCTGCCGCCAAGGCGGCAGGAGTATTTTCGTCGTCACGGGAAAAACTATTGACCACACATACTGTATCAACGAGCGCCGCTAAACCAGCGGCACCGGCATCCGCAAATGCTGCGCGGCCGGCCTTAATCATGAGCCCCAACGGATCCAAGGCACAAACAGCGTCCCTGGGCTGGGTGTATTGTGCGGCGCCAACTAGCAGCGGCACAGCTTTATTTCCTGTTTTCATGGAAGATGCTATAAGCCACCTTCACAACTTTGTCAAATACGGAGAATTTCTTTTTATATTATCCCCGGCAGCATAAGTCTCAGCGTCAAATCCCGGAGGGTGAACTCCTTCAGGCCATCCTCAGCGCATAAGAAAGCATACTGATCGAAAACACAGGTCTGCTACCCGACCTGTTTTGCCTCGTCGGCCATATCCAAGGCTGCCATAGCCGCCGGCGTCGGAATGCCCGAGACCGGATCGATGTCCATCAGCTCATAGAAGCGGGCTTTCATCGGCGCCAGATCTACCTGTGACCCGTCCGCCTCTCCGTCTTTTCCCGGTTCCAGCATGCGGGGAGTGAGACAGTCGTCGGCCGACGTCAGGCCGTAACGGTAATTGATCAGGCGTTTCAGGAAGAACACCCTCCGGCCCGCCGCCATCATATCTTCGGCCTTCCAGCCATATCCGGCCACCGTGTTGAACAGCACAAGCCAATCCGGAATCGTCACCTCTGCATCGGCGAACTGGCAGAAACAGGCGCTGTTTTCGATCGCCCCCAGAGCAACTGCCATCACCGCCGCCTCAGCCTTGTTCTCTCCCGTTTTCGGTTCCAACATAAAATCAAAGCCGATCTCCGGATAATATCGGGCACCCATTTCCACAAAGAGCATCGGGTCCGCCACATGGCAGGCGCCGCGCGGGCTCATCGCGTACGTCAGGGCCATCCCGTGACCGCCGCCCCGCGGATCGTGCATCGGCGCCTCCAGTCCCTTGCAGTGAACCGTGTAGTCCAGGCCTTTGCCGATTTTCTTCGCTGCCGCTACACTACCGTCCGCCAGCAGATCACCCAGCTTCCCCTCCCGCCGGGAAATAATCGGGAGAATCCGGTCAATCACCGTGTCCATGTCCCCCCAAGTCAGCGCGATACCCCCCGTATCCTCTAAGGTTAAATCACCCCGCTCGAAGGCCTCCATTGCCCAGGCAATCGTCCCGCCGGCAGAGATGGAATCCAGCCCCAGGTCGTTGCAGATCCGGCCGGCTTTGCATGTCGCCGCCAGATCGATCGAACCGATGAGCGTCCCAAAGGCCACTATCGTTTCGTATTCCGGGCCCGGTCCGTCGGGAATGGCAAACGGACCATCCTTCACCTCCACATAACGTTTGCAGGCGATTCCACAGTAGGCGCAGGCGCCCCGCCGGGTAAGGTAGTTATCCGTCAGGGTACTTCCGGTGAGAGCATCCGCAGATTCCTCCCAGAAATTGGACGTCCAGTTCTTAACCGGGACGTCTCCGCTGTAGACCCCGCCCATCAGATTCGCCGCCGTCCCGTTTTCATGCAGAACATTAGAGGCCACAGCCTCCTTGATCCGCACGTTCAGATCCTTCCGGAGAACGTCAAACGCCGCCTGATCGGCCAAAACCATCTCCTTCTTCGTCGCCTTGATGACAATGGCTTTGAGGTTCTTCGCCCCCATCACGGCCCCAAATCCGGCCCTTCCCGTCGCGTGGTGTCCGTCGTTTAAGATCATTGTGTAGCGGACAAGATGCTCCGCCGCCGGTCCGATGACCAGTGTCCGGTAGTCCTTGCCGTACTTCGTCTTCAGGGCCTGTGTGACCTCCTCGGTTCCCTTACCCCAGTAATCCCCGGCGTCCTCAAACGTGATCTTATCATCCACGATCAGAAGCAAAGAAGGCTTGGCCGCCTTACCCGTGAGGATCAGGCCGTCAAAGCCGGCATAACGCAACTCCGGCGCAAAAAAGCCGCCACACGAAGAATCACCCCAGTGACCCGTCAGCGGCGAACAGCCGGCGACGCTGTTCCGGCTTGCCCCCGACAACCGCAAGCCCGCAAAAGGACCGTTCATGAACAGCAGCATTGCCTCCGGAGACAGGGGATCGGCCTTGATGTCGCCCCGCTCCCAGAAGAGTTTTGCCGCCAGACCACTGCCGCCAATATACTTCCGGTAGTATTCCTCCGGCAGAGTCTCCACCATCACCTGACTCGCCGTCAGGTCTACATTGACAATCTTACCAGTATTGCCCTTCATATCTCCCCCTCAAAATGAACGATCACCGGTCATTAATTCTGGTTACTATGCGGACGCCCTGAGCACCAATCGCCTTTGTCTACATACAACGCCCCCGAAGGCTTCCGGGCGAAGAACCAGGGACCGTCTGATCATCCCTTAGTCCTTAGCCCCAAGTCTTCAGCCTTTTTACTTAATAATTTTATCTTCCCATCCCAGGTCCTTGAGGACTTTCATATAGATGGCGGCAACCTTCTTGAGCTTGGGGGCAAGTTTGAGTAACCCCGTTGCCGAACCCTTCACCCGGATCTTCTTACGGGTGATGGCCATAACCGGATTGAGCTTATCAGACCAGGAACGATGAGCGTCATCGGCGGACAGGCTCATAACCAGGTCAGGCGTGTCGGCCGGCTTGCCGGCGCTGTATTTCAGTTCTCCCCCGCGGCAATCGATATAGAAGGAGCAATTGGGGCCGCTTTCGGTATAGTCAAACCAGATAAGCTGATTTACTTTTTTCAAACCTTCGAACAGTTCGGGGTCGGCGGCTGCTGCCTCGAAGAGTGCCAAAAATGCTTTGATCGGTTCCGTTTCGTCTTTCCAGAATTCCATGATGTTCTCCTCCTTTTTTAAGTGTTTTATAAGGCGCTAAGATAGAGGTTCAAAATATCCTCTTCCTCGCAATAGCGAGGATTGTAGCTGATCTGACCATCACCGGCGGCGAGTTCCACGAGTGGTTGCAATGCCTTACGGTCTGACGGAACGCCGAAATCCTTCAGCGTCTGAGTCAGCCCGACCTCTTTGAGCAGGTCTTTTACCGCCTGGACTGCCAATCTTCCCGCAGCCTCGGGGTCAAGCCCATCCACGGGGATTCCCATTGCGTCGGCAACCATCATGAACCGCTCGGGCCGTTCCGAGACATTAAAATCCATCACATGGGGCAGCAGGATCGCATTAGCCAGACCGTGAGGAATACCATACTGCCCACCAAGCGAGTGGGCCAGGGCATGGACAGCACCTGTCATGCTGTTGACAAACCCCATCCCGGCGATGCAGCTCGCCAGCAACATGTTTCCCCGGGCATCGATATTTTCCGGTTCCTTGACAGCCAGAGGAAGATATTTAAAAATCATCCGAATGGCATGCAAACACAGAGCATCGCTGATCGGTTGGGCGGAATTCGATGTCGCCCCCTCGACAGCGTGGGTCAATGCGTCCATACCAGTGAACGCGGTTATTTTCGCGGGTAGCTTAACGGTAAGTTCCGGATCCAGCATGGCAATGTCTGAATTGCAGTACGGATGTGTAACCTGGAGTTTGGCGTGCACGGAGACATCCAGAACGACCATGGCATTCGTGATTTCGCAGCCTGTGCCCGCCGTGGTCGGAAAGGCGACATGGGGAGGCAGGGGTTTAGCACCGTCCCATAGAGCGGCCTGCGCGGCCAGAGGAGTAAAGTCATCTTCCCCGCCGCCAATCAGAATGTTTACCGCTTTGGCCGTATCCATGACGCTCCCGCCCCCCAGAGCAATCAGGCAGTCGGCCCCCTTTTCCCGGTAAAACCGGGCACCGTCGTTAATAATATCGATCCGGGCATCCTGCAGAATCGAGTCGAAAACCCCAACAAGCTCCAGTTCCGAATTCCGGACCGCGTCGATGACCATCTGGGCCACCCCGGCCCCGACCAATCCCTTGTCTGTGTAAATGACTACCTTCGTTCCCCCCAGTTGCGCCATCTCAAAGCCCACCTCGCTGCGCAACCCAGGAGAGTACATGATCCGGGGCCTGTTAACCCAACTGAAAAACGATTCAAACGCAACTTCTGGATATTTCATAGCGTCCTCCTTTTGATAGACGTCCCCGAAACAGGAACGGTAAATTTAACTCGAATAATTTGATTTACTTGATAATATCTTGCTTTCCGACAGAGAGAATATAGGAAAGTCCCTTTTGTATGTCATTTTTTTTCTTCTGCCCAAGCGGAAAACTCAAACTATGTTCCTGGATTCCGACTTACGCCGGAATCCACGGTAGCCGCGAGGCATATTAATCATTTTTGTACATAGCTTCGATGACATCCTTGTACTGTTCATTAATGGACTTGCGCTTGACCTTCATGGTTGGAGTAACTTCTCCGTCTTCGGTGTAGAGCTTTTTGTCCAGAATTCTGAACTTCCGGATGTTTTCCACACGCGCCACCTGATCGTTGACCTTGTTGATCTCCGCCTGGATCAGATTTACGACTTCTTCCGATTTGGTGAGACTGGCAAATGTTGTGTACTGGACCTTGTTGTCCTGGGCATATTTAACGACGTTCTCCTCGTCAATAACAATGAGCGCCGCAATGAATTTCCGCTTGTCGCCGATGATGACGGCATCATTGATATACGGAGAGAATTTCAACATGTTTTCAATGTACTGCGGTGCGATGTTCTTGCCACCCGCCGTAATGATCAGGTCTTTCTTGCGGTCTGTGATCTTCAGGTAACCTTCCTCATCGATCTCACCCACATCACCCGTATGCATCCAACCGTCATGAACAGCCTCCCGTGTGTTCTCTTCATCCCGGTAGTAGCCTTTGATGATCCCCTTATGCTTGACCAGGATTTCTCCATCCTCGGCAATCCGCACCTCCGTCTCCGGCAGGGCCTTGCCGACAGTCCCCAGCTTGAAGTTGAACTCATCGGACATATGGGTAATCCCTGTCGTCTCGGTCATTCCGTAACCTTCCCGGATGGGGATACCGATACTTTGAAAATACTTCAGTATATTATGCGAGATAGGCGCGGCACCGGAAAACCCCAGACGCACCCGGTCAAACCCCAGGCGCTTCTTCAGCTTCCGGAAAACGACAAAATAGGACGTCCAATAGGCCAGTTTCAGTGCAAGTGACGGCTCTTTACCGCTGAGTTTTACGGTGTTGTACTGAGAACCAACCTTAAGGGCTATCTCATAACTCTTTCTTTTGAGCCATGTTGCATCAGCCATTTTCAAAACGATGCTGGAATAATATTTCTCCCATATCCGCGGCACCGCATGAAACAGAGTCGGGGAAACTTCTTGCATATCCATGGTAACCGTATCGGTATTTTCCGTAAAATTCACAATGTGGCCTACTGTCAAGTGCACCATCATATCGAAAATCTGTTCATAAACATGATTCAACGGCAAAAACGAAATCGTCTCGTCATCAATAACGGTCCTTGTGATAAAACTGGCCTGTTTGCCAACCCAAAGATAACCTTCATGGGACAACATAGCTCCCTTCGGCGGGCCTGTCGTTCCTGATGTATAAATGATGCCGCCGATATCTTCTCCCTTGCCACCGGCAACAAGCTCATCGAAGAGTTGCGGATTTTCCTCACCGGTCTTTTTTCCCAGGGCCAGAAGGTCGTCAAAACTCATCATCATGGGATCTTCAAAGTGCCGCAGCCCTTCCATATCCCAGACAATCAGCTTCCGTAAATGCGGTGTCCGGGACCGAAAAACAAGGGCCTTGTCGAACTGTTCTTCGTCTTCGCAGATGTAAACCGCAGATTCGGAATGGCCCACAACATATTCGCATTCGGCCGGCGGATTCGTCGTGTAAACACCCACAAAGGTTGCTCCTATGGCCATGACACCGAGGGCACTATAGAGCCACTCGGGTTTATTTTCCCCGATAATGGAGACATGGTCGCCCCGCTTCACACCCAGGGCATGCAACCCCAGTGCAACCTGTTTGACCTTCTCCAGGTATTCTGACCAGTAAATATCTTGCCAGATGCCGAAATCCTTGCGCCTCATGGCAATCCGCTCAGGCTGTTTCTGTGCGAGATGGACCAGGGCCTTCGGTAGAGTATCTACTATTGAATTCGGGAGCTGATTAGTTAACTGGGTCATCTGAATCTTACCTTTCTGCGGTAACGCTTGAATCCCTTCACCGACACCTCTTTTGCGATCCCCAGGTAGAACTCCTTCACATCCTCGTCTTCCCGCAGAACCTCCGGCTTGTCGGCACGGACGATCCGGCCATTTTCCATCAGGTAGGCAAAATGGGAATACTTGAGCGCCATGTTGACATTCTGTTCAACCAGCAGGATCGTCACACCATCCTTCTCATTTATTTCCTTAATGATGTGGAAAATATCGTTGGTTAGCAAAGGGGACAGGCCAAGCGACGGTTCATCAAGCATCAAGAGTTTAGGCCGGCTCATGAGAGCCCGTCCGATAGCCAGCATCTGCTGTTCACCGCCGCTCAGATAACCCGCCTGCTGATTTCGTCGTTCATTAAGAATCGGGAAACGCTTCAGGATGCGATCGATATCATCCTTGATGCCTTTCCTGTCCTTCCGGGTGTAGGCACCCATCTGAATGTTCTCCATCACCGTCAGTTCGGGAAAGACCTCCCGGCCTTCCGGAACATAGCTGATTCCCATTCTAACGATTTCATCTGTATCCTTCCGATCGATGCGTTCTCCGAGAAACTCGATGGTTCCCTTTTCCGGCTGTTCTTCTTTCAGGTCATACAGGAGCCGGAGAATCGTCTTCAATGTCGTCGATTTACCCGCCCCGTTGGAACCGAGAAGGGCAACAATATCACCTTGAGCCACCTGAAAGGAGATGCCGTGGAGGGCACGGATAAGATCATACCAGGTTTCCACATTGTTCACTTTAAGCATGAAAGATATCCTCCTCCCCAAGGTAGGCCTTGATAACCTCCGGATGGGTCTGGACGTCGCGGGGAAGACCCTCGATGATCTTCTCACCGTGATTGATGGCAAATATGCGGTCGGAAATACCCATGATCATATTCATGTCATGTTCGATAAGTAAAATAGTGACCTGATAATCCTCACGGATGTCCTTGATCCAAATATTGAGATCTTCTTTTTCTTCCGTATTCATTCCCGCCGATGGTTCATCCAGAAGCAGAACTTTCGGCTTTAAGGCCAGCGCTCGGCCCAGTTCCACTAATTTCCGTTTTCCATAGGACAGGCTCGCAACATACTGGTCGCGAACCGACTGCAAATCCAGAAAGTCGATGATCCCCTCCACAATCTCCCGGTTTGCTATCTCTTCCTGCGCTGCCCGGGACCGTCGGCCCAGTAAAGTGGCGCCGGTAAATATCCCTGTTTTCATGTGGATGTGCCGGCCCAACATGATATTATCCATCACCGTCGCCTTGGCAAACAGTTCAATATTCTGGAAGGTTCGGGCAATGCCCTTGCGGGCGATACGATCCGGTGTCTTACCCACCATATCTTCCCCCTCCAGAATAATGCGACCGTTGTTGGGATGGTAGATACCGGATATCAGGTTAAAGATAGTCGTCTTTCCCGAGCCGTTCGGACCGATAATGGAAAAGATGCTGTTGGGTTCCACAGTGAAACTCACATTGTTGACGGCCTTCAAACCACCAAAACTGATGCTCAGATTTTCAACCCTGAAATGGTCCATGTCTATAAAAGTTCCTTCTTTAGGAATAATTTTACTCCGTCACGAAACCCCGTCCGCCACCGGGCCTTCCCCCGAGGGAGAGCCCGGTGGCGGCGGGGAAATAAGTCCGCTGTCAAAATCAAATTTAACTACTTCTTCTTCCAGGTTGCCAGTTCATTGGATGTCCAGTCCTGCAGCAGAATGGTACTTCCGTTGGGACCACACCTCCAGATCTGAATAGAATCGGTGCCCTGATGCTGATTAGACGTCCAGGTGACTTTCGGACCAATACCCTGGAAATTCTTTGTTGAGTTCAACGCCTTAAGGGCGGCTTCCGTGCTCAGGTTTTTACCCGCTCTCTTCAGGGCATCGACCAGGGGCTCGGTAAACATATTGCCGGCCATGTAAAAGAGGCTTTGCCTTTCTTCCGGTGTATATTTAGTGCTGGCATTGCGATATTTAACCATGAGGGGATGTTGGGATTCCGGCGGCAACACAAAGGCTCCGGTGATGACACCCTCCCACAATCCTCCGGAGATCCTGTGCATCAGACCCAGATCAGACAGGGTCTCCGATGCCACCCACTCGGGCTTATAATTAACCGTCGCCGCCGTCTTCAGGGCAATCACCGCCGCAGAGGGCGTAAGCCACATCATCACGGCCTTTGCCCCGGAATTCTTCAATTTCAGGATATAGGATGATAAGTCCTTATCTGTTGCCTCTATGGGAATTTCTGCGACGGCCTTCATGTTGTTTTTTGCCAGCCGCTGCCTGATGCCGTCAAGTGCGGCTTTGCCAAAAGCATCATTCTGATAAAGCACGCCGATTTCCTTGATCTTCATTTTATCAACGACATATTTTGTTAGAATGCTGGCCTCATCCTCATAAAGGGGCATGAGAGCAAATATATAGGGATTGACCGGTGAAATAAGCTCCTTCACGGAAATCGCCGGGGCCACCCAGATGATCTTATTCTCTGCCATATAGTCCTTTACCGCCATGCCGCATGCCGAACCGGTGCCGGCCACAAAGGCAAAGACGCCCTGTTTCTCGACGAGTTCCTTAACAACAACTTTGGTCTGGGCCGGATTGTACTGGTCGTCACGCGCAAAATGTTTCAGTTTTCGTCCGTGTATTCCGCCCTCTTCATTAACGATAGCACAAATCACAGCGGGACCTCGATTAACCGTCCCCCACGGTGCTGCCGGCCCGGTCATCGGACCCCAGGAAGCAATCCGGATTTCCTTGTCATCAAAACCGGGGGCTGCCCCATAACTCACTGCAGACATAACAAAAATGAAAAGCACAACCATAAACGGGAATATCAGGAATCTTTTCTTAGCCATGAAACCATCCCCCCATTATAAATTTTGTGAGCATTACTTCTTCTTCCAGATCGCCAACTCATTGACCGTCCAATCCTGCACCAATATTGTGCTGCCACCTGGCCCGCACCTCCATATCTGTACGGAATCGGTACCTTGATGCTGCGCTGCGGTCCAGTTCACCCGCGGACCGATACCCTGGAAATTTTTTGTCGAGTTCAGCGCTTTGAGGGCCGCTTCCGTGGTCAATTTCTTTCCTGCCCTCTTTAAGGCATCGATGAGGGGTTCCGTGAACATCATACCGGCCATGAAGAAAACTCCCGGTCGTTCTTCCGGCGCATATTTCTTTATAGCATTCCGATATCGGACAATCCGGGCATCCGTGGAATCGGGCGACAACATGAATGCGCCCGTGATTACCCCTTCCCACAATCCGCCGGAAATTTTATGCATCAGGGCAAAATCCGACAAAGTATTGGAAGCGATCCACTGGGGCTTATAGCCGATAGTTGCTGCCGTTTTCAGGAGAATAACGCCGGAGGTTGGATTCACCCACATCAAAACAGCCTTGGCTCCGGAATTTTTTAGTTTCAGAATATGGGACGACAGGTCTTTCTCCGTTGATTCCACGGGGATCTCGGCCACCGCCTTTATCCCGAGTTTATCCAGCCGCTGCCGGACACCGTCCAGACCATTTTTACCATAAGGGTCATTCTGATAGATCACACCGATTTCTTTTATATTGAGATTTTCCACCGCGTACTTGGCCAGGATACTCCCTTCATCCTCATAGAGCGGATAAATACTGAAGAGATAGGGATTGACGGGAAAGACATATTCTTTGATTGACGTTGCCGGTCCTACCCAGATCACCTTGTTCTCTGCCAGATAATCCTTCACAGCCAGGCCCCCGGCCGAACCGGTACCACAGACAAACGCAAAGATGCCCTGCTTTTCCACCAGTTCCTTCACGACAACCTTGGTTTGCGCCGGATTGTACATGTCATCCCGGACAAAGTGCTTCAGTTTACGGCCGTGGATGCCGCCTTCCTCATTGATCAAACTTGCCAGTACAGCGGGCCCCCGGGCAACACTACCCCACGGGGCCGCCGGACCGGTCTGCGGTCCCCAGGCGGCAATCCGGATCTCTTTGTCATCAAAACCGGGCGCCGCATTGACTGACGTGGTTAAAATGAAAAATGACATGGCAATAATGAAAGATAAAACGCTTAAGCTTTGCTTCTTCATAATCTCACTCTCCTTTTCTTTTTTTCAACTGATATCAGCCTTTATACCACTTGCCCATTTCCTTGATGAACGTAAACCCGAAATTGATATCGCCTTTTTCATTCGTGTCCTTGTAAAAAACGGTGATATCGACTTCGACCTGGGCAAACTTCTCTACTTTGGGGAAATTTTTAAAATCTTCATTATCCCTGATGAGGGCAATACGAATTATTTTATATCCCACGATCCTGACCGGAGAGGCATTGGCCTCGGCCAGAAAGGCCTCATAGTTATGGGTGGCGCAATAAACCGAAGACGGTGCCAGACAGGAGTAAACGGTGGGCAAATCTCTTCTTATTTCCGCATCAAGATAATTTTTAGCTGCTGCAATAATCGCCTGTTCTTCCTGCATGACGGCAGTCTTTATGGAAGGCTCCGCACAACGGCCTTCATCATAAAAGCCTAGACAGCACATGATGATTGCTAGGGCAATGCTGCCCCGGATAAATTGAAAAAGGAATTTCGATTCCCACATTATTAAAGATGGCATGGCTAAACTTTCTTCACATAATGCTTGGCAAACAGCCCACTGGGGCGGATGCACAGGACAACGATAATCACCAGAAAGGCAACAATGGGTTTCCACTCCGGCCAGAAATAGCCAAACATGTTTTCCAATAACCCCAGAATTGCGCCACCAATAACGACTCCGGGAATGCTCATCAAGCCGCCGAGAACGGCCGCCGCAAAAGCCCGGAGAAATGGTTCCATCATGAACGCCGGGTCAACGGTCGAACGAGCGGCAAAAAACATCGCGGCAATAGCGCCGATCATGGAGCTGAAGCCCCAGGCGAAGGAAAAAACACGTTCCACACGGATGCCCATGATTCTGGCGGCATGCTGGTTCTGCTGTGTGGCTCGCATGGCCACGCCCAATTTGGTGTACCTGAAAAACAAGAAGAGAAAAATCATCAGAAAGGCTGCTGTTATAAAAACAGCAATCGTCCAGTCATTGATAATAACACCTTTAAACAGCTCGTGGGTGTTCGAAAAAGAGAAAGGCAGGGAAAATTCTTTTTGCTCCGCCCCCCACTTCCATCCGGCAACGCCCATCAGAAGCATCTCCGCACCGAGAGTAATGACAATTAGTCCCAAAAGGCTGGGGTCCTTGGCCGGCCGGAGGAAGGCGAATTCAATAAAAATGCCCAGCAGGACGGCAAAAATCATCGTCCCGATGAAGGCCATCCAGAAAGGCCATTGATAAATGGTCAGGATTTGAAAAGCCACGAACGTCGAGAGCATGGCCATCTCTCCCTGGGCAAAATTGACGACCTCGGATGTCTTATAAATGATAACAACAGCAATGCCGAACAGAGCGTAGCAGATTCCAATGGCGAGTCCTTCCATGATCAGTTGACCAAACATGCAACCTCCCTAGATTAAGAAAACAATTAAAACGGCCACGTCCGCCAGTATTTTTTAATCCGCAACCAGACGCCATACATCCCCAGGGGTTCGAAGATGACAATGCCGATCATTATCAGGCCAAGGACAATGCTGCCAAAATTCTCCAATCCCACAACGGTAAACCATCGGTTCGAGACAGCGACCAGGAAGTCACCAATATAAGGCATCTCCTTGATGTTTTTGAGCAGGCTGAACTGGAGTATCGTGATCAGACTGGCGCCGAGGATGCCCCCCAGGATGGAGCCCAGGCCTCCGACAACGACCATAACCAGAAAGATAATGGACAGAATGAGATTAAACGGCTCAGGGTTGAAATAGCCTAGAACAAAGCCGAAGAGACCCCCGGCGATACCGGCATAGAAAGCACTGACAGCAAAAGAAAGAGTCTTGTAAGCAGTCAGGTTCACACCGATTACTTCTGCAGCAATATCGCTGTCCCTTATAGCCACAAAGGCGCGGCCGACACGGGTTTTCATGATATTACGGGCGGCAATCACCAACAGAATCGTAATAATCAGAATCAGGTAATACTTGCTGACATCGGTCTTCAAGATAAAGCCGAAACCGATATCGAGGGGCGGAACCTGAATGCCGGTGCGTCCGCCAAAGAAATCCCAGTGGCCGATAATCTGCATGATGGTCAACCCGAATCCGAGCGTCGCAATCGACAAATAGGGACCCTCCAAGCGGAGGGCAGGCAGGCCGAGAATAAAACCAAAAAATGCGGCAATGAATCCGGCCAGTGGCAACGCCAAAAAAAACGGTAATTGCATTTTCAGCATGAGCAGAGCCGTCCCATAGGCTCCGATGGCAAAGAATCCCGCATGACCCAGTGAGATCTGTCCCGTATAACCGACGAGGATATTGAGCCCCACGGCCAGAATGATATGAACGAGCACTAGATTCAACAGATAAAAGTGATAGTCTGGAACGTATAACGGTAAGGTAAAAATAAAAATCAGAAAGGAAATGGACCAGAATAAAACAACGTTGCTTTCAAATAACTGGATATCTTCATAGTACCCGCGCTTCATGTCCATGTCAAAGCCTCATCCTAAAGAAGAACTATTATTTTTGCTCTATGCTATGGAGAAAGGTTTGCGGAAACAAATTTTGGTTTTGTGATTATAGGGGAAATAGTTTCGCTGTCAAGAAAATTAACCCGAGATTACTAAATCGAATATTAGTGGATCTGATGTAAATACAGATAGTCTGTTAAGACACTATTTCCCTGAAAGAACGATCTTGAAAATGTCTCAAAAAAAGAATTTGCTTTCCTGTTCCAAAAACTCAATAATCACACAGGTGCATTAATTACTGAACACATCAGGAGGCCTATTGTTATGTTGGGGCTAGTCTCATTTGCCGCTGAATTCACACGGGGAGCACATAAAAAATATGGCCACTTGTTTAGATTGATCGGCCTTAATAAAAATTACGGAGAACGACATGGGGAATCATCTGCATCATGTGCATGTATTTGCCGCCGACCTCAATAGTAGCATTAAATTTTATGAAGATTATTTTAACGGGGAAATTGTTCTGGATATGGATTTAGCCGGAGCCAGAAATGTATTTATGAAGATAGGCAAGGGCCGGATCCATTTTTATGATCAGCCGCCCAAGATCTCCGGACGCGGCAGTATCCATCATTTTGGAATTCAGACGGATAATATCGCCCGTGTAGTTACAAAGTTGAAAGAAGGCGGGATTGTTTTCACAAAAGACATTACTGATGCCGGATTCTGGAAGTATATAATGGTTCCGGCGCCGGATGATATTCTCATTGAATTATTTGAAGTGGATAAAAAGCAAATTCCCGCCGAGATGATAAATTATTTTGAATGGGATCAGTAATCAGCATAAACAACTTGTAAGAATTGACGGTTTGTAGAAGTAGTCCGGAAGAGTATGAACTAGACAGGAGGAAACATATGAATCAGTCCAGTATTGATTTAAAAAAGGAGCAACTGGCGTCATTTGCTCGTCCGCGCTACAAATACTCCCTGGCAGCACGTTTCTTTTTTCTGTCGATGGATCTGGCCACACAATGAAGAACTGACCATAAAATGTGTTGGATTCTAGTTACGTTTATTGCCTGGTGTGAATTGCATTTATTATTGTGATACCTCAATGATCATGGTAATGTCTTCTCCAGGGTTTCAAGGCATGATAACGATTAATCCTCGACAGTATAAGCACATCGTCTTTTTTACCGGCGCAGGGATGTCTGCGGAAAGCGGTGTTCCTACCTACCGTGGACACGGCGGCATCTGGAACAAGTATCGCTGGGAGGAGTATGCCTGTCAGGAAGCATTTGATGCCGATCCAGAAAAGGTTCTGAAATTCCATGAACTGAGACGGGCGGCAGTCCTCGCCTGTAAACCTCATGTCGGACATGTTACAATAGCCGCATTGGAGAAGAAGTACAGTCGGATCACAGTGGTGACGCAGAACATTGACGGAATGCATCAGAGGGCTGGTAGTCGGAACGTCATCGAGCTGCACGGTAGCCTCTGGCGTTTGCGTTGCCATTGTGATGGCACATTAGAGGATATGGGCGAAAAATATAAAAGCTATCGATGCGACAAGTGCGGGAATTGGCTCAGACCGGATATTATCTGGTTTGGGGACGCACTCGATCAAAGTGTAATAAACGAAGCGGTTGTCACGATCCGGCGTTGTGACCTTTTTGTAAGCATAGGAACCTCCGGAGTTGTCTATCCGGCTGCAGGGTTCCCACGATTCGCAAAAGAGAATAATGCCCGATGCATCGAAATTAATCCCGAGGCGAATGACATGTCATTCATTTACGATGAAGCGATCCGAGATGCGGCGGGTAAAGCACTGCCGGAACTCTTCTTGAAGTCATTAGAAGAAAATTAATTTGATATTGTTTATAAAGCCGTTCATACCCGCCATAGCCAGTTTTCTCCTCTTCTAGTAAAGCCACGCATTACACACCAGCTCACCAAAACGTTTCCTCAAAATAGTGTCGGCCAAATATGGGTGCTTTGACTACTGCTATCTCGTTTTGCGCCATCAGGGTATCGCCAATATGGCTTATTGACCTCATCTTTCATGCACCTTCGTGGCGCACTTACGTATAGCAGGAAGTTGTGCGTAAGAATGAGCGACTGAAAGCCCTCGGTCCCGTCATCGCACATTTCAACCCGTACTCAATAGATATTCATCCAATAAATCGTTATATTGGCGAGGCTTACATCTACAAAGGCTCAGAAATGAAAATCCAAAAAATCAATGAATACTGTTTGAAATCGTGAACAGTCTTATCTTGTGTCCAGAACATCTCTTATCTGTATTGCCAGGTTATTTTTCAACAAAGGCTTCATTATGAACTTGCGAATACCAATGCTCTTTGCTTTCTCCTCGGAGATTATCTCGCTGAATCCCGTGCAGAGGATAATAGGAATATCAGCACGGATCTTAATCATCTCCTTCGCAAGATCAACTCCTGTCATATTCGGCATCGTCATGTCCGTGATCACAAAATCGAAATATTGAGGCCTGTCGCGAAACATTTCCAATGCCTTGATGCTGTTCGTCTTCCCAACAACATCATATCCCAGACTGGTCAGCATATCCTTCCCAAGGCTAACAAGACTTTCTTCGTCATCAACAAAGAGGACTCTTTCTTTTCCTCCAACTATGCCTACAGTTTTATCAATTTTTTGTCCGTTGTTTGTTTCCATCAAGAGGGGTAGGTAAATCTTAAATTCGCTTCCCTTATCCGGCGTGCTCTCGACAATAACTTCACCATTGCAACCTTTCACAATCCCATACACCACAGACAGTCCCAAGCCTGTTCCTTCCCCCTGTTCTTTTGTGGTAAAAAAAGGATCAAATATACGGGTCATAATCTCAGGGGTCATACCGACGCCTGTATCGCTGATTGTCAATTTAAGAAACATTCCCGGCGATAGACGATGATAAATAACCAGATCGTTATGGGAACCAATTTCCTCCGTGGTCAAAGTTACATTTAATTCACCATTTCTCCCACGCATGGCGTATGCTGCATTTGTGCAGAGATTCATCAAAATTTGATGGATCTGAATGGGGTCGGCGAGGACTGTATCCGATTCACATTGAATATCTTGGTTAATATGGACTGTAGATGGCAGTGACGCTCTCAGAAGTTTTAGCACTTCCTTGATAATGGGGCTGAGTCTCAGGGGGCGCGGTTTTTCATCGTGTTGACGACTGAAGGCGAGAATTTGTTTTACTAGGTCAGCTGCCCTACCTCCAGCTATATAAACCTGTTCAAGATACTTGCGGAGACGATCATCCGCTTTGTGTTCTGTAAGCGCCATGTCAGTGTATCCTAAGATGGCGCTCAGGATATTATTAAAATCATGGGCAATTCCTCCGGCAAGAGTGCCGATAGCCTCCATCTTTTGGGCCTGGTGAAGTTGAGCTTCAAGTTTCTTGCGCTCTGTGTTGTTACGGATGCACTCAATGGCAGCAACAATTTCTCCTTTATTATCCCGTAAGACCGATGCTGATCCAGAAAGATGGATATTGCCGGGTGACAATTTCGGTGTATAGGCTTCTCCAAAAACGATATCTCCAATTCTACGAATAGCGGTGTAATCTTTCTCCCTTTCCAAATCGGGATGAAGTGCAAGATCGATGAGGATAGGCCTTCTCTCACCATAAAAAGGTCGGGCATATTCATAATCCCCTTTGCCGAGCATTTCTTCCGCCTTGACTCCGGTCATGACTTCCACAGCACGGTTCCAGGCGATCACCCTGGCCTCCCTATCAATGACAATTGTGGCATCGGGCAGAAAATTAATTATATCGTTCAATTGCTGCTGTGATTCTCTGAGAGACTCTTCTGCTTGCTTGCGGTTCGTAATGTCTAGAAGAGAAGCAACGCTTTTCGTCGTTCCGGGAATTAAATCAATGCTGAGGTATATATCTTTCATCTGCCCCTTTTTATCTACAAGGCGGAATTCATAGTTTTTCTGGGCAGCATCCGCATCGACTCTTCGTAGACTATGTTGTGTCACCATCCTCGCCAGATCTTCTTTTACAACAACTTCCGTCCATTTTTGCTTGCCTTCGATTTCCTCCCTTGTGTAACCGGTAAGCTTTTCATACTCAGAGTTCGCTAGAGATATTGTTTTATCTTCTTCCAAAATTACAGTGGCCGTGCCTGTATTTTCAAAGATGGTTCTATATGTTTTCTCAGAATTAGTTAGAGCATCTTCCGTCCGCTTACGTTCGGTAATATCTTGTACAAGTGAAATGATGTGGCGTTCCTGGTCGATTTCAATAAAACGTGCAGAGAAAAGCATATTCCGCAAATTGCCGTTTTTAATCATCATGATAACTTCTGTGTCGTTGATTTCTCCTTCAGCCGTTAATGTGTCTATTATTCTTTTACGTTCCTCCGGATTTACCCAGAAATGGAGATCCAGCGTTGAGGCTCCCATAACTTCTTCCGGACCATAACCAGACCAGCGCAAAAATGCCTTGTTAGCATCGGCAATTTTCCCCGTTGTCATATTGGTTATGAGCATGGGATTAGGGTTGAAATGAAACGTCGAGGCAAATTTTTTCTCGGACTTGCGTAGACTTTCTTCAACACGTTTACGGTCAGTGATGTCACGGGCCATCGACTGAAAGCCCGTAACGTTACCATCTTCCACGATTAATTGAGTATTTTGCCCAATCCACAGCTCATGATCATCTTTTGCGATAATGGGATATTCAGAATATGTATTATTAATCCTATTGACGAACTGACGACCGAAATACTTAATAGCTTCGTCTCTCATGTCTTGGCGAATCAATGATGTATAATGCATACCAATAATTTCTTCTTTTTTGTATCCTGTCAGGTGAAGCGCGGCTGGATTCACGAAAATATAGTGTCCGGTATTATCCGTCCTGAAGATTATATCGCTTGCATTTTCCACCAATGTCCTATAGCGCTCCTCGCTCTTCTGCAGCTCTTTTGTTTTTTCATTCACTCTGGAGCGTAACATCCAAGACCACAGCAACGAAAGGGCAAGGAGGAGAATCAAGGGGACTAAGATGATAGCGGCATATTTGATAGTCAATCCGAAATTAATCCGGGATGGTTCCAGAACACCCAGCCATTTTTCGGAAATCTTTTGATACTCACCGGTCTGATTAAGGATATTAAGTCCTTCTGTGAAACGTGAAAGCAGGAGAGTATTGCCTTTACAAACGGCGAAACAGTTTTTGAAAGGCTCAAGAGAAGGACCGACAGATACGACATTGGACAGCTTTAGTTTCTTGATCCAGTAAAAACCCGGCATCTGGGCAACCAAGGCATAGTCGCCTTTTCCCAATGCCAGCAGCCGCAACGCATCTCTCGGCGTTTCAGTTAGTAATATCCTGTCAGTCAGGTGATGTTTGAGGATATAGTCATGCATCGCCTCGCCACGCATAACGATGATTTCCCTATTGCGAAGTTCTTCTATGGACTGGACAGATGGTGAATTAATGCGGGCAAATATTGCAGTACTTACAATGGAAAACGGCGGGGAAAAATCAAAAATCTTTGACCGCTCATCCGAATAAAACATTCCGGGTATAATATCAATGGAGCCATCTTTAAGTGCTTTGCGTGTTTCTGGCCAAGGGCGAAGTATGATTTCAATATTGATGCCCATAGTCTTGGCAATAGCCCTGGTAAGTTCCACTTGGAAACCAGTCGGTTCACCATTCTTATCGAGAAAACTGTAAGGCGGATAATCAATTTCCCCGCCAACAATAATGTTTTTCCCTTGGTCGGGAGTTTTGCTGGCATTTGCCGGAACAGTACTTAGGGCAAGGGCAATTGCGATTACACAGATCACGAAGAAAATTTGCCGACAAGTTCTCATCAACAAGATGCGTACCTTCAGATAACGACTGTTACGCAATGAGCAAGTTCTCAACATCGGCATTCATGTCCTAAGTAAATTGATCACAACTCTATTCTCAGGATTAAAGTCAATATTATTATCAGTCTTCAGATGCTGCTTATCACTTCAAATCAGCAACTTTTCAGGACTCTAGTCTGTGTGTTGATTTCAGTAATGAAGATGTATAATTAATCTTTATACCTGCTGTCAATAAAAATCCGTCCTACTGCAAATTGGTCAATGATTCTTTGAAGAATGTTATAGATCCGACCAGAAGCTAAAAAGCATCCGGCCGGATCTACAAACAGGAAGTAGCTTTACGCTGCCTGCTGGACAATTTCCATTTCCCGGGCACTGATCACTTTGTCGATGTCCAGAAGAATCTTTACTCCTTTCTCCGCTTTGGCCATACCTAATATAAAATCCGTGTTCAATGAAGTCCCGAAAGTCGGAGTAT
>CAIVQG010000081.1 GCA_903907985.1 uncultured delta proteobacterium
ATACTCCGACTTTCGGGACTTCATTGAACACGGATTTTATATTAGGTATGGCCAAAGCGGAGAAAGGAGTAAAGATTCTTCTGGACATCGACAAAGTGATCAGTGCCCGGGAAATGGAAATTGTCCAGCAGGCAGCGTAAAAAAAACTTCCTGTCCATAAGTCTGTCTTACCAGCAGATCCGGCCAGACGTTTTCAGCGTATGGCCGGATCTGTTAAAAACTCCCAATAAAAACATCAGCGAAGTATTGCTGAAGAAAGCCCCATTTGCATTAGTTGTCTGGTTTTAGGTAGGGCAAGGCCAGTTGCACTTTTTTTAAGGCTTGCTTTTCGATCTGGCGGGCACGTTCACGGGTTATATTGTATCTGTCGCCGATTTCCTGAAGGGTTTCGGGATTGTCGGCCATAACGCGGTTCTGAATAATATAACTTTCCCGTTCATTGAGATTGGCCAACGCCCCGGCAATATCGCGCTTCACCAGGCTTCTTTCCTCGTGTTTAATCAGCGACACTTCCTGACTGTCTCCTTCAAAAGCAAGAAAATCAATATGAGATGAATCGCCGTCATCACCGATAAATTCATGCAAAGAAACATCACGGGAGCCCATGCGCAGGTCCATTTCGGCGACTTCGGAACCTTTTACACCCAGCGATTCCGCGATTTCGGCAAATTCCGGATTTTTTTGCGAAAGAGTCTCCAACTGCTTTTTCGCCTGACTCAATTTGAAAAACAATTTTCTCTGGGCCTGGGTGGTGCCGATTTTAACAATGCTCCAGGACTTAATCAGATAATTTTGAATATAGGCGCGAATCCACCAGACGGCATAAGATATAAGCCGGTAACCTTTGTAGGGATCAAATTTTTTCACCGCATGAATCAGGCCGATATTACCTTCCTGAATCAGATCGGCCAGCTTAAAACCGTAATTGCGATATTCATGGGCAATCTTCACCACAAAACGCAAATTGGAAACAATCAGCGTCTCTGCCGCTGCCATATCGTTGTTCTTCTTCAAACGTACGGCCAGCTTGAATTCCTCTTCTGGTGTCAGCAGCGGGAAACGGTTTATTTCCGATATATATAAATCAAGCGTTCCGGTGACTAAGGGTAGTTTCAATTATCAGACCTCTTTAGGACTCAATCAATTAAACTGTTTTTACCCAACAAAAATTTTCCGGTCAAGATATTTATTAATGCGAATCCTGTTTGTAATTATAGCGGATAATTATTGCGTTGACACACTGAACCGCTTATCTTATACTTCCAGTGTAAAAAATATTTTATTACTAAGGTGAGAATAAACAACGACTAAATGACTGATGTAAGGAACTAGCCCCATCCGTATTTAGCAGGTTTCTTAAACAGGAATTCCCGCTGCTGCCAGGAGGTTCAGTTTATGTTTCGTCAGATTCTAGTCCCAACAGATTTTTCCCAAAAGCACACCAATCCCCTTGAGACTGCAGCAAATCTTGCAGAAAAATTCACAAGCACAATTCACCTTCTCCATGTCATTGAAATCATACCCGATGCTGCTTTCTCGGAATTTGAGGATTTCTACAACAAGCTGGAAAAAAGGGCACAGAAAAAGATGAATACCCTCGTGTCCAACCATAAGGGTAAATCTGTCCAGATCATCCCTCACATCAGTTACGGGAACCGGGTTCAGGAAATTCTGAAATTTATCTCGCAATATGAAATCGATCTGATCATCATGAATTCTCACAAGGTGAATTTGAAACATCCTATCCATGGCTGGGGCACTATCAGCTACAAGGTTGTTCTATTGTCGGGAAGTCCAGTTATGCTGGTGAAATAGGAAAGAAAGAACAATTATGCCCAGTTTTAATCATTGTTGATGATGACGGCCATCTGTGGTGCGCGATTACTTTGTAACACCTTTCAACAAGTAGTCTTCCGTTTTAGTTATTCTATGAGATTGCGGAATTGGAGATGAAACAAATAGCCAACCTTATTATTGATGACATTCGCTGCCCTTCCGGTTATCCTCATTTAATAAGAACGAAAAAATGGGGGACTGGATCATGATGTTGGCTCGTTTAAAAAAGGAAGGATTGCAGATAGCATATCGTAATCGTTGAAAGATAAAGAGAAGGGAGGTGAATGTAAGTATCGCAGGCAAGGGTGGATTTCGTGGCAATTTTATGAGGGAGATGCATTCATCTCAACATGTAAGATGGATGGTTAAACAAGCCCTCATAATCGCTTCGGAAAGCCGAAAGGGATGCCTTTGGTGACTCAACTAAAGAGGAGGAAACGATGAGTTGGAAGGATATTTATCAAAACAAACTGATGTCAGCAGTTGCGGCAGCAAAACTGATCAAGTCCGGAGATAGGTTTTGGACGCCGTTATGCTTGGGACAGCCATCCATGCTGATCATGGACCTGATTGCCGACCGGGTCGATGAGCTTAAAGATGTGGAATACATGAACGCCCTTACATTGCGCCCTTATAAGATATTTAAACCGGAATACCGCAAGACCTTCAACCTTGTTTTCGGGTTCTACAGTTCGCCGCACCTTCAGCAAATTGCTAAAAGCGAATGGGCCAACTTCATTCCGGCCCAGAGTTCAGATGTGTCCTTAAAAAATGCGGCACGAAACCGCGTTTATCCCCGGCGGACGGGAATCATCACCATGGTCACGCCGCCGGACAGCCATGGATATGTCAGCCTGGGCTTAGATACGTTTTATACCGGACGCATCATGGATCAGAGTGAGTTCATCATTGGAGAAGTCAATGATCAGATGCCCAGAACCTACGGCGATACGAACTATCACGTTTCTCGTTTCACGGCTTTTTTCGAGAACTCCAGCCCCTTACCAGCTGTGCCGACACCCCCGGCATCGGATATAGAGATCAAGATGGCCGAAAATGTCGTCAGCCTTTTAAAGGATCGGGACTGTATTCAGGTCGGTATCGGGGCCATTCCGGCCATGATCAGTAAGCTGCTTCTGGAAAGCAACCTGAGAGATCTGGGGGTTCATACGGAAATGGCGCCTGCGGGTCTCCATCATCTCGTAGAAAAAGAGATCATCAGTTGTAAATTCAAAAAGGTCAACCCGGGCAAAGTCCTGCTTGCCTTCACCATGGGCGACCGTGAATTGTATGATTGGATTGGGAACAATCCCATGTGCGAATTTCGTTCCACACTCTACGCCAACAATATCAGCATTATTGCCCAGGAAGAAAATATCGTGGCGATCAACGGCAGTCTGGAGATCGATCTTACAGGCCAGATTTGTTCTGAATCACATGGTAACACGATGCGAACCGGGACGGGGGGACAGCTCGATTTTGTCATCGGTGCTTTCTGGTCTCCGGGAGGAAAGGCCATTAATCTGGTTCCCTCAACGGCCTTGGACGACAGCGTATCGCGCATTGTGACAAACCTGTCACCGGGTGCACGTGTTACTGTGCCACGACACTATGCACAGTATATCGTTACAGAATATGGCATCGCCGATCTTGCCGGAAGAACAGAGCCCGAACGTGCCCAAGCCCTTATCAATGTTGCCCATCCGAAATTCCGGGAAGAACTGGAAAAAGGCGCGCGTGAAAGAGGTTTCTTGAAGAAGAAGATATTCTGAAATAAAAGCATAGACAATGTTGTTTCTGATTGAGGAGGCTGGAGGCACTATCCTCCAGCCTCCATAAGCCTCTTTGAATCGCATCTTCGATATCTCCTGTAATAGCGCTGTCCGTCTCATCGGCCACCTCCAACAGTGACCATTTTAAACCGGACAGTTTATGTGCTACAAGGCCGGAAATATTATCTGCTTCTGACATTAATTAATGCGAATCCTTGACACAGAATGTTTTCATGTTTAAAGTATCTGCAAATCATCTTGAGGCAGACAGATAATGCAATCAATTAACAAAGTAATGATCGATTATTCGATAAAAATTGCACAGGAAGTGCAAGCTGACTCACTGCTTGTCTGTATTGATGTAATGAAAGATATTGCCGCTTTACCGGAAGAAATAAAAAAAGTAATCGGCGTCATCATCGTTGCCCGCGAAAATGAAGCGCTGCCGGATGATGTTCAGAAGTATGCGCGGAAACTGGATATTCCTAATGTTAAGCTGACCCGCGTCGGAACAATCAAAATTGCAATTGCCAAAGGCATAGTATTAGGCATGTTTAAAAAAGGAGATAAAATAGTCTGTTTGAGTGGTGTGCCTAAATTTGGCTATGCCGACAGCATTTTTGTCCTTGATGTCGGAAAAGAATTCGAAATTTTAACTTCTGACTATATTAACGATATAATTGAAAGCGTTCGTCCGGAAGTCTTCAATGCCGCCCTGAATATTGCCTGTGAAATTGCCGCCCAGGGGAGGGAAAACAGAAAAATCGGTACGACTTTTGTGCTGGGTGATGAAGAAAAGGTGTTACAGCTTTCCCGGCAAATGATTATTAATCCTTTTTTAGGGTACACCGAGGATCAACGTAACCTCTTAAATCCGGAATTAAACGAAACGATCAAAGAATTTTCCGCCATTGACGGTGCTTTTATTGTTAAAGAAAATGGCGCTATTATTACCGCCGGAAGACATCTCAACGCCGCTCTCGACAGCCGCGATTTTCCGGCCGGCCTGGGAAGCAGACATATTGCCGCCGCTGGCATTACCAACGTAACCAAAGCAGTAGCTATTGTTATTTCCGAATCGTCCGGCAATGTCAGTGTGTTTAAGAATGGTAAGCTCTTTGTTACAATTGAAAAACCGGTGGAATAGTGAGGAAGGATTATGCGTTTTGATAAATTTACACTAAAAGTACAGGAAGCTCTGCAGGAAGCTCAGACTCTTACCGGTTCTTCCGGCCATCAGTCCATTGAACCGGAGCACCTTCTTCTTTGCTTTTTGCGTCAGGAAGACGGCATTGCCGGCGCCATTCTGAATAAACTCAATATCCAACCTCAGAAGATTGAGCAGGAACTTAATAATTATTTGAAAAAACAGCCAATTATTCAGGGCGCAGAAACTGGGCAGGTTTATCTGGGAGCTAGGCTCAATAAAATATTCGATAAGGCGCTGACGGAAGCGGCACAGCTCAAAGATGAATATGTAAGCGCCGAGCATGTATTGATTGTTATCGCTGAAGAAAAGGAAGGACAGGCCGGGAAAATATTACGGAAGGCCGGTGTAACCAGAGACAGTATTTTTAAGGTTCTGGTGGATATCCGGGGCAATCAACGGGTGACCGACCCTAATCCCGAAGGCAAATACCAGGCTCTCGAACGCTATGCGAAAGACTTCAATGAACTGGCCCGCAAAGGCACATTTGATCCGGTTATCGGACGGGATGAAGAAATCCGGCGGATCATGCAGGTATTATCGCGGCGCACAAAAAACAATCCGGTACTGATCGGCGAGCCGGGAGTAGGCAAGACGGCCATTGTGGAAGGACTGGCCCAAAGGATCGTCAACGGCGACGTTCCGGAAAGTCTGAAAAACAAACGCGTGATTGGTCTGGACGTAGGCGCCTTGATCGCGGGGGCTAAATACCGTGGTGAGTTCGAGGAACGACTCAAAGCAGTGCTAAAGGAAGTGATCAGTTCGGATGGCGAGATTATTCTTTTTATCGATGAAATCCATACCGTAGTCGGAGCAGGCGCCGCTGAAGGCTCGATGGACGCCTCCAATATGCTCAAACCGGCGCTGGCGCGTGGTGAATTGCGGTGTGTGGGCGCGACAACACTCAATGAATATCGCAAGTATATTGAGAAGGATGCTGCCCTGGAGCGTCGTTTTCAGCCGGTTCTGGTCAAGGAACCGACGGTGGAAGATACCATCGCTATTCTGCGGGGCCTGAAAGAACGTTACGAAGTGCATCATGGTGTACGGATCAAGGACTCCGCCATTATTGCCGCCGCCACCCTTTCACATAGATATATTACCGACCGCTTTTTGCCGGATAAGGCGGTTGATTTGATCGATGAGGCGGCATCACGTCTGAGAATCGAGCTCGACAGCATGCCGTCCGAAATCGATACGATTGACCGGAAGGTCATTCAACTGGAAATTGAAATGCAATCACTGAAAAATGATACTGACAAGCCTGCTATGGAGAGGCGCGAGAAGATTGAGAAAGAACTGGCCGAGCTTAAATCCAATATGGATCAGATGAAAATGCACTGGTCGGCGGAAAAGGACATTATAAGGAAAATTCAGCAGACCAAGAGTCGGATCGAAGCATTGAAAAACGAGGAGGTCAATGCCCAGCGCGAAGGCAATCTGGCGCGGGCCGCAGAAATACGTTACGGCCAACTGGTAGCATTGAACAAAGAATTGGAAGCGGATCAGGTGAATCTTACGGAAATTCAGAAGAACAACCGGATGCTCAAGGAAGAAGTTGATGCCGAAGATGTGGCAGAAGTCGTTGCCAATTGGACGGGTATTCCGCTGGCGCGGATGCTGGAAAGCGATGTGCAAAAACTGATTCATATGGATGAAAGACTTAAAATGCGTGTCATCGGCCAGGAGGAAGGTATCGGGGCGGTTTCCGCCGCGCTGCGCCGGGCACGTTCCGGCTTGCAGGATCCGAATCGCCCGATTGGCTCGTTTATTTTTCTTGGTCCCACCGGTGTTGGCAAAACCGAACTGGCCAGAGCTTTAGCAGAATTTATGTTTGATAATGAGCAGGCCATGGTGCGGATTGATATGTCGGAATATATGGAAAAACATGCCGTCGCCCGATTAATCGGCGCCCCGCCGGGCTATGTAGGTTATGATGAAGGCGGACACTTAGCCGAGGCTGTCCGGCGCAAGCCCTATTGCGTACTGCTTTTTGATGAAATCGAAAAAGCTCATCCTGATGTCTTTAATATTCTGTTGCAGATACTTGATGATGGCCGTCTTACGGATGGTCATGGGCGAACGGTTGATTTTAAAAACACGATTGTGATTATGACCTCTAATGTTGGCGGACAATGGATTCAAGACGCCGATCTGGATGATGAGGAAAAGCATAACCGGACGATGGAAGCGCTCCGCGCTACTTTTAAGCCGGAATTTTTGAATCGTATTGACGATATCATTATCTTCCGGGCCTTGACACTGGAAAACATTAATCATATCATTGATATTCAACTGGCTTTGATTGACAAGAGGCTTAAAGATCGTAAATTAACCATTGAATTGACAGCAAAGGCGAAAAAATATATATCTGGCGTCGGTTATAGTCCGGTATATGGTGCCCGGCCATTGAAGCGTTCATTACAAAAACTGATACTGGATCAGTTGGCGCTGGAGATTCTGGCCGGCAAATATGCCGAAGGGGATCATATAAAAATCGATTTATCCCCTGAGGGTTCAATAACATTTAATAAACAGGGAGTGCAGTGATGGGGAATTCTCTAAAAACAGTTTTTTTGCTGGGAGCATTAACGGGGCTGCTGATGTTGATCGGTGGCCTGATCGGCGGCCGGGGAGGTGTTTATATCGCCTTCGTTTTTGCTGTGATTATGAATTTTGGCAGTTACTGGTTTTCCGATAAGATTGTGCTGAAAATGTATAAGGCACAGGAGGTTTCCGAATCTTCAGCGCCTGATCTTTACAATATCGTGCGTAACCTGTCGCTCAAGGCCAATTTGCCGCTGCCGCGGATTTTTATTATTCCCGGGGAGACACCGAATGCTTTTGCCACGGGACGAAATGAGCAACACGCAGTAGTCGCGGTGACCGAAGGAATAATGCGGATATTGAGTAAAGAAGAGCTCGAAGGTGTTATCGCTCACGAACTTTCCCATATTAAAAACAAGGATATGCTGATCAGTTCTATCGCTGCAACCATTGCCGGAGCGATCAGCATGCTTGCTACCATGGCTCAATGGGCGGCTATTTTCGGTGGTGGACGTAGTGACGATGATGAAAAGGGCGGAATTATCGGCCTTATTGCCATGGCCATTATCGCGCCGATTGCCGCTGCCGTTATTCAGATGTCCATATCCCGTTCGCGGGAATATCTGGCTGACGCCGGTGGTGCCAGCATAACCAAAAACCCGTATGGATTAGCCAGTGCCCTGGAAAAACTTACCCGGGCATCTCAAATTATACCGATGGACGCCAAGCCGGCAACCGCTCATCTGTTTATCGTTAATCCTCTTTCGGGGAAAGCGCTGATGAATCTCTTCAGTACGCATCCACCGCTGGAAGAAAGAATTGCGCGCTTGAGAAGCATGAAACCATATTAATACGTTATTAATCCGGATATTTCAGAGGCGCATTAATTAGAGGAGATAATGATATGGCAGAAGAAAAAAAGGACTCAGGATTTGTAGTTAAAGATAAACGTATTTTTGCTGAAGGCAATGAAGCCAGTGAAAAGGAACCGGTCTCCCCACTGGCCGGAGAAAAGCCGGAAATTCAGGAAAATGCCCCCGATCAGAGTCCCGATGAGAACTGCGATTATCCGCCGATCAATTTTACAAATTTTATTTTATCTCTTAGCACTTCTGCTCTATTTCATTTTGGTGATTTTCCCGATCCTGCCTCGGGAAAAATGCAGAAGAATTTGTCGGCTGCCAAGCAAACCATTGATTTGCTCGATATGATTAATGAAAAAACAAAAGGAAATCTAAACGAGCAGGAAAATAACTTGATTCAGGGAGTTCTCTACGAATTAAAAATGCGCTACGTTAAAGAAAATGGTTGAAATGCTCCAAAAACTGGCGCCGGCAAAGGTAAACCTTTTTTTGCGTGTTTTGGGGAAACGCACCGACGGCTATCACGAGATAGTTTCCCTGATGCAGAAAATATCTCTTTATGATGAATTAACCTTTTTACCCCGCCCCAAGGGCATTGTTCTTAAGTGTCCGAATAGCGACTTGCCAATAACAGACGACAACTTGATTTTTCGAGCGGCAGAGGCTCTTTTTGTCCACACCGGTTATTTGTCGGGCGTAGAAATAACATTAATGAAAAACATACCGGTGGCTGCCGGTCTTGGTGGAGGCAGCTCCGATGCCGCCACTACTCTGTTGGCTTTAAATGAAATGTGCCAATTGGGTTTAAAAAAAGTGGAACTTATGAAAATAGGGGCCAAACTGGGGGCGGATGTTCCTTTTTTTATTTTTGGCAGCAGCGCTTTTGCCGAAGGTCGAGGCGAAAAGTTAAAAGCCTGGATAAATCCTCTGAAACTCAATATTGTTCTTATTAATCCGGGGTTTTCCCTTTCGACAAAATTGGTTTACGAAAGCCTTAATTTAAGATTGACAAAGAAACGAATTAATTATAGCATTCCGCGTTTTTCCGAACTGGGCGATATCATCCGGGAAATGCACAATGATCTAGAAACTGCATCTTTGAGAATGCATCCGGAGTTGACAGATATAAAGCAGCTATTGCTCCGGCATGGCGCATTGAGTGCGATGATGTCTGGTAGCGGCCCTACGGTCTTTGGCATTTTTACAGACGAAAACAGCGCAAAAAAAGCTGCGGGAGATTTAAATAAAGTTTCTCGTCAGGGACGGGTATTTTTTGCGCAATCGTTGTAATTACGCTAACTTCCGGCTAAGATGGACATTGATAATTTTGTGATCTTGATGGGGCGTCGTCAAGCGGTAAGACACAGGACTTTGGTTCCTGCATTCGGAGGTTCGAATCCTCCCGCCCCAGCCATAATATTTGGGGGAAAGGTTTTAAATGTTAGAAAGAATTAGAATATTTTCCGGAAATTCCAATATTGCTCTTGCTAAAAAGATTTGTGATAATTTAGGGGTGTCGTTAGGGAAAGCTAATGTATCAACATTTAGCGACGGAGAAACTCGCGTTGAAATAAATGAAAATGTTCGGGGCATGGATGTCTTCATTATTCAATCTACCTGCTCGCCGGTGAATATTACCTGTATGGAATTGCTGATCATGATCGATGCCTTGAAGCGGGCTTCCGCCGATCGTATTACGGCGGTTATTCCCTATTATGGATATTCCCGTCAGGACAGGAAAGTCGCTCCCCGTGCCCCGATAACTGCAAAATTACTGGCCGACCTCATTACTACCGCGGGCGCTAACCGTGTTCTCTCCATTGATTTGCATGCGGGACAAATTCAGGGATTCTTTAATATTCCGGTTGATAATCTTTTCGCTACACCTGTTTTACTTGAATACATGAAGGAAAAATATTTAGATGATACAGTGGTCGTTTCCCCCGATACTGGAGGCGTGGAACGTGCCAGGGCTTTCGGCAAGAGATTAGGAGCAAGTCTGGCGATTATTGACAAAAGACGGGAAGGTCCCAATGAAGCCCAGGTAATGAATATTATCGGTAATATTGAAGGGAAAAAGGTCATCATCCTGGATGATATGGTAGATACGGCCGGCACTGTTGTTCAAGGAGCCAACGCCCTGAAAGAAGCAGGCGCAGTGCAAGTGTCTGTCTGCTGTACGCACCCGGTATTGTCTGGCCCGGCAATCGAAAGGCTGGAAGGATCAGACATCAAGGAAATAATTGTCACAGATACAATCCCGCTTTCCGAGCGGGCGGCAAACTGTTCCAGGATTAAGGTATTATCGGTGTCCGGGCTTTTGAGCGAAGCTGTTCGCCGGATTTATTATAACGATTCTGTAAGCTCATTATTTATATAGGAGGAATAAATGGAGGTAACTGATTTAGCGGTTCAAATCCGTAAAGAACAAAAGAAAGGACCGGCGCGCCGTTTTCGGCAAAAAGGACTTATCCCTGCTATATTTTACGGTCGATCTGCAAAAAATATTTTGTTGACGGTAAAAAATGACGAGTTGGTCAAACTGCATAACGAGAAAAAAGACCATGCCTTTATCAAGCTGATTATTGATGACGGCGGCGACAAGAAAATCGAAAAACTATCGTTGATTAAAGAAATGCAATTCCAGCCTTTGACGGGAAAGTTCTATCATGTTGATTTTTATGAAGTGGATATGAAGGCGAAACTTACCTTCGAAGTTTCCCTGCAATTTGTTGGCAAATGCATTGGCGTAGAAAATGGGGGCGAATTGCAGCATATTAAACGCCTCGTGAAAGTTTCCTGTTTGCCGGAAAATCTGCCCGATCATATTGAAGTCGATGTTACTTCCCTTGATATTGGTGATTCTATTAAAATTAAGGAATTGAAGCTGACGGACGGGATAACAGTCCTGGATCAGGCGGACGCCGCTGTAGTTGCTGTTGCCGCAATTAAAGTAGCTAAAGTCACACCGGCGGAAGCCGCAGCGGCAGAGGCAGCCGGTGCAGCAGCACCTGCTGCGCCAGCAGCAGCGAAGGCCGGTAAAGAGAAATAAATGCCTTAATTATCGGGCAGGAGAAAGTGCATCCCTCAACTTGGAAAAAAATATTTTTCGGGCATACTACAGCGAGGGAGCAAATCATGTACGTGATAGTTGGTTTAGGAAACCCGGGCAAGCGTTATCGGTTTACCAGACATAACATCGGATTTATGGTTCTGGAAAAGCTGGCCCAGGAGTTCAAAATTGATTTAAAGCAGAAAAGCTTCGATGCGCTATGGGGCAAAGGAAAAATAAATGGCACTAATATTCTGCTGGCCATGCCCCAGACATACATGAACTTAAGCGGTACCGCGGTACGGCAGTTAGTTGCTTTTTTTAAAGCGGATATAAATAATTTGATCGTTATTCATGATGATCTCGACTTGTCTTTGGGCACAATTCGCCTGAAAACAGGGGGAGGTAATGCCGGGCATAAAGGGCTGGCATCCATAACAGAGAATTTAGGTTCTTCCGAATTTGTTAGGGTGCGATTAGGCATTGGTAAGCCGGTTGATAAATCCCGCATTGAAGGTTACGTGCTGGAACCTTTTACATCTGATGAAGAACTATCTTTGCTACCGGAAATTATCCGGACAGCAACAGAGGCAGGCTCTGAAATTGTTTTATCCGGCGTCGAAAAAGCGATAGCTAAGTACCATAAAAATATATTAGTTAAGTCTTTAAAGAAGGAGGATGAATGATGTTACAAAACAAAAGAAGTATCTGGACATTGTTACTAAGCGGTTTTATGTTCATGTTGCTTGCCGGAACGGCCTTTGCCGGGGAAGCAGACATCAAAGTGCCGGATCTGACCCAAGTCACCTTTTTAGGCGGATCACTTCAGGGGTTGACAATCCTCAATGCCGGATTGTTCATCTGTCTGATTGGTATAATTTTCGGTGTGATTCAATATTTACAAACAAAGAATCTGCCGGCACACAAGGCTATGCTGGATGTTTCTCAGACCATTTGGGAAACCTGCAAGACCTATCTTTTCCAACAGGGTAAATTTCTCGTTGCTTTGTGGATACTTATTGCCATTTGTATCGTTTATTATTTTGGCGCTTTGCAGGGAGCTCATGCAACAGGAATCGTTATTATTTTGATTTGCTCAATCGTGGGTATTCTTGGTTCCTATGGTGTGGCCTGGTTTGGTATCCGTATTAATACCGTGGCTAACTCGCGCGCCGCTTTTGCCTCACTTTCCGGCGATCCCTTAAACATCGTGAACATCTGCCTGCGTTCCGGTATGAGCGTTGGACTTCTGCTCGTCAGCATCGAGCTGTTCTTCATGATTATAATTCTGGCCTACATTCCCAAAGAATTGGCTGGTCCTTCCTTTATCGGTTTTGCCATCGGTGAATCTCTTGGTGCTTCCGCTCTGCGTATTTGCGGCGGTATCTTCACGAAGATTGCCGATATCGGTTCCGACTTAATGAAAATTGTTTTCCATTTGCCGGAAGATGATCCCAAAAATCCCGGTGTTATTGCCGACTGTACCGGTGACAATGCTGGTGACAGCGTTGGTCCTACCGCTGACGGTTTTGAAACTTATGGTGTTACCGGTGTTGCCCTGATTGCCTTTTTGGCCCTGGCTCTGGCCGGCAATCCCTCAATGGGCGGTAAGTTGATTGTCTGGATTTTTGCGATGAGAATCCTCATGATCCTGACCTCTCTCGCCTCTTACTTTATCAACGACGGTATCAGCAAGGCTGCTTTTGCCGGTAAAACTGATTTTAACTTTGAACATCCTTTAACCAATCTGGTTTGGATTACATCTATTGTTTCCATTGCAGTTACTTTTCTCGCCAGCTACTATCTGCTGGGTGATTTGACTGATCAGTACCAGGGGCTGTGGCTGCCTTTGTCTATCATCATCAGCTGCGGAACTATTGCCGGCGCATTAATTCCGGAACTGACCAAAGTATTCACCAGCACCTCTTCCCGTCATTGCGCAGAAGTTGTCAACGCTTCCCGTCAGGGTGGCCCTTCGCTGAACATTCTTTCCGGACTTGTTGCCGGTAACTTCTCTGCATTCTGGGAGGGTATGACCATCATGATCCTGATGTTCATCGCCTACATGGTATCGAAAAACCCGGCAGTTATGGCTCTGATGCCTCCGGCCTTTACATTTGCGGCACCGGTTTTTGCTTTCGGTCTGGTAGCATTCGGTTTCCTGGGCATGGGTCCGGTAACCATTGCTGTGGATAGTTTCGGTCCGGTATCTGATAACGCCCAGTCGATTTATGAACTATCCATGATCGAATCGCGCTCTGATGCCAAAGCCATCGTGAAGAAAGAATACGGTATTGAACCTAATTTTGAACTGGCTAAGCACTTTCTGGAATCAGCTGATGGTGCAGGCAATACCTTTAAAGCAACTGCCAAGCCCGTTTTGATCGGTACAGCTGTTGTCGGCGCCACCACCATGGTGTTTGGTATTATCATTCTGCTCGAAGGCCTCTTCGGCAATGTTGTCGCCAAACTCTCTCTGGTACAGCCGGAAATCATTCTCGGCCTGCTCATGGGCGGTGCGGTAATTTACTGGTTTACCGGTGCTTCTATTCAGGCGGTTACCACCGGTTCCTATCAGGCCGTTGTGTTCATTAAAAAGAATATCAATCTAGACAAGAAAGAAGCGTCGATTGAAGACTCCAAGAAAGTCGTCCAGATCTGTACCCAGTATGCTCAAAAGGGTATGATCAACATCTTCATCGTCATTTTCTTTATGACACTGGCGTTGTCTTTCTTTAATCCTTACTTCTTTATCGGTTACCTGATCGGTATTGCTTTCTTCGGCCTTTTCCAGGCGATTTTCATGGCTAATGCCGGCGGTTGCTGGGATAACGGCAAGAAGATTGTGGAAGTGGATTTGAAAATGAAAAACACTCCGCTGCATGAAGCAAGCGTAGTCGGCGACACCGTCGGCGACCCCTTCAAAGATACATCTTCTGTTTCTTTGAATCCGGTCATCAAATTCACGACATTGTTCGGTCTGCTGGCAACGGAAATTGCGGTCACCATGACCAACACCAACCTGAAGTATGGTCTGGCTACTGTTTTCTTCGTGATTGCTCTGGTCTTCGTTTATCGCTCATTTTATAGTATGCGAATTTCCGAAGAAAAGCTTGCGGAGAAGTAAGTAGTGCGATTTAGATTTTTAATTATTTAAACAAAAAGCGCCTCATCTTGAGGCGCTTTTTTTATTTCAGCTTATTTTATCCGTGATTGGGAAATGAAATTGATTTACGAACTGGATTCGCGCAGCACAATGCTCAGTACCGTCGTTAATTTTATTGTATCTTCATCAGCTTTGCGCAGTCGCGCGCTGACAATTCTGGCCAGATTCAATAGTATTTTGCAACCTAAATTGCAATTGGTTTCAACCAACTGCAGGAAATCATCTTTCTTGATCTCATACAATATACAATCGGTATTGGCGCGGATTGTGGCAGTCCTCTTACATTCTTCCAGAAGAGCTATTTCGCCGAAGACGGCATGACTTCTTTCATCAATCTTGGTAAAAACTTTATTTTTAACAGCTTCCTGAGAATCATCTTCGTTCATATCACTGAGGACAAGGCTCTTTATTACCTCGACCGTTCCTTCGAGAATAATATAAAGGGAATTTCCCATATCCCCCTCTTTCATAATAAACTCATTTTCCGGAAATGTAACTTTGCGGCAGATGCCCAGCAGTGTTTTAATTTGCTCCGCAGTGAGATTTTTAAAGAGGTCGGTTTTCTGAAGTAGTAAAATATCTTTTTCCATAAATATTTCCTCTGGCGAGCTGGCTTATTTAGGCTTTGTTTTGGAAAGCACGACAGCATAATCTTCCGGCAATATAATATAATTATCATCAGGATTAATTACAGAATTATTGTCGTTTTTCTCGATATAAAACGATTTATTTGCTTCTTTAAGTTTTTCCCGGATGAAACTATCAATCATTGAGGTATTGTCCGAAAGCAGATCTTGCAGCTTTACATCTTTTTTCTCCCGCATAACGCCAATTATGATGGCATGTCGTTCCCGAAAATAGACGGAAAGTTCTTTAAATGTTTTTCCGGCGTAACTTTTGGGAATATCAGCCCTCCAGAGTTTATCTTTTTCTCCCAAAGACATTATGCCGGATAATACGCGGGGCAATCCCGGAGATATAATTGCACTGGCCAGAAGTGATCCGAGGTGCTCTCCACGCACAATAATCTCATCCACATTTGTCCGGCGCAGATGCGGTTTGTTTGCTTCATCAAGTAATTCAGCAATTATTTTTATCTGTGGAGCAACTGATTTGATGGTCAATGCCGCAAGAGCAGTACGTTCATCGATACGATCACGGCTGTGACTGCCGGAAAGATCAGCCATAATCAAAGCAAATCTGGCCTTCTTTATATTTGCCCGCAGTAATACGTCTTCATGGACATAGTCTCCTCTTAAAAATTTAAGTTCATATTTCTTGTATTTAGTTTTTATGGCATCCATTTCATCAATACTCAGCTCGTTGATCAGGACGACAGAAATATTTTCCAGGGAACCGGAATTAGCCAGTCCTTGCAGGACTTCCCCGGTGTGCTGGTTCCAGCCGCAGATAATTATATGGTCTTTAACCTTGACAGTATCCAACCCCTTTTCCTCCTTGATTTTCCTTTCCACAAATACGGAAGCAATTGTTGCCGTTAGAAGTGACATTAAACCCACTCCGGAAAAAATCAACACCAGGCCGACCAACCGGCCCGCGACAGATACCGGATATTTGTCGCCGTAACCAACCGTGCCGACAGTAACTATTGCCCACCAGAAACTGTCCCAAAGCGAATGAATATTAGCTTCTGTTTCGCTATGTTCAAAATAAAAGACCGCAAAGGAACACAAAAAGATGAGCATCAGTGTGACTGAAGCCACCTTAAAAATATTTTTTCGATATAAATTTAAAAGAAATTTAATAAACATGGGATAAAGACGCTTTTCGTTTCAGTTTCATTAATGAACTGGAAAGCTCTGTTCCCGGGTGGGAACCTCAAATACCTGGAACAAATAATACTTATTTTATATTCTTTTTACAGTCTAAACGCAAACACCAGACACATCATACTTTATCGTATTCGGCGAAGATCATCGAAAAAACAGCGCGCCCCTGTGTTGCGGAGCGCAAGTCCGTGGAATAGCCGAACATGGCTTTCAGTGGAACTTTGGCTTTCACTTCACTGACATTTCCTTTGGGGTTAATCGCCTGAATTTCACCTTTGCGGGAGTTAATATCGCCAATAACATCACCCATAAATTCGCTGGGCGTTATAACGTCAACCAGCATAACCGGCTCCAACATCAAAGGATCGGCCTTGTTACATCCATCGCGAAAAGCATTAGCCGCGGCTATCTTATAGCCCTGTAAAGATGCCTCTCCTTCCTTATAGGAACCGCCGATAATTTTCACCTCGACATCGATGACCGGATAGCTGCTGAGAACCCCGCTCATTAAAGATTCCTTTACGCCTTCAACAATTATCTCATGATATTCCGCCGGGATTATTGCTGTGTCCAGATTGTTGATTACAATATTTCCCAAACCGCGCTTACGGGGAGTTAAAGACAGGCGAACATGACCGAAATGCTTCTTGTCTCCCAGTTCCTTTTCGAAGATTCCTTCGGCTTCCACATGCCGGGAAATTGTTTCCCGATGGACAACCCGCGGTTTGCCTACATTTACCTGAGCGTTGAATTCCCTTTTCAGCCGGTCAACTATAATTTCCAGATGCAATTCTCCCATCCCGGAAATAACGGTTTGTGCCGTTTCATCATCGTATTTCACGCGCAGCGTAGGGTCTTCTTGAATTAACTTGGCCAGAGATGTTGTTAGCTTTTCTTGATCTGCCGGTGTTTTAGCTTCGATGGCCTGATTGATAACCGGTTCGTAAAATTCAATTTGTTCCAGGATGATCGGATGCTTTTCATCGCAAAGCGTATCTCCGGTAGTTGTCTCTTTTAAACCCAATACGCCAACTAATTCACCTGCCGCTGCCTTTTCAATTCTTTCCCTCTTGTTGGCATGCATGCGTAAAAGGCGGGCAACTTTTTCTTTCTTTTGCTTGATGGCATTGTAAATTTCATCGCCCGTGCTGATTTGGCCGGAATAAATTCGCAGATAAGTAAGTTTGCGTCCTTCCTCCATGACAATCTTGAAAGCCAGTGCGGCGAGCGGTTCTTTTTCGGAACTATGTCGGATTTCTTCCTTTTTGGTAATCGGGTTGATTCCTTTAACGGGTGGGATGTCGTCCGGTGAGGGTAAATAATTAATTACAGCGTCCAGTACCGGTTGAATGCCTTTATTACGCAGGGCTGTGCCGCAAAGTACCGGAACGGCTTTGAGCGAAATAGTAACTTTTCTTAAAGCTTCGACAATTTCCGCTGCTGTAATTTCTTCGCCCGCCAGATATTTTTCCGCCAGATCGTCATCCATATCGGCCAGGGTTTCAATTAATTCTTCTCTTTTAGCTCGGGATTGTTCGGCAAATTCCGGAGGTATAGCCTCCGCTGTATAATCCATGCCCTGACTTTTATCGTCCCAGGTCAGGAGTTTTTGATTAATTAAATCAATCGCGCCGCGAAAATTATCTTCACATCCGGCTGGAATCTGTACAGGCAGGGGAATGGAGGCAAAACGTTCGCGCATCATTCTCACTGCGGCAAAGAAATCCGCACCAACCCTGTCCATTTTATTAATAAAAGCAATTTTAGGCACGCCATACTTATCCGCCTGATGCCAGACGGTTTCCGACTGCGGCTCCACGCAGCCAACGGCGCAAAAAATAACAACTGCCCCATCCAAAACACGCAGTGATCTTTCAACTTCGATGGTAAAATCAACGTGACCGGGAGTATCAATAATATGAATTTCGTGATTATTCCAGGCGCAAGTCGTTACGGCCGAAGTAATGGTGATTCCTCTTTCCTGCTCCTGAGGCATCCAGTCCATAACGGCTTCGCCATCATGGACTTCACCCATTTTGTAAGATTTGCCGGTGTAATAAAGAATTCTTTCCGTAACTGTTGTTTTTCCGGCGTCAATATGGGCAACTATGCCGATATTACGGATGCGGGATAATTTTGATTTTGCTGCCATAAGAAGATTAGCTATTCTCCTGTTGCGAAGGGACAAAGAGCTCCGGATTGGGAGTAAATGCTTTTTTCGTAGAGATATGACCTTTGATCGACGGCAATTCCTTGCCATCAACTAATATCTTAACTTTCTTTATACTGGACACATTTTCCGTCACCGAATTGGTTAGAGAATAAATTGTTGCCATTTCGGCAGTTGATCCGCCCGGATGATTTTTAGTTAAATTCTTGCTGAAGTTAATAAAAGCGGTCCCTTCATCATTAACCTTTACATCTTTTATGCCGACCCCCGCTGGAAATGTGTTAATCAGGCCGGCTTTAGAACCATCCACCAGGGCTTTGGCAATTTCCCTGGCCTTCTGGGCAGAGTCATTTTCAATATACACATAGCGCTTTTCCGGCATTAGAAAACGTTCCTGCGGATCAGAAAAATAAATTACCACCAATTTTTTTTGTTTCTTTTTTAAGGCATCCGTATCCACAGGAGGGAATACAGCATTAAACAAAATAACAAAGAAAAATATCAGTACAACTGATACCCCTACCAAGGTAAGGGAAAAATAAAGAATTCTTGTCGATTTTTTCTTCTTTTTATCGCTGATTTCATCGAAGCGCCGCTGTTTTTTTGTGGCCATACTTATTATTACTCCCCAAGCAGAAAAGCTTGGCCAATCTAGGGCATTTTCTTTTTGCTGTCAAGAAGAACAAGCAGATCGAGAAATCAATCCAGTTCGCGGTGAACGGATTTCTCCTATATAGCCTTGCTTTTCATCTGGGCCAGCTTGTCTTTATCCAGATAATATTTTCCTTTAGGGGTTTTGATAACCAGTCCGTCGGCGATCAGGAGATTGAGAGCCTTTGGCCGAATATTGCCCGTGCCCACACGAAAGATATTTTTGCGTTCGTCCTGCAATACAACTGCCTTGCCTACGGAGAAAGCACGGGCCTCTTCCATTTCCGCGATGATTTTGAAACACATTCTCCGTACACCCCAGCCCCCGGCAAACATAGCAAGCCCGACAAAAATAATAAAGGCAACAATCAGCAGAAGTATTTGTAAATAAACTGGCATATTAAAATATCCTTATTGATTTATTCATAACGGGAAGCGGGATGTTGCCTCAGAAAAAGGTGACTTCCCACCCGAAGGGATGTTTGCAACCCCTTATTCAATGATGCTCTTGTTCTCCAAGCGGCGGTAACCCGCGCAATATACTTTCCCTGAATTTGCGGAGCATAGTACTATATTGTAATTGAAAGAACAATGGTATTCCGAAATATGGCATTGATTTTTTTTACAATCAGTGATTATGAAATTATTGTATCCAATAACTTCATCGAAGCATAAGGGGGATTAAATTAATATGTCCACAGTCATTCCGGAAGGGAAAAATGTCCAGCAAGCGATTAAATGGATATCAGCAAACATTGAAGAAAACGAAAACCAATCGGCCAAGCAGCTGGTGGATAAAGCTGTCTTTAAATTTGATCTATCACCGAAAGATACGGAATTTTTGTTAGGTTTCTTCCGCGACCATAAAAAGGAGTAATAGCAGGGCCTCTTCTTGCACAGTTCGTATATCGATTGTCTTCAAGGCGTCGGGAGGTTTAAACATTGCCGATTTTATCGTGACTCCTCCCGGTGGCAATAGAGCTGTTCTCTTTATGCAAGTCAGTGGTTCTTCATGATTCTTTTTCCGTCATTTTTTTCATAAGTATCATGATCAGGCGTATAGATGATAACCTTCTTATCTTCTTTCATCTGAACCGGTGCGGTTGCGAAAAGGATGGAGTACCATACTCCGATTTGCTTTCCCCGGTTATCCAGAACAGCAAAGCCAAATTGGCTTTGTCCGGAACTCATGACTCTGGCTTTCATGTCTGTAACTATTGCCTGGAGCATTGCCTCTGTCAGCTCGACTTTTTTCCATAAGGTGGAATCCAGGATATAGGCCTTATTTAATCCCAGTATCGCATTGGGGTAGATATCTGAGCCGCTGATGTAATAGTTGAGATCAGGACTGACTTGATAAGTTTCAAAAAATATTTTCACCTCATTATCAGGGACAATTTTACCCCAATTATTAGTCAAAGCAGTATTTCCTGCCGCACATGATATTAAAGCCGCACAGGTAATTATCCAGATAATTATTTTTCCATACGTGTGCATTTTTGTTCTTCCTTTGCGTCTCGGATAACCGGGTCACTTGTTAGGAAGTGCGCGGCTGCGCCAGATCATGTAGATCGCGGGATAGATGATCAACTCCAGAATTGTAGAAGTGATAACGCCGCCAATCATGGGAGCGGCAATGCGTTTCATGATATCGGCGCCTGTTCCATTGCTGAACATGATGGGAATCAGGCCGGCCAGAATAACACTCACGGTCATGATTTTGGGGCGGATTCGTTTGACTGCTCCAAACATTATGGCATCTCGCAAGTCTGTGCTTGTTTTCAGCAATCCTTCTTTCTTCCACTTCTCATACGCCAGGTCTAGATATAAAAGCATAACCACGCCGGTCTCGGCATCCAGACCGGCGAGCGCAATGATTCCGACCCAGACAGCAATGCTCATGTTGTAATTGAGCAGGTATAAAAACCAGAAAGAACCGACCAGCGAAAAAGGCACGGCCAGCAAAACAATAACAGTTTTTATTACTGATTTCGTATTGAGGAAGAGAAGAACGAAAATAATCAACAGGGTAAAAGGAATAATCATTTTCAGCCGTTCGTGAGTACTGAGGATATACTCATATTCACCACTCCAGGCCAAACGATAACCTTCCGGCAGTTTGATCGTTGCCGCTTTTTTTCGCGCATCTTCCACGTAGCTGCCTACATCGCGGCCGGTAGTATCAATATAAACATAGGCAGTCAAAAGCCCCTCTTCGCTCTTAATGGCTGTGGCCCCCCGGATAATGCGAAAATCGGCCAGGGCCCCCATAGGCACTTGTAAGACATCATTTATTGCCGGCATTCCGGATGCAGATACAGCAGCAGGGCGGTTAGCGGCCATAACCGGTACCAGTATTCTTTTGAGTTTATCCACATCATTGCGCAATTCCCGTGGATACCGGATATTCACCGGATAGCGCGCCCGTCCTTCAACGGTTGTGGTCAAATTCATTCCCCCGATAGCAGCCTGAATCACTTCATTAACATCATCAACCGTCAAACCATAGCGGGCAATAGCATTTCTATTGATGACAATATCCAGAAAATATCCGGTGGCTACTCTTTCGGCATAGATGCTGCGCGTTCCCGGAATATCGCGCAGTTGCTGCTCCAACTGCATCCCGATTTTTTCGATCACTTCCAGATCTGGCCCGAGAATCTTGATTCCCACCGGCGTACGGATGCCTGTGGCCAGCATATCGATGCGTGCCTTGATCGGCATGGTAAAGGAATTGGCCACGCCGGGGATGTTGAGCGCATCATTCATTTCATCCTTGAGTTTATCCACCGTCATACCTGTACGCCACTGGCTTTCCGGCTTCAGATTGATCACCGTTTCAAACATTTCCAGCGGCGCCGGATCGGTGGCTGTCTCCGCCCTGCCTGCTTTACCGAAGACCTGTGCGACTTCAGGTATTTCCTTCAGGAGCTTGTCCTGCATCTGGAGTAATCCAGACACCTCGGAAATCGATGCCCCCGGCATGGTTACAGGCATATAGAAAAGTGAACCCTCATGCAGCGGCGGCATAAATTCCGAACCGAGCTTTAAAAACGGATAAACGGTTGCCGCCATTATAATAACGGCAAGAACAATTACCGTTTTGCGGAAGCGGATAGCCAGACTTGCCACGGGCTCATAAAGTCTATGTAAAATGCGGCTTACCGGATTTTGCTCTTCCGGCCGTATTTTGCCGCGGATGAACAAAGTCATTAAAACCGGTGTGAGTGTGATTGCCAGAAAAGACGAAAAAAGCATGGCAAAGGTTTTGGTGTAGGCCAGTGGTTTAAATAGTCTGCCCGACTGCGCCTGTAGGGTAAACACCGGTAAAAAGGCCACAGTAATAACTAGCAGGGAAAAGAATAAGGAAGGACCGACCTCTTTTGCCGCCGCAATAATCACATCTGTTTTGTTACCCGGCCGTCCCAGCTGTTCCCATTCTTCGAGCTTTTTATGGGCGTTTTCCACCATGATGATGGATGCATCCACCATTGCCCCGATGGCAATGGCAATTCCGGAGAGGCTCATGATGTTGGAAGTTACGCCCAGATAGTACATGCAGATAAAAGATATCATAATGGCAATGGGCAGTGTAAAGATTACAACCAGCGCACTGGGGAGATGAAAGAGGAAGATCAAGCAGACAACACTCACCGCAATGATCAGTTTGATAATCTCATCTTTTAGCGTGGAGATGGAACGCAAAATCAAATCAGAGCGGTCATAGGTAGTAATGATTTTCACACCCGCAGGCAGGCTGGGCGCAATATCTTTGTTAATCTTTTCCTTGACTCGCTCGATGACATTGAGAACATTTTCACCGAAACGGACAACAACAATGCCGCCAACCACTTCTCCCTTGCCGTCGAGCTCTGCTAATCCGCGGCGAATTTCCGGCCCCAATTGCACGCGGGCAACATCTTTCAAATAAACCGGTGTCCCGCCCGGATTTGCCCCTACGGCGATTTCTTCCAGATCCTTTAAGCTCTTTATATAGCCGCGGCCCCGTACCATATATTCGGCGCCGGAGAATTCCAGGACTCTTCCTTCCACATCCCGGTTGCTCTTGCGGATGGCGTCCATAACTTTTGTAAGCGGCAGATTATAGGCAGTCAGGCGGTGGGGATCAACAGTTACCTGATACTGATTGACAAAGCCGCCGACGGATGCCACTTGCGCTACACCTTGCACGCTTTCGAGTCCCAGCTTGATTAAGTAATCCTGCAGGGAACGAAGCTGGGCCAGATCAAGTCCGCCTTTCTCATCGATAACGGCATAAGAAAAGCCCCAGCCAAGGCTGGTGGCATCAGGCCCTAAAACCGGATTAACATCTGCCGGAATTTTGTTTTTGACAGCCTGGAGATATTCCAGAATGCGGCTGCGCGCCCAGTAGATGTTTGTGCCTTCCTCGAAAATGACATAGATAAATGAACTGCCCAGGTAAGAAAAACCACGTACAGCCCGAACATTCGGTGCGGCCAGTAAGGTGGAAGTAATGGGATAGGTAATTTGATCTTCAATCAGATCAGGACTGCGGCCGGCCCATTCGGTATAGATAATAACCTGAGTATCGCTTAAATCGGGAATGGCATCGAGCGGCGAGTTTTTCAGCGCCCAGTAACCCCAGGCCAGGGCGAAGAATATAACCAGAAAGACAAAGAATTTATTGCGGGCACTGTATTCAATAATTTTGGCGATCATAGGCGATCCTAAAGAGAGCATTAGAGATTAATTTTCTTTTTCTGTAAAAAAGAAGATGACGTCATTTGCAATTTTATTTGCTTTCCATGTTTTGACCTTGCTTCCGGAAAGGCCACAAGCTTCTGCAAATTCACTGCGACGAATTTCATCCCATTTGGAATTCCAAAATTTATGCTGATAAAACACTAGAAAATCGCCGGGATTTAATGAGCCATAGATTTGTTCAACTTCCTTACGTTTTACATGTTCTGTCTTGCATTTTCCTGGCTCCAATCCTGTATCCGGGTCAAGAAATACAATTTTCTTTTCCCGAATTAACTTTAACTTTTCACATAAATAGTCAGTGTAGGTTTGACGTGACTTATGACTAAATATTTGATCGAAAGCTTCAATACGAGGATCAAGATATTTTATGAGTTTGATATCCCGAAAATGCTTTAGCACTATTTCGGGTATTGGAATGTTAGCTCCGTTAAAATTGAGGGCAGGATAATGATCTTCCCTATAAAAAGCTATTTGGATTACTTTTTTTATTCCAAGACTCTTGTCATTAAGGAGGTGCATGATGCCTCCCCATTTTACGAGATCCCTCTTATCAGCGTACCATTTGTCTCTCATTTTTCCTCCGAGGTCATAACAGAGAGATTAGCGATCAGCAAGCGACTTCATAAAAAGTGCCAGAGGCAAGGCGCGCAAGGCCTGGGTCGTGAGGCATACTATTGGTATGTTGAACGACACAGGGTGCAGCGCAACGCAGCATATGGACTTTTTATGAAGTCGCATCTATTACCGCGGCAGGGGTTTCACTCCCTTGAGCTGAGCCTCCGCATCAACCAGGAAATTAGCCGAGGAAACGACTTTTTCTCCCTCTTTTAAACCACCCAGAATTTCTATGGAACCGTCCGTTCTCAGGCCGTGCTTGATCTGGCGGGGCTCAAAAAATCCATTCCCTAAATCCACGTAAGCCACCATTCCTTTACCAGTATCAATCACTGCCGCTTCCGGAATCATCAGTTTCCTGCCCATATTTATTTTTATTTCCACATTGGTAAACATTTGCGGCTTTAATTGATTATTGGTATTAGCCAGCTTCAGGCGCACTTTCGCTGTCCTTGTATCCGCTGAAATGATCGGGTAAATATAATCAATTTGCGAAGACAATTCCTTGCCGGCAAGATAGGCAATCGAGATCATTGCGTGATCACCCACTTTTATGAGCGGCAACTCATGCTCATAAATATCGGCAATGACCCAGAGGCTCGAGAGGTCGGCAACATCGAAGAGTTTTTCTCCCGGCATGACTTTCATTCCTGCAACTGCCATTTTCTGTGTTATAAAGCCATTGACCGGACTAAAAAGAGTTAGTGTCCGGACGGCCTTTCCAGTTTCCTCTATTGTTTTGATTTGCTCCGTGGAAATATCCCAGAGCAAGAGGCGCTGCCTCGCTGCCTCAAGCGTGGCCTTGGCATCCTGAGACAGCATGCTGCCAATAGCACTGGAATCATTTGCAATGCTTTTATCTTTGGTTTGTTTATTTTCTTCCGCTTGCTTAACCCATTTCAAAGCGCTCAGAAATTCCTGCTGAGTGGCAATAAGTTCCGGGCTGTAAATCTCCGCCAGGGCTGCGCCTTTTTTTACATAACTGCCGGTAACTTCGACATAGAGTTTTTCTATCCAGCCTTCGATCTTTGTATTCACTGTTGCCAGCTTGCGTTCATCAGATTCTATTTTTCCTACCGTCCGGATGACCTTTTGCAGAGGCCGCCTCGCGACTATCACTGTTTTGACGCCGATGAGTCTCTGCTGTTCGCCTGATATTTCTACTTGCGGAATATCTTGAGCCGGCTGTATTTCTGTGGCTTGTTTAGCCGGCGTGACGGCTTTTGGTTTGGCATTGGCCTGCGAATGCCCGGAATGATCCTGTGCCCCGACCGGCAAAGACAATACTAAAAACATGCATCCGACAGCGGCAAATGTAAAATTCCGGTATTTCTTTTTCATTGTTTCTCTCCTCCCGTAGCCGCATCAAGTCCTGCGGCAATTGCCTGCAATCTACTGATAGCCTTTTCCCTTTCCACGAGCTGGTTTACGTAAAGCGTTTCGTAATCCAGCAAAGTTTTCAAGCGGGAAATTACGGTGGCTGCATCGGCCTTGCCTGCGGAGTAGTTTGTCAGCGCCTGTTCCATGTCCTGCCTGTTTTTCGGAATTAATCCGTTTTTATAAATATCCATGAGTTTTTCGGCAGAACGGAGCATCGAATAATTGTCTTTGACAGCTGCGGCGATTATTAACTTTGTGGCCGCCAGTTCCTGCCGGGCAAGATTAATATTGGCGTTTGCTTCGGACACGGCCGGTTGCTGTTTGGAGATAAAATAAAGAGGGATATTGATTGTTGCCGCAGCGCTCCACATATCTTTGTAATCACGGGCGCGGTTAAAGTAACCGGCATTGATAGCGAAGTCAGGGAAGTATTCTTTTTTAGCCATTCGATGTTTGGTTACGGCGGACTCAATCATTTTGCTGCGGTATTTAATTTCCGGCGAATGCTGCAGAGCCTTCTCTACAGCCTCATTTGCTGTTAAAGGAACTACCCGATAATGTGGCTCAACGGGGACAGGCAGTGAATTCGGCTTTTGTCTGCCCAGTGTGGCGCCAAGCATTGCCTCCAGGGATTGGATTTTTTGCTTCAACATTTCTTCCTTTTCCAGAAGCATATACTTTTCCGTTTGCGCCATGAGAACTTCCTGTTGCATGGCCTTGCCGGAGCTGTACCGTGCTAGTGTCAGCTCTTCAATCCGGGCAAACACTTCTCGCTTGTCTTCGATCAGGTCGATATTTTTGTGTGCAAGAAAAAGATCGTAATACAGTTCTTTGACTCGGGCAGCGGTCTTTAATTTCAACAGTTCGTGCAAGTCTTCAAAAGCCTCCACATCCCGTGTGGCGCTATCTCCTTTAAGGGCACGTTTTCCGGGAAAGAGAAACTGCTGGGAAGCAGAAAACATCCACTGTGAACCCTGCTCCTGGCCGTAACTATAGCGGTCAAAGCCTTCATTCTGATAGCCAACGGAGATCAGCGGATCAGGCAGGCTCATTACCTGCGGCACACGATATTTTGCCGCTTCTATCCGGGCCTGCGACGCTTGAATATCCGGGCTGTTTTTCAATGCTTCGTCAATTAAGTCCCGGAGGGCTGCATCTCTACTGCCGGGAGATGCTCCCAGCAGCAAAAAAACCAGCAGCAAGAAGCCAATTTTTATCAGGCTATTTGACATCGACATTAAGTTTTACCAGCTGTGTCTTTCCGGTACGAGTAATTTTAATATTAATAAACCAGGGGCCGGACATGGAGAAGTTAAGAGAAGCCAGATATTGATTGCCTTTCAGGGAGGCATCGTTTTTGTAATTCATAGGACCCATTCCCGGCATTGCCGGCATGCCGTAATCAATACTTACCTTGGCATCGGTAACAGCACTTCCCTTCTCATCGCTGATGGCAATTTCCATTCTGTTAATGCCGGTAACTGGCGGATTTTTGCCAATTATGATTTGAACCGTATAATCGCCCGCCTTTTTTGTTATTACATAATCTTTGGCGAAGGCCTGATAAGTGACCAAAAGCAAAACAATGGATATAAAGACCACCATTAAACGTTTCATTATGTTTCCTCCTTAGTATGATTATATGCTGTATAATTAACATATTAATCATACCTCTGTTATATGTAAAGATGCAATTGTTCTTTTTGCGGTCAGATCAATATAATCGGTCAATAATTCATTGACACAAAAGACGGATCTTCTTATACTTCTTTACCGCTCTTATAAAAATGCACATCGAACAATAGGATTAGATCAGGAAACCGGGAGATTGGAGAAACTAAAATGGAAAGAAAAAGACGTTTCTATTGGTTTGGCCTTGGTTTGGCCGGTGTGTTGATCGCTGTTCTGATCTATCTGGTGACTGGAAAATCGGACAAGCAGCCTGTAATCACCGACGGACAACAACCACGCACCCTGGCCCTGGCCAGCAAAGAGTGGACTGGTGACTTCGATAAGATGCTGGAACATCGGAGGATACGGGTTCTCGTACCCCACAGTCGGTCGCTCTATTTCAACGATAGGGGCCGAGAACGCGGGATGATCGGTGAGTCCATGCGGGACTTTGAGCACTATCTCAACAAGAAATATTACAAGAAACTAGGCCGTCGTCCGTTGACTGTTTTCATTATACCCACAACACGCGATGCGCTGCTTACATCTATAGCCAAGGGGCAGGGTGATATCGCCGCCGGTGACATTACGGTAACGGAAGAGCGCTTGAAGACAGTGGACTTCGCCGCTCCGGTGGGCGGACCACAGGTAACTGAACTGCTGATCACAGGACCGCGGTCGCCCGCAGTCCGATCCCTGGAAGACCTTGCCGGTAAAACCGTGCACGTCCGGAAGTCAACGAGTTACTACAACAGCCTGTTGTCTCTGAACGAGCGGTTTAAAAAGGAAGGAGGATTCTGGTCGCGGAAAAAGGCGCCAGTAAAAATTATTCTTGTGCCCGATGCCCTGGAGGATGAAGATATGCTGGAGATGCTCAACGCCGGCCTTTTCGAATTCATCGTCGCCGACGATGTGATGGCGAAGATGTGGGCGCAGGTTCTACCGAAGATCAAAGTCCGTGATGATATAGTGCTGCGCAAAGGCGGAAAAATAGGCTGGGCGATTCGCAAAAACAGCCCCAAACTGGAGGTCGAAATTCTGGACTTCTATAAGAATTACCTCAAGAAGTATGGTGTCATCGAGACCCGCCTGGTGCAATACCATAAGCGCATGAAGCAAATCAAGGACCCGACGGGCACTGCCGAGTGGACGCGTTTCGAACAGACAATTGCCCTGTTTGGAAAGTACGGTCAGAAATACCGGTTCGACCCGGTGATGCTTGCCGCTCAGGGCTATCAGGAATCAACCCTGGACCAGACGAAGCGGAGCCCTGTCGGCGCCATAGGCATCATGCAGATCATGCCGGCAACCGGGGTATCTTTGAGAGTAGGTGATATCAGGGTGACTGAGCCCAACATCCACGCGGGAACGAAGTATATGGACACGCTCTTAACGACTTACTTACCGGACAGGAACTTCACGGAACAGGACCGCACGCTCTTCGCTTTTGCCAGCTACAATGCCGGGCCGGGGAACATCTCGCGGATGCGTAAACTGGCGAAGTCACGGGGCCTCGACCCCGACAAGTGGTTTAACAACGTAGAAGTGGTGACTGCCGAGAAGCTCGGTCTCCAGACCACAACCTACGTCCGCAATATTTATAAGTACTACATAGCGTATAAGCTTACGCTCAAATCCTTGGAGGACAAGAACGAGGCAAAGGGAAAGTTCCCGACGGGCAAGAACAAGCCCGATGAAAAATGAACATGAAATACAAGGATAATTTTCAACACGCCAGATATATCTGTCTTTCGATTCTACTGGTGCTCTGGCTGATCAGCGGCTGTATGGTAATCGACCAAAGTAAGGGCAAAAGGAGTGTTGCTTTGTCTGAAAATCAATGCCGCAGTGTTTCTTGGGTCAATAAAGCATTACTGGCCGGTGTCTGGAAGCTGGTTTCCTGCCATACTCTAGATGCCAATGGAAAGATAACTTATCCGTTCGGCAGGGATGCGCAGGGGAGACTATACTACGAATCAAACGGACGTATGGCAGTACAATTGATGAACCCCGACCGGCCCCGGTTTTCGTCAGGCGATCCGCTCCTTACATCGGAGGCCGAAGTGCGTGAGGCATTTGGTGGTTATACCGCCTACTATGGAACCTATTCGGTTAATCCCGCTGAACAGACCATAGTTCACCATATCGAAGCCGCGCTCCTCCCCGACTGGGCAGGGAGTGACCAGAAACGTCATGTGGAATATGATGGTAAATATCTTACCTTGAGCGGTCCTTTGACGCTCGGCGGCGTCTCGGGGACGGTAAGCCTGGTGTGGGAGCGTCTTCCCTAAGGCGGATTTTATTCAGCCTTCTTGCAGGCAAGCTGCGAGACCTTTGCACAAATACTTAAAACAGCAATTATGTCATACCGGCGAAGGCCGGTATTCGTGCGCCTGGGAGCGGGCGCGATCTGAGAGGTTGAAGTCCTCTCACGGGGGATGCTCACCCCCGTTAGCCGAAGGTAACTGCGTCGCTGTGAAGCGGGGTGGAGAGCAACCGGAGGCGAACAAGCAGCCCGTAGTATGAC
>CAIVQG010000082.1 GCA_903907985.1 uncultured delta proteobacterium
ATATATAAGGTGGCACGACTTGCAGGTGTTGATTTACCGAAAAACAAGAGAATGGAAGTTGCTTTAACTTACATTTATGGTATTGGGACCACGAAAGCAAAGGATATTCTGAAAAACGCAGGTGTAAGCCCGGATACAAAAACGGATCAATTAGCTGATTCGGAAATATCGGCAATTAGAAGTATACTTGATAAAGATCATAGGGTTGAGGGTGACCTACGCCGTGATATATCCATGTCGATTAAGAGATTAATGGATATCGGTGCATACCGTGGCTTGCGGCACCGTAAGGGTTTGCCGGTAAGAGGGCAGAGAACGCACACTAACGGCAGGACGAGAAAAGGGCCTAGGCGGGCTATCGCCGGCAAGAAAAAGTAATTTGATTTACTCTGATCCGGAGGGGAAATGGTAAAAGCAGTTAGAAAAGCGGGCAAGAAGAAAGAGAAGAAAAATATTACTGAAGGGGTTGCACATATTCAATCCACTTTTAATAATACGATTGTAACTATAACTGACTTGGCCGGCAATGTTATTTCTTGGTCATCAGCCGGGTTACAGGGTTTTAAGGGATCGCGCAAAAGCACCCCATTTGCCGCGCAAATGGCTGCGGAAGATGCTGTGCGTAAAGCAAAAGAACAAGGAATGCGCAGAGTACAAGTATTTATAAAGGGTCCCGGAGCAGGCAGAGAATCAGCGTTGCGTTCGTTGCAATTAGCCGGGCTTGTGGTAACAATGATTCGTGACGTAACTCCGGTACCGCATAACGGATGCCGGCCACCAAAGCGTCGTCGAGTTTAATCGAGTAAAAACAGATAACGAATAATTAGATATTAAGGGAGGCGTTTTTTGGCAAGATATACGGATTCCTCATGCAGGTTGTGTCGCCGGGAAGGGTTGAAACTTTTTCTTAAGGGAGACCGGTGCTATTCGGAGAAGTGTGCTTTTGAGAGAAGGGGTTATGCTCCGGGACAACATGGTCAGGGGCATAAAAAACAGGCTTCTGATTATGGTGTGCAGTTACGCGAAAAGCAAAAGCTCAAGAGAATGTACCGGCTGTTGGAAAAGCAGTTCAGGGGATATTTTGAAAAAGCCGATCAGCTAAAGGGTATTACGGGAACAAATTTACTCGTGCTGCTGGAAAGAAGAATGGACAATATGGTTTTCCGTATGGGCTTTTCTAATTCCCGGGATGAAGCTAGACAACTAGTTACCCACGGTCATTTTTTAGTTAATAACAAGGCGGTAAATATTCCGTCGTATTTGCTGAAAGCAGGAGATGTAATTACTGTTAAAGAGGGCAGCCGCAAGATAACACGCATACTGGAAGCTATGGAAACGGTAACAAGACGTGGTGTGCCTCAATGGCTGGCATTGGATAAAGAAAACTTCAGCGCCTCAATTAAAGTGTTGCCGGTTCGGGAAGACTTAACGATGCCGGTACAAGAACAGCTTGTCGTAGAACTTTATTCGAAGTAAAAAACGGATTTTCCATAAACCAGCTGAAGGGTGGGTTTTATTATGCAGAGAAACTGGTCGAGTTTGATACGTCCCAAACGTATAGATGTTGATGAATCGACACATACGCGTTTATATGGTGAATTTACCATTCAACCGCTGGAAAGAGGTTACGGGATAACATTAGGGAATGCTTTAAGGCGGGTATTGCTCTCTTCTATTCGAGGAACGGCGATTGTATCGATTAAAATTGATGGTGTTTTACATGAGTTTTCCACAATTCCTGGTGTTAAAGAAGATGTAACCGATATAATCTTGAATTTAAAAGGTGTGCGTTTTAAACTCGGACAAGCTGATACGAAGGTAGTGCACATTGACGTATCCCGTCCGGGTGTAATCAAGGCAGGTGATATTATCACTGATGGCACGGTTGAAGTTTTAAATCCTGATCATTACATCGCGACGATGTCGTCAGGCGGTAATTCCCTTAAGGCGGAGTTAGTTGTAAAAATGGGCAAAGGGTACAATCCGGCAAAGAAAGAGTTGGATTCAGATCAGCCCGAAGGCACAATTAATATTGACGCGATTTTTTCACCGGTTAAAAAGGTTAACTACATTGTTTCCCATGCGCGTGTCGGGCAGATAACCGACTTCGATAAGCTCGTTCTGGAAGTATGGACTGATGGCAGTTTGAAACCGGAAGATGCCGTTGCCTATTCAGCAAAAATATTGAAACAGCAATTGGATGTTTTCATTAATTTCGAAGAAGTTGCCGAAGAGGTGCTACCGGAAATTGCCGATGAAAAGGGCAATATCAATGAAGTGTTGTTACGAACAGTGGAAGATTTAGAACTTTCTGTCCGTTCAGCCAACTGTTTGAAAAATGCCGGGATTAACACAATCGGCGAATTGGTGCAGAGAACAGAAGCAGAAATGCTCAAAACAAAAAACTTTGGCCGCAAGTCGTTGAGTGAAATTAAAGAAATTCTTAACGAATATAATCTTAATTTCGGAATGAAACTTGATTTTGCTCCCTGGGTTGAAAAAGGCGAGTAATATAATAGCTAAAATTAAGCTATTTTGAGATAATTGATTGTCAGGAAAGGAATATATTAGCAATGTATCATGGTAGAGCGGGCAGAAAGCTAGGTAGAACTTCTAGCCATAAGGAAGCCATGCTTCGGAATATGGTTACTTCCGTATTAAAACATGAAAGTATTCGTACGACAGACTGCAAGGCAAAAGAATTGAGGAAATTAGCGGAAAGAATGATTACCTTAGGTAAAAGAGGTGATTTGCATGCCCGCCGTCAAGCCCTGTCTGTGGTCCGGGATAAGTCGGTTGTAGGTAAGCTCTTCGGCGAGCTTTCGGAACGTTATCGTACCCGTGAGGGCGGATATACCAGAATAATCAAAGTTGGTTACCGTTTTGGCGATAATGCGCCTGTTTCCATCCTGGAATTTATTCCCGACGAAAAAAAGAAAGAAAAAGCCAAGCCTAAAACAAAGGCTAAAGCAAAAGAAGCTGTAGCGGAATAGATCACATCTTCCAATTCAGAGAATACTAAAGGCAGGGTAAAACACCCTGCCTTTTTTTATTCTTGTAAATCAATTTCAAAAAATGTATTTAGATAGCCCAATAGACTGAAGACCGAAGGCTGTCAGGTCAAATAAAAGGGAAGTTGTTTTCCCTAATAGCCTTCAGTCTTCGGACTAATCACCTTTAGTGAAATGGAGGTCATTCTATGGCAGAGCAGAAAATCGGCGAAGTGGTAAAATTCTTTTCCAAAGCTTCGGTTGCTGCGGTAAAGATTACCGACGGCGAATTGAAT
>CAIVQG010000083.1 GCA_903907985.1 uncultured delta proteobacterium
ATTTACAATAAAAACAATCTGGTAATGACCCGGGGTATCAAAACTGGTGTCAGCAGTATGATCGATGCAATTGTAGAATCATTTTTAGAAAAAAAAGGTGCTTTAGGGCTGGAAAAGGAAGAAGCTGCAAAAATATTGTTTAGCCTGGGTTCTGCTGACGAGACATTAAGATCGCCTGATGCCGGTTTCAGCATAAAAGAAGATGAAATATTTAAAATAATAGTTCCGGTAATTGAAAGATTAACCCGCCAAATAGAGCGAACGCTTCAACATTACTCAACTGCTATCGGCCAGGAAAGAGTAGAAAAAATATATATTTCAGCGGTGATGAATATATATAATCCTATTGCGAGTTATATCAGCGATCAATTAGGCGTAAAACTTGAAGTCTTTGATCCTTTAAATAACCAAGCTGCCAGCCAGATAACTGAAACCACTTCTCTTGCCGACCGGATGGCTCTTGTTCCGGCTCTGGGACTTTCTTTTTCCAATAATCAGCTTACTCCTAATTTAATCTTCACTTACAAGGAAAAGAACAAAGAAATCACTATCAGAAGGATTGATCGCGGGATTATTGCTGCTTTTACTGCTGCTTTAATTATTTGTATAATAACCATAACCTATCAGGGCGTGGATGTATTTGATTTAAACAAACAAAGAGCAAAGCTAAAAAGAGAAATGTCGATGTTCAATCCGCTGATGTCAGTGGATAAGGTTTCAAAACTAGCCGACGAAGTAAAAATGCAGAGAAAAATATCACGACAATATGCGCAAAGATATCTGAGTATGGCCGTTATTGGAGAAATAACAACTTTAACTCCTGAAAATATTCGACTTAATAATTTAAAAATAATAACGTCGGTAAGTTCTGCCGCGAAGGATAAACCCGATAAGGCAGCGAAAGAAGATATTGCCGAAGGTATAACCCTGGAAGGAATTATTACCGGCGACCGTAATATGCTGGATTCATATCTGGCTCAGTACATAATGAAATTAAGTAATTCACCGATGTTGCACCAGGTGTCCGTTTATAAAAACAGCATAGTTAATTTTAAAAAAAATGATGTGTTGCATTTTGCAATGAGTGCAAAAATAGGAAAGTAATAATTGTGGATAAATTAAGATTTAATATGCCAGAAAAAGTTTTATGGCACCTGGGTATTTGTGCAGGCATTATAATATTTTTTATACTTGCCGGCATAATTCCTTTATCCCGATATAATGCCTCTATAAATAAGGACATAAAAAAATTACAGCAACAGATTGAAGAACAAAAAAGTCTTAATTCCGCATATGCAATGCTGATGAAAAACATGGAAAAGAAAGATCTGCGGATTTTACCTAATCCTGCAAAAACAACTCTTCCTCGTCAAGAAGCGAGTAAGTTTCAGGATGTTTTTAGAGAAGTAGCGGAAAAAGCCGGATTAAAGACAGTATCCGTTTCCCCGGAGCTGAGTGCACTAACCGGTTCTTCGAATTATCTTTTGCATACGGCGGTAGTGAGGGGAGAATTTATTAATTTTCGAAAAATGCTCATCGGCTTAGGTTATTTGTCTTACATGGAAAAAATTGAAGAAATTTCCCTTCAGCAATATCCCGATGGGCTGGAATTTCGCCTGAAAATATTAATAGCTTTAGGTAACTGATTAAATATGGCAAAGTTAAACAAGAGGCAAATTATAATAATTATTATCGCAATTGCGGCCATACTATTTACCGCCTATGCATTGCTGTCCGGCGGTAAATCGCCCAAAGATGTAAAAGACAGCAATCCGGTGGGAAAGGATAACTATATAAGCAGTATTGCCGATGATTTGATGAAAAATTCTATAAGCCTTGCTGATGCCTATGTAGTTGGCAGGGCTGAGGCTGATTGGGGGAAGAATCCTTTTTGGGAAAAGAGTTCGTACAGGGAATGGGCAAGTAGAGACGATGCTAAAACCAAAGATGATCCGGCGGCTAAAACAATATATTCCGGCTATATCGATATAGGTAAAAAGAAAATGGCAGTTATTAACGGGTTGGAGTATAGTGTGGGAGATAAGTTGGAAATAGAGGGTTATGTTCTAAAAAAGATAACAGCAGCGAAGGTTGTTATCAGCAATAAAGGCAGAGGAAGTGAACTTGAAATATTTATTCAGGAATAAAATACGGCATCGGAGGATATTTGCCTTGAAATACTTGGTAATCAGTAAAAGTATTTTCAATATTATATTGGCCTTTGTTTTTCTAGTAGTTTGTTTCGGTTGTGCCGATAAAACCGTCAAGAAAGATCCTTTCTTTGAAAAATGGAATACACTGGCGGAAAATTCTCAAGGACATTCTCCCAGTTCGGAACCGAAAAAGATAGATATGGCGGCTCTGGCAGCAAAGCAAGCTGCGTTAGCTGCCCGTACTACTGTCAAACAGATGCCGTCCAAGAAAATTAACTTAACAATGCGCTCCGCTGATTTGAAGGCGGTTTTAAGGGCAATGGCTAAGGCCGTTGACTTAAATCTTCTGATGAAAAACGATATAAAAGGCGAAGTCAGCGTAGATTTCCGGGGTGTGGCCTGGGATCAGGCCTTTACAGGTTTGTTACGAACTTATGGTTTATCTTACATTTGGGAAGGTAGTATTATCCGGGTGATGACGCTGGATGATATTGACCGAGATCTCAAGCAAAAAATGAGCTTGCGTGATATCCAGTGGGTGGAGCCGCTTCTGCAGCCAGTGGTGATAAATATTGATTATGCCGATCCGAAAAAACTTTCGGAAACGCTGCAGGATTTTCTGACCAAAGATAAGGAAGGAAAAGCGCGGGGTTCGGTCAAGGTTGATGAGCACAGCAACTCCCTGGTTATTTCAGCCATGCAGGATGATCTGGCGAAAATGTTGCCGATTATCGAAATACTGGATAAGCCGACACCACAGATACAGATTAAAGCCAATATCATCGAAACAACGAAATCAACGGCACGGGATTTAGGAATTATGTGGGGGGGGCAATACAATTCCGGTAATTTTGGGGCTTATCCCGGAGGTACTCGAACCAGCTCAACTTCGGATGTAAATCCGACCGCTTCAGGACCAGTTGGTATAGGAGGAACCGGTTTTATATCCAATATGCAGGCTGCTAATCTAACATCTGCTGCCTCTGCTTCTCTGGGATTAATCTTTGGCACTATCGGGGGGAATTTATTAGAAGTACAATTGCAGGCCCTGCAAACCGATAATAAATTGAATATTCTTTCCAGCCCGTCGATAACGACCCTAGACAATCAAAAAGCCTTTACGGAGAACGGATCAAAAGTACCATATTCCACAATCGATACGAGTGTTACACCTCCGACGCGAACTGTTAAATTCGAGGATGTGGTTTTGCGTCTGGAGATTACGCCGCATGTAATTGATGGTAAAAATTTAAAAATGACCATTATTGTGAAAAAAGACGAAGTCGATTTAACGCGCGCTGTTGATGGAAATCCATTCATTATTAAAAAGCAAACGCAAACAGTGCTTATTGTAAAAGATGGGGAAACAATTGTCATTTCCGGATTGACCAAGCAAACAGCACTGGGAGGCGATAAAGGCGTGCCTTGGTTCAAAGATATTCCCGTATTAGGATGGCTTTTTAAATCAGACAGCAACAGCGAATCGATGGAAGAAGTTCTTATCTTTATCACGCCTCGTATTTTGCAAGCCCATAATTCCCAACAGAATGTATCTTCTTCTGCAGGGGAAAGCACAATCAATGGTACGGAAACCGGAAAAAATAATAAAAAAGCGGAAAAGAATTAATGCCAGCTTTAATTTCGCTATAATTGAACCTGCTAAAGGGCGTTAAATGGAATATTACAGTATTCTTAATTTTAAAAAAGAACCGTTTTCCAATTCACCGGAGCCGGAATTTTTCTTTGAAGCACCCAAATATATAAGTTGCCTGCAAAAACTGGAACTGGCCGTTCGCTTGCGCCGGGGTCTCAGTGTCGTTATCGGTGATATCGGTACGGGGAAAACTACTTTGTGCCGTAAACTAATCCAGCAATTATCTTTTTCACCCAAAGACTCGCAGACAATTGAAACACATCTTTTACTCGATCCATTATTTGATAACATCATTGGGTTTTTAAACGCAATCAGCCTAATGATCGGTGTGCCGGATTTAGACGGTCAGGAAAATGAATGGCAATTAAAGGAAAAAATAAAAAATTATCTTTTTAACAAAGGAGTGAATGAAAATAAGATAATTGTCTTAATTATTGATGAAGGCCAAAAAATTCCGGAAAACTGTATCGAAATATTGAGAGAATTTCTTAATTACGAAACTAACAATTTTAAATTGCTGCAGATAATAATATTTGCTCAACCGGAATTTAAAAAAGTGTTGAAAAAGTATGCTAATTTAGCTGACAGGGTAAATTATCTCTATTATCTAAACAACCTGAATTTCAAACAAATGCGCGCTATGATTAAATACCGCATAACTGTGGCCAGTAATTTTGAAAAATCTTTCGATATTTTTACTTACTGGGGAATGCTGGCTATCTATCTGGATACTCGCGGCTATCCGCGTAAAGTTGTTACTCTGTGTCATCAGGTGCTTTTGACGATGATTATTCGCGGTAAACAGCAAGCCAATTTTTTTCTGGTTCGGAATTGCATAAACGATATGTATTCTCCTTTATTTCGCAGGATAAGACTGGCAGCACTCAGCACTATTCTGGTTATTTCCGCCGGAGTATTTGTTATTAATGACCAGGCTACCAACATTAGTTTTTACAAGCAATTTTCAATGTACCAATTTGTTTCACAAGTGCAACAATTATTGTCAATTGCGGATGATCCAGTGCCGGCAGTAAAAAAAATAGCTCCGGCAACGCCATTAGTTACTGCCGGTAATCAAGAAGCATTGCCAACTCAGGTTACTTCAGCGCCGGCCATAAATACGGCAGCTCCACTGTTGCCGGCAACTAATTCCCCAACTCAACAAATATCGACCACTCCCAATACTCCGGAAGCAGCATTAAAGACACAACCTTCCTCGGCAGCGGCAACTATTCTTGAAAATAAAATTCAGGATATAAAAATGCCTGATTCTCTCGGAATGTTAACTATGAAGCAAGGAAGAACCCTCTGGAAGACTATCGAAAATATTTATGGTGAGGTTTCTCCGGAAATCGTTGCAAAAGTAAATAAAGCTAATCCGCATCTTAATAATAAGAATAAAATTACGGCAGGACAAAAAATAAATTTTCCGCCTATTCCCGCCAGCATCAAGCCGGTCGTAGAAGGTAATTATGTTGTAGTGCTGGAAAAAGGGAATGATATGAAAACCATGTACAATTTGTTCCATGAAAACACTTATAAAAAAACATTACCGCCCATGTTATTTTTTACTTTCTGGAATACCACAGAAGGTATGACATTCGCGGTCATTCTTGATAAGAGTTTTAGTAATGCTCAAGCGGCAAAAGAAGCAATTAATAAATTGCCTGCTTCCATTGCGGCAAAAGCGCAAATTATATCTCGCTGGGATGATAAATCGGTATTTTTCAACCGCCATGTCTTGAAAAATTAGCAGGTAAAATCATCCAGAGGCTGTAAATGAAAATAAAAAAACGTTTAGGTGAAATGCTCGTCGAAAGCGGGCTCATAACGGAAGAAAAACTTCAGCAGGCGCTGATTGATCAGAAAAAAACCGGCTTAAAACTGGGACAATATTTAACCAGGCAAAGTATTGTTAATGAACAACAAATAATAGATTTGTTAAGCCAGCAACTCAAAATTCAAAAATATCACCCTGACAATTTTCCTTTAGACGTTGGTTTGGCACGTCAGATACCGATTGATACAGCACAGAAATTCCAGATAGCTCCTTTAAAAAAGAAGGGACGATTACTTACCATTGCGATGGTTGACCCTCTCGATATAAACGCCATGGATACAATCGAGGTTTTAACTAATTCCGAAGTAGAGCCGGTGGTGTGTTCCGAAAGAGAAGTAAATCAAATTATCAATAGTTTATACGGAATGCAATCGGGATTAGGCAGTGTTATGGATAACATTGAAATCGACCTGGAAACCGAAGAACAAAATGAAGAAGTAGCTAATAAAGAAGAAGTTCAAATTGCTTCATTGCAGGATATGGCAGGCGAGGCACCAGTCATCCGGTTGGTTAATTCTATTTTTTCCCAATCGGTGCGTGATGGAGCCAGCGATGTGCACATCAGTCCGCAGTTCGATACCGTGCAATTGCGCTTTCGTATTGACGGAAAACTGCTCGAAGTACCATCCCCTCCCAAAGTATTTTTTTTGCCGATCATTGCCCGGATAAAAATATTAGCCAATATGGACATAACTGTGTCGCGAATTCCGCAAGACGGCAGATTTACACTTAAAGTGGATAGGAAAGAAATCAACGTTCGCGTTTCTTCCATTCCCACAATTTATGGAGAAAATATAGTATTGCGTCTTTTGGATATGAGTGGCGGAATTTATACCCTAGATCGTTTAGGTATGGTAGCGGAAGATATGAAAAAGATTGAAAAGATGAGTGATAAACCTTATGGAATGATTCTCAGCACCGGTCCGACGGGAAGTGGTAAAAGTACCAGCCTTTATGCTATATTAAACTCCATCAATAAGCCGGATATAAATATAATTACCTTGGAAGATCCAGTGGAATACAGAATTAACAATATCCGGCAGGTACAACTCAACAGAAAAGCCGGGATGACTTTCGCCAGCGGATTGCGGTCAATTTTGCGTCAGGATCCGGATGTTGTTATGGTAGGTGAAATCCGAGATGCGGAAACGGCGTCAATTTCTGTGCAGGCGGCACAAACCGGTCACCGGTTATTCAGCACCATGCACACCAACGACGCTACAGGAGTTATCACGCGATTTATTGACATGGGTATTGAACCATTTCTGATTTCCTCTGTTTTGCTGGTTTCTTTTGCTCAGAGATTAGTGCGTACTGTTTGCCCTTACTGTAAAGAAGCATACAGACCTCCCCAAAAAGCTCTGGAAGATTTCGGCATTACTCAGGAAGAAGCAAAAAACGCCACCTTTCAACGTGGGCGGGGATGCTATCAATGCAAAAGCACCGGTTACAAGGGAAGAACCGGATTGTTTGAAGTATTGGTAAATGACGAGATGATTCAAGACTTGATTATGAAAAGAAAGTCCAGTCAGGAAATTAGCCGTGCGGCAGTGGATGCCGGCAAACTAAGAACACTGAGGGAAGATGCCGCGGTTAAGGTTATGAAGGGAATTACCACACTGGAAGAAGCTGCTTCGGCGGTAATGACTTAAAAAGGGCATAAGGTGAAAAAATGGCTAGTTATGTCTACAAGGCTATTGATCAAAACGGAAAAATAGTAGCTGGTGTCCTGGAAGCAGAATCCACAGATATGGTCAATACTATGTTAGCTGCGCGTGGTTTAATGCCTTCCCAAATTGTCGAAGAAAAAATCAGCAGCAGCAGTGAAAGCATTTTTTCCAAAATATCTTCCTTGGGCCAGACAGTCCAGGTGAAAGATCTTATTTTATTTACAAAACAGTTCCGTTCCATGCTCGGTGCAGGCGTGCCGATATTAAGACTGCTGCAAGTTCTCGAATCGCAAACCGAAAGTAAAGTATTAAGATCGGCCATAACAGAAATGATTCAAGATATCCGTCAAGGGTCATCATTAGCCGAAGCCTTGGGGAAATTCCCCAAAATATTTTCACCACTTTACTGCAGTATGGTTCGCGCGGGCGAAGCGAGCGGCAGCGTCCCAAATATTCTGGAACGGCTGATTTATATCATTGAACATGAAGATAAAGTCAAAAAGGATATTAAATCAGCATTAAGATATCCACAGATCGTTGTTATTGCTTTATGTTTAGCATTTTTTATTCTTTTGACTTTTGTCGTGCCGGTGTTTGCCACTATGTTCAAAAAGGCCGGTTTGACTTTACCTTTACCGACCAGAATTGCCGTTTTTATGTACGATATGTTACATAATTACTGGTATCTTATTATTGGCGGCGTTGTCATAATAATTTTCGGCTTAGTTACTTATATAAAGACGGAAAAGGGCAAGCTGATGAAAGATTCGTTATTATTGGAAATCCCAATACTTGGCCCATTATTCAAGAAATCGGCAATGTCTCGTTTTGCCAGCATTTTTGCAATTTTACAGACGAGTGGCGTTCCCATTATGCAATCCCTCACAATTCTATCGGAATCAATCGGCAATGCAGCTATTTCTCAGGCTTTCGATCATGTTCGTGAACGCATTCAAGAAGGCAAGGGAATTTCTGCACCCCTGAAGACGGCAAAATATTTTACTCCGATGGTTATCGATATGATTGCCATCGGAGAGGAATCCGGTAATATGGAAGAAATGTTGCGGGAAATAACCAAACATTATGATGATGAAGTTGCCTATGCCGTTCAAGGGCTGACCGATGCCATTGGTCCGATTCTTATGGTGGGCTTGGCAGCAGTTGTCGGTTTTTTTGCATTAGCTATATTTATGCCGATGTGGGATTTAACAAAAATGGTGAAGTGATACAACGCTGAAGGCAGCGTAAAAGTCCATTTTGTGGTCATTGCGAGCAAAACGAAGCAATCTGATGCATTGTAAAAAATTGAATTTGTTAGATTGCTTCGTCACTCCATTTCTCGCAATGACATCGTGGGTAACTTTTACGACTTCATCAACTTTGAAAAGAAAAAAATGAAGAAAAAAAATATTAATATTAGCCTTTATGTATTAATTCCAGTTATCTACACAGGCATATCCGTAATCACAATGATTATCTCTTATCAGTTTTTATATTATTACGAGTTGCCGCAACGTTTATCCACTTCACGAATTTTTTTTTATTTAGTTTGTGCAACCGGTTTAATCGTTTTCCTCGTCAGTTATATTATCATGCGTACTATCTTCCAGCCATTATTGCAATTTATCAGTAAAACGCAGAAGATGCCTATTTTTTCTCATACTCCTATGGAAAATGAAGAATCAACTGATGAATTAACAAAAATTGCTAAAGTATTTAAAGATATTACCAGTATTTTAAGCAACGTTGAAGCAAAAGAGTTGTTTCCTAATATTATTGGTACCAGTGCTTTAATGCGCAATATATTTATGCAAATTATCAAAGTAGCCCCTACCGAATCCACTGTTTTAATTACGGGAGAAAGTGGGACAGGTAAGGAATTAATAGCTTCTAGCATTTGTGAACATAGCTTGCGCAGCGATAAACCGTTTATCAAAATAAACTGTGTGGCTATTCCGGAAGGTTTATTGGAGAGTGAGCTTTTCGGCCACGAAAAAGGCTCTTTTACCGGAGCGGTAGGATTAAAAAAGGGTAAATTTGAGATTGCCGATGGTGGGACTATATTTCTTGATGAAATCGGAGATATGCCGCTAGCCACTCAGGCAAAATTATTACGTGTACTCCAGGAAAGACAATTTGAAAGAGTAGGGGGAACAAAAACAATTGCGGTTAATGTCCGTTTCATTGCGGCAACAAATAAGGATTTACCGCAATTAATCAAAGATAAGTTATTCCGGGAGGATCTTTTTTTCCGGTTAAATGTTTTTTCTATTTTGTTACCGCCGCTTAGAGAGAGACAGGAGGACATATCTATCTTGGCCAATCATTTTTTAGAACATTCACCCAAACCGGCGAAACTATCGACTTCAGCATTGCAAATATTAATTGGCTATTCCTGGCCGGGTAATATTAGGGAATTAAAGAATGTTTTGGAACAAGCTTCCATATTAAGTGAAAATGGAATTATCGAAGATCATCATTTGCCGGATTTTATCTGGAAGAAATCGATGTTGATATCCGGTGGTAATAACGGGGATAATATTCCTCTGGATAGCCGCCTTAATTTACTAGAGAAAGAACTGATAATCGGCGCATTAAGAACCTCGGCAGGAGTGCAAGTTAAGGCGGCAAGTCTATTGGGGATAAATCAAAGAAGCCTCTGGCATCGTATTAAGAAACATACGATTGATGTGAATGCGGTAAAAAAACTCCAATAATTGTAGGTAATCTACAATTATTTGTTAGTTGTCATCAAAAAAACAGATGCCATATACAAATAAGTAATAGATAATAAATCGAATTGAAAAAAAATTAAGATATATTAAAGCATTAAGATGAGATAAATAAATTAGCTGTCAACAGCTAATTTATTTATAGTGGTATAATTATTGCTTTAAAATAAAGACATAATTATTGTTTACATTGACTTATCTAATAAGTAAATATCACAAATAAGGAGAAGAAAAAGCATGTTGAAAAATCAAAAAGGTTTTACACTGATCGAAATTATTGCAGTTTTGGTAATATTAGGTGTTCTTGCAGCAGTAGCTGTCCCCAAGTATATTGACATGGCCGACCAAGCAAAAAAGTCGGCAGCTGTGAGTGAGGTAGCAGAAATGAAATCAACACTAAATATGGCATACGCGAAATCATTTATGTCCAATGGTTCAGCACCTGCAACTGGTGCTGCCGTGATAACCGCTGCCGGCCTTACTTCTGGTACTGCAGCCAATGTCGGAGTAGCTCCGGATATATGGAATGTTACACTGACCGGTGCTGCCAGCCAAGTAACAGTATTAGTAAATTCCCGTAATGCTGATGCTAGTTATACTGCATCTGGAACTTGGAACTTGCCGCAGTAGGAAGTGTAGAAATAGCTTTTAGCCAATGTGGCATAGACTATAGAAAAAGCGGATTAGTAAAGATACTTGAAAATAAATTAACCAAAAAACATGGAGGAAGTAACGCTTTGATAAAAAACCAAAAAGGTTTTACACTGATCGAAATTATTAGCGTACTTGTTATTTTAGGTGTTCTTGCGGCAGTAGCTGTCCCCAAGTATATTGATTTGGCCGACCAAGCCAAAAAATCGGCAGCTGTTGGTGAGGTGGCGGAAATGAAATCAACACTAAATATGGCATATGCGAAATCATTTATGTCTAATGGTTCAGCCCCTGCAAGTGGCGCTGCCGTGATAACCGCTGCCGGCCTTACTTCTGGTACTGCAGTCGATATTGGAGTAGCTCCGGATATATGGAATGTTACACTGACCGGCGCTGCCAGCCAAGTAACAGTATTAGTAAATTCCCGTAATGCTGATGCTAGTTATACTTCATCTGGAACTTGGAACTTGCCGCAGTAGGAATTATTGAAAGTGGAACGCTTTTCAAGGCTGAAAGACGCCCTTCGTAAACAAAAGGCAAAAAAATCACATAGAAAAGTATTTGAAACACAGCGGGGGCATTAAGCTCTCGTTGTGTTTTTATTATATGTAATACTGATCAAATAAGGTTATTAATAATTAGATATAATGCCGGCGAGCGTTTGCAAATACTTGTAAAAGCTAATGTATTTTCTTCTCAACTATGGACTGGATTTTGCGAGAGTTGGGAATGTAAACATAAAGGTTTTTATTTCTATTGATTTCTTCCAGATAAGAAATTACAGGTCGTGATTTTTTCAGGCAAAATAACTTAGCCATTTCTTCTTTTAGTGTTTTATCATCATTTATTTGAGAATATAACTCAATCAAAGCCAGATTGGCGTGAGGATTCAAAGGGATGGCTTGCTGATAAAGTTTCCAGAGAGATACGGCAGAGAGAACATTTCCTTTTTTACGTGCAGTTTCCGCTAACACGGGCAGAGGAAATGTGCTGGATAAATTATTCTTCAGAAACTTTTTTGCATATAATTCCGCATCTAAAAACTTATTTTCCTTGAACAATATTAGACAGAATATTTCATTTAATTCTGCATTATCGGGGTATTTTTTTATTAACGGTTCAATCAAATGATGAGCTAGGGAATATTCGTTTCTCAATAAATATATTTTAGCTATATAGATCGTATTCGGCAGATAGGTCGATATAGTTTTGGAAGCTCTTTCAAAACAAGGAAGAGCAAGATCATTTCTGCCTTCGAAATAATAATAAATCCCAAGATTGTGCTCTTGCAAGGCGCGCACATGAGAATTGGCAAAATTATTCAAAACCATAGCTTTTTCGTAATTTCGCAGTCCTTTAGTCTTTTGGCGTTGTGACATGTAATAATTTCCAAGATTAGTGTAGCAACGGCTTAAATTGGGATATTTCTCTATATTGTCCATCCATAAAAGAAGTTCCGAGGAAATAACAGTATTGCGCCGGTAGGTAATGTCGCCCTGGCCGACGATGATTATAATTATACCGGAAGCAACAATGAGTTGAAAAACTTTTTTGTAAGAAAAGTAATTAATAAAATATAACACAAACTCAGCCACCGGAATAAACAAAAACATTGATGGCAAATAATTGCGGTGCTCATAAATTAATTCCAGATTGAATATCGATCCCTCAATGAGGTGGTTCAAAAAATAAAAAATGATGCAAAAAGACAGAAGAGGGCGCTTTTTAACAATGTAAATAGCCAGACCAATGATTAGGATGATCAGTAAAATAGCCGGTACGGTGGTCCACGGTTGCAGTAGTGTGCGGGAAATTTCGATATCGTAAAGTAGCGTTAACCGGGAAAAGATGGGATAAAATAAAAGGGAGAGATAAAATAAAATAACACGCGGTTCGGTTAAAAGCCGCTCGCCCATAGTAAAATTGCGCATTTCATATCCGCCGAAGGCAAGAGAAAACCCGCCCGTATATATCAAACCGAAAAATAGGATAATGACAAAAGGTAATACGATAATCTTAAGAATATTTTTAACACTGTCTTTGCTGACACCCTGAATTAAAAATAAATCAAATAGTAAAATGCTGACCGGAAGCATAACAGAATTTTCCTTGGAGAGCATCGACGCCAAGCCAGCAAGGGAACAAAAAATAAAAAAGATGATAGACAAAGAAGGTTTTTCCGCTAGCCGTCCTTTGAGATACAAATACATGGACATGATATAAAATAAGCCCGCCATGGAAGCCATGCGTTGAACAATGTAGGTAACGGCAGTTACCTGAATCGGATGTAATGCCCAAAAAAAAGTAGCCAGCAGGGCTAATGGATAAGCAATAGCTGCATATTTTTCTCGCAGCAGTGGGAGTTGCAGTGTGTTGTAAATGAATAGGAATAAAAATACAGAGGCTATATAATGAATAGTAAAGTTAACGAGGTGGTAATCAAATACATCTAAACCTCCGAAGTAATAATTTAATGCGAAACTCAAATACGATAAAGGTCGCGAAAGCCTTTCCTGAGATAAACCATACATACAATTCTTAATATTATCCCAGGAAAAATCGTTAATGTGTATATGGGGATTTTCAACAATGTTGAAAAAATCATCAAAATGCCAGTCGCCATAAAAGCTATTGGAATATGAAAGAAATAGTGCAATAAATAGTGATATAAAAGAAAAAAAATATTTTTTGTTTACAGGAAATTTTAAATTGATCGGTAAGGCAAATCCATTTTCTTTAGTAAACATATTTTCTATTCCTTTTATAAAAACTTACTTCGGTGATTTAATATATATTAAGGCTATCGTTGTATGTCAATGAAATATAGATTGCAAATGGAGAGTGTTATAGCAACAATTTTCTTGGAAACCAACGGTGAGTATACGCTATCTTCGATGAGTACGAAAGTCATCTTCATTTAATGTCCCCTAGGTTGTCGTTCAGTATCAGCGAAATTAGATAATCATTGTTTTTGTCGGCTTTTCGCCTGATTGGGGAAATAGCCATATTTCATGCCGACAATTATTCCGATAATTCCCAGCAATAGATCGATAATGACATAGATTAATCGCATCACAATAGGCAGAACAAGTGCTATTTCAATGTTCGAAAATTGCTTTAGCATCAGAAGCATGACGCCTTCTCGAACGCCCAAGCCACCCGGGCTAAAGAAAGCAACATAACCTAATATCACTGACACGGAAATAGCCGTTATAATAGCAAATATGTTGGAAAAGGGTATATCCATGCCTATTCCTATAGCAAGAAAATACGTGCCAATTCCCAGTGGTATATAGGCAAAAAAATATAGCAGTTGAACATATATAAAAATAATATTTTTCATTTTTATAGGCTGTATTTCCATTTTGAATATACGGTTTATTGGAATTATCAGATAATTTATTATTGAGGTGTTCCAGATGATAAAAATAAAATCCAGAGCAATCAATAATATAAAGATCAAAACGGAAACTTTCCAAGGTGCCATTTGTAAACAGAAAAGATAATAATATAAAGTATACATTGCTGAAACAAAGATAAGACAAATGAAGCATATTATATTTATATAAATTATTACCGCTTTAGAAATACCTTTCGATGACATCAACGCTATTTGTGCCGCGTAAGTCCATATTTTGCCGGGCACGTATTTAAACATGGCAGTTGTGTTATACAGTGCCATGCTTTCACAAAAGTTCAATTTTCTCGAAAGGTAATTGTTTATGCAGATTTGCCAGATATAGGTATCCATGAGGAATGCTATCATCATCACCAAAACCGAGGCGACAATATAGTAAAAATTGATAGCGACGTGATATGCTCTTATAGCATCCCAATTTTTTTTGAATTCCAGGTAAAAAAAACACCCCATCGCAACTATCATTGCCAGCGTGACAATATATTGCAGTGCTTTCTTGAAGTTCAAATTATCGCCTCCTCATTAACTTCGGAAAGCGTATACCTTTTAGTTAGATTCTTTATTAATTATATACGCTATATGCACAGTAGGTAACTTAAATTTTGATATTTTAAATTCGATATTAAGAATAACATTAAGGAATTTGTTCATTAAAAATGAATTTAATAGTTTTGACAACATGAAGATAGGAATGATAAAAATGGTTGTTAATGAAATCCTGTATTCTTTGATGATTGATGCATTATTTAATCTGATTAAATCTTCAATTTCGTTTTTTTTAAAAATATATCCACCACTCGTTTCTTTAGAATGTTTAAAGATTTTTTTAAATAAATTAATAATTCCAAATCCATTTATGAAACTTTTCCCTGAATGATTATTTTCAATTAATATTAATTTGCTAGTGTTGTCTTTTAAAGAATTAATTAATTGTCGCAACACCAATGAATGGCTTTGTTTATTGACATACATTAGTGCAGTTGAGCATAGTATGCAATCATAATAGTTTTTTTCGTATGGATATTTTTCAATTTCATATTGAAGTGCGTCTTGCTTGGTGTTTTCTTTAAATAACCTGATGTAATTGTCGGAAATATCTATTCCTTTAATTCGTAATCCTGGAAATTTTTCAATGATCGGCACTGCAAGCCGGCCGTAACCACAACCTAAATCCAATAAATTTTTATCAGTGACTGAAATATTTGAAAATATTATCTTAATTTGCCAATTATGGAAATGCTCATTCAAAACTTGCGGCATGCCTGAAAAAAGAACACTATTTATCTGGTCTCCTAAAAGCTTGCTTCTTTTCTCCCAAATTTCTTTATTCTTCATTTTTTATCATAAATTTTCATGATTATTTTTATAGTGGTTTTTTTAGTAACCAAATATATGTGGGGACAATAAACAAAAGGTATCTAACAATAATATTACTTATGATATATTTAAAGGTCCCTTTTACTAGCATATCTAAGGCGTTATATCTCTCAGGATTTTTTATTATTTTTGAAGTATAATCAATTATTTCAAACTTTGACACTAACTTTTTTAAACCCCAAATCGTTAAAACATTTTCGTAATATTGAGTGCCTTTGTTAGATAGTCTAACATAATAATTTGCTAGCCATTTTGGTAAATAGGATAAAAAAAGTAAGTTGTAGTGACATTCAACCAGCATTAATCTATTAGGAGCAGCAAAATAACAGATACCACCCGGTTTAAGCAGCCAGTATATTTTATCCATTAATATCTGTGAATCCGGTACGTGTTCATAAACATGAGAACATATTATTACATCCAATGATTCTTGTTTGAAATCTAAATCCATTAAATTATTTAATTGATATGTGATATTGTCTTTTGCAAAATTATTTTTAGCATATTCAATTGCCTTGCAGTCGATGTCAATTGCAGTGACTTTTTTAAATTTCTCACTTAAAACAAATGAAGTATACCCACCAGCACAACCAATATCCAACAATTCGAGATTTGACAAGTCTGCCAGATAATCCTCAAGTATTGATAATATTTTATTTGCTTTTAGAATACGAATATCGCTTTTATACATCTCCGGATGTAAACTTGAATAATTGTTTTGCACTTGTCTCATTGCGCCGATGTTCTCCCGTTAGATCTTATTGCTAATGTGTGAATAAAAAGTATCAATTGTTCTTGCTATTTTAAAAACTTCAAGCAATTTATTTCGTCCTATTGAATAATCCCGCCTTTCTATAACATCTGATGCTATCGCTTTGGCAATTTCTTCTGGTGATTCAGGGAGTACAACCATGCCGGCATTATATTCACGTAAAAGAAACCCCATATCTCCAACATCTGTGGCGATTATAGGACAATTTGTTTGCAATGCATCAGAAAGCACTACAGGAATGGATTCTATTCTGGAAGGGATAATTAGAGCATTACATGCTTTTAGATAAGCAACCGCGTGTTGTTCATCGATGTAGCCGTTGAGTGTTACTATATCGTTGAGAAATCTGGATTTAATAAACTCTTTTAGACTTTCTTCTATCAGACCTCCTCCAAAAAAATGAAAATGAACTTTTTCTCTGATAGATGGCTCCAATATCGTGATAGCTTCTAATAATACATCCGGCCCTTTGTTTTGATGGTATCTTCCAATGAATAAATAGTTGTTTATTTTCTGTTTTATTTCAGCATGTATTGAAACGTGCTCTGGAAGAACTCGTGAAGTTGGAAGAAAGTAGCATGTTTTACCCGAAATTAACTCAACATCTTTTTTCAATTCGTATCCATCTGCAAAAAGTAAATGTGATTGGTTAAAAATAAGTTTAAGTAAATACCTCGTAGAAGGATTATTTTTATAATCCCATATATCTGATCCTAAAGACCAAACCGCATATGGCACCTTAAAAAACAATTTAAGACAAAGAGCCCAAAAGCCAGAAGGAACAGTCCAGAACGCTAGGACATAATCAATCTTGACCTTATATCTTAGTTTTAATAAAGACCATAAACCTTGAAAAATTACCGAGAAGATCAAAAGGGTGTCTTTGGGGAATTTTATTGTTGATAAAGGTGTTTCTCCTCCTCTCCACGGGAATCGAATTATAATAACACCATCCTCAGTAGTACTAGGCTGTTCATGTTCGCTCGTCCGCTGTGTAAAAACAATAACTTTTACTTTTTTAGCCAAGTTCTTAGCAAAGTCACGCACGAAGACTCCGGCTGCCGCTCGTACATCATTTGCGGAAGATGGATAAGAACTTGTGATTAAAAGTATACACTTATTATTTTGCATAATATTTTAAAATACATGAAACGGCTTCAACTATATCTTCAACATCGGCATCATTCAATTTGGCCGATAGGGGAATGGATACTGTTCTATCTGATATATATTCGGCATTGGGAAACATCCCCCTCTTTAGTTTGTATCTTTCCGCGTAATATGGATGCAAATGAAGAGCAACATAATGGACGCCGCTACCGATGTTTTCTTTATGCAATGCATCCATAAATTGATCTCTATCTATCCTTAAATCCTCCGTTTTCAAAAGCAAAGTATATAAGTGCAGAGCATGTCTATCGCCCTCTAGCGCATTATCAGAGGGTATTATAACGGGTAAATCCTTAAATGCGTCATTGTAGTAATGCCAAATCTTCTTTCTCCGGCTGGCATATTGTTCAATACGTTGCAATTGATGATAACCAATTGCCGCTTGAATATCAGTCATGTTATATTTGAAGCCGGCACATGTTACTTGATAATGTTTAAATCCCTGATCAGTAAAGCGATGCCATGCGTCTTTTGTCATTCCATGAAGAGCCATTACTTTGATTTTCTCTGCATATTCCTCGTTATTTGTAGTTACCATCCCCCCTTCACCTGTAATAATGTTTTTTGTCACATAGAAACTGAAACAGGTTAAATCTCCGATAGAGCCGATTTTTCTACCCTGTGATACGGTTTCAATGGCATGAGCTGCATCCTCAATTATTTTTATACCATGACGCTCAGATAATTCCGTTATTTTTTTCATATTGCACGGTCGGCCGGCAAAATGAACAGGGATAATTGCCTTTGTTTTTTCCGTAATTGCTGGTTCAATAAATTCGGCGGTAATATTCATGCTCTTTCGATCAACATCCACAAATGTAGGAATTGCTCCTGCATGAACAATTGAAGCCGCTGTAGCAGTGAAAGTCATCGGTGTTGTTATTACTTCAGCATCAGGAGGTAAATTGATAACTAGAAGGGCTAGATGCAGTGCGGCAGTGCATGAGTTGACCGAAATGGCGTATCTTGCGTCTACGTATTCTTTAAAGGCTTCTTCAAAACGCTTAACCTTTGGTCCCGTGCCCAACCATCCAGTTGTGAGAGAATCCACTACATCATCAATCTCAGGTTTTTCAATAACGGGACTGCCAAAAATAATATATTTGTCAAGAAGAGGTTTCCCACCGGCTGAAGCAGGAATTTTATCCATATGCAAACCTTTGTTGCAGATTAGATTATCTGCAATCCTTGTTTAAATTTTCTATATTTGTTGCCGCATTGTGAGCATTGGTGTTTGGCATTGAGCTTATTGCCGCATTCGCACATCCAGCCTTTTTGCCGGGCCGGGTTGCCGATCATTAACGCATAATCAGGAACATCTTTGGTAACTACCGCACCGGCGCCGATAAAGGCATAACTTCCTATGGTGTGACCACAGACAATCGTACAATTGGCGCCTAATGTTGCACCTTTTTTAACCAGTGTCGGCTTGACTTCCGACATTCTTTTAATTTCAGAACGGGGGTTAATAACATTTGTAAAAACTGCGGACGGGCCGCAGAAGACATAATCTTCCAGTGTTACGCCTTTGTAAACAGATACATTGTTTTGTATTTTGCAACCCTTGCCGATGTTGACATCGGGACCAATAACTACATTTTGTCCTACAGAACAATTCGCGCCGATTTTTGACCCGGAAATTATGTGGGAACAATGCCAGATCTTGGTTCCGGCGCCGATTTCCACATTATCATCTATCTCCGCTGTAGAATGAATATTAGAAGTATCTTTATTGCCGGAAGGCAAAGCCTTATCACTTTTTAAATTAATTCTTAATCCATTTTCCTTTAAAGAATGCTCCGAAGCATTTAAAACCTTCAAAACGCGCAATCCTTCTTCACCATTGGTCAGAGCCTGTTTTCTTTTTTCAAGGCATTCAAGGAAATGTTCACACTCTAATTTTAATGGCTCCGCGTAAGGAATAGAAACATGTTCCGGAACTCCGCGAGTCGGGACAGGAACGTTATTTTCCCAATTCACATGGTGCGGATAGATAAGCAGTTTTTCTTCCCAAGGCAGTGTATCATCAAACACAGCCATTTTTTGATCACCGACAACAACCAACTTTTGATCTTTAAAGGGATGCAACCAGGAAACGAATACATGAGCTTTCAGGCCGGAGGAAAACTCCAGATGAGTAGTGGTGACATCGGCGATTTTTTTATGCAGGTAATTTCCGCCGGTAGCCAGAACGCTTTCTGGTTCTTCACCAGCCAGAGCTAGAATCATCGAGATGTCATGCGGTGCAAAAGACCAGAGAATATTTTCTTCCCGGCGGAATTTTCCTAAATTGAGACGATGGGAATAAATATAATTAATGCGTCCCAAATCGCCGCGGACAGCAAGCTCTTTTAGCTTAATAAAAGCGGGGTGATATTGCAGGAGATGGCCGACCATCAATGTCATTTTATTCTTCCGGGCTAAGGCAATAAGTTCCGCAGCATCCTTTTCGGAAAGAGTCAGTGGTTTTTCCACGAAAACATGTTTGCCGGCCAGCAATGCTTCGCGGGCTAGTCCAAAATGGGTTTCGGCTGGTGTGGCAATGGCAATCGCCGGAATATCTTTGCGGGCAAGAACGTCTTTTAATGAATTAAGCGTATCACATGACGGGTATAGTTTCTGCATTTGCGCAAGCGATGCCTGGTTTTCATCGCAAATAGCTTTCAGCACACCTAATTCAAAAAAATTACGGACTAAATTTTTGCCCCAGTTTCCGGCACCAACAACAGCAATAGATGAAGATTTATTCTTTTTCATTTTTTCTCACAAAATTATTATCATCGACAGATTATATTTCTAAGACTTGTACAGCCTTTCATTATCCTGAATATCCATCCACATGGCAAATAAAAGCGATTGGAAGCTGCCGGTAAAGAGAAAAAAGAAAACCAGCATTGTAATCGGAGATACGGGCGCTCCTCCGAACGTGAGAGAAATTATTTTAATGGCATATGGTATGGAACAAAGACCAAGAATAAAAGAAAAGTGATAAAGTAAAAATAAAGGATGGAAATCACGAAACAGGTATTTAATCCATAATCTTTTAAAAAATGACTTAAGCAACAGCCAGGATATTTTAGGAATTACGCGAGTTACGTTCATCTTGGACACTTCACCGATGTTGTAAACAGGCTTGATTTTTACTTCTTTGAGGGTACAAAAAGCAATATTGAGTTTAACCAGCATGTCATTGGGCATGCCGTATCTTTTATAAATATCATGCAGTGTGATGGCGTTTAAAGCATTAAGAGAGATAGCTGTATAACCTGTTTGAGTATCGGAAACATGCCAATATCCGGAAGATATCTTTGTTAAAATGGATAAAATGGAATTGCCGAAAAAGCGGGTTTTAGGAATAACGAGACGGGCACTGCCATGAATCAGGCGGTTGCCTTTAACGTAATCGATATCCTCGTTAATAACCGGCAGGCAAATTGATGCAAGCTCCGCAGGATCCATCTGGCCATCTCCGGCCATAACCGCGGTGCAATCGATATTATTATCCCGGCACCATTTATAACCACGGGCAATGGCTGCGCCCACGCCACCGTTTTTTAAATGATTGATTAAAATGACCCGGTCAGATGCCTCGTGAGAATTAATGATTCGGGAAGGAATAAAGAAATCAATGTCCGCTTGTTGTTGTTCTTTTAATACTTTATCAGCACGATTATACTTATTTTCATGATGTGGGGAGATATCAATTCTCTGGCCTGTGCGGGGAAGCAGATCATTCTTGTTAATATATTCCGCAACTATATCGACCGTTTTATCTTGGGAGCAATCATTGACGATAATTATCCGGTCGACGAAATCGGGCATTGTTTCGATAACCCGCCTGATTTGTTTTTCTTCATTGTAAGCTGGAACTACAACAGCTATTGTCTTATTCGTTAACATTTCCGCAACTCCATATTTTAAAACTTAACAAACTTACTATCTTTATTTGGATTTGTCCAAAAAAATATCAGCATAATATCGGAATTTGCTTGATATTTATCGCTGCCAGTAATAAAATTTCAATAGGATTGAACAGTATATCTATACAGTTAAGAAGTTGATTTTTTTCAAAAACACAATCGCAATATTGATGTTAGAGTAATTAAAAGAATGATTTTGTTAATGGAATTTAAATTAAAAACACTGTAAAGAGTAAGTAAGGTGTTGGATAGGGACAGAAGTGTAAAATATGAAACTGCTTTATAAAACAAAAAACGGCGACCGTGGATTCACTATGATCGAAATAATTGCCGTATTGATTGTAATAGGCATACTCGCCGCAATTGCGGTTAGCCGTTCCGTCAATTACGACACTGAGGTATATACGGGCGCCGATGCATTAAAATCACATCTGCGTTATGCTCAGACCAGGGCCATGAATTATACTTACACTACTGCAACAGCCCCCGGTGTTTGGGGAATAAGTGGCACTACCAACAGCTATTGGCTTTTTGAGGGAACAACCACTACTAACTACATACGACTGCCTGAAGATGATGCATTCATTAATGCCGACAGAACTATTAATCTTACGTTAAAAAAAATTAAATTAACTGCCGGTTTTACAATTTATTTCGACAATCGCGGCATTCCTTACACTGCCTACACTAATGCCACGACAAACACACCTCTAAGTACTGCCATGACGATTAATGTGCAGCCACTTAGTGCAGCTACTCCTAATATTGCAGTAACGATAACACCATTAACGGGATACATACAATGAAGCACAGCAGTGGTTTTACTCTTATCGAAGTAATCATAATTATCACTATTATGGCTATAGCTGCGGCGATGTTTGTGTCTTCGATGGGCAAATCATTTACGCAAAGCCCTGCTTCCACAGGTTTAGTGAACAAACAGTATCAATTGATTCAGCAAATGGAAATAATAACCAGTAAATACCGGCAGGCATTGCCGATAGCTGATTTATGTTCATTTAAAACAACATACGTCGACGGACAACCGTTTGTTGATGCTGCCAATACATCGTGTACATATACTCTCACAAGCGGCACTTTTACAACTAAAAGTGCCTTACTGGTAACATTGACCGACGGGAATCAAAAATTACAAAGCATATTTACTAATTAGGTGAGAGATGAAAATAAGTAATGGCGAATCGGGCTTTACACTGATCGAAATGATAGTAGTCCTTGTCATTCTGGGTATTGTGGCGGTTTTTTTGACTAACGCCATTGTTTATGGTGTACAATCTTATGTTTTTGCGCGTAATGCCAACCACTTATCGCAAAAAGCACAATTGGCGATGGCGCGGATCAATAGAGAGCTTACTGATATGTCCGCGGTAACAACAGCTTCTGCCGTTCAGATTGATTATACGTTGACAAAAAGCACTGCGCCATCTTGTACAGTGAGTACAGGATGTCAGTACAGCATTAAAATAACCGGTACTCAAATAACTCTGGAAGGAACAAACCCGGTAGTAGCGGCACAGGTTTTAATTGATGGAGTAACTATTAACAACGGCGGAAATAATTTTCTGAGCTTTTTTCGATCAGATGGGTCGGCTTGGACTACAGCAGACGGATTTAGCAATGCTAATAGCAATGCTAATTATCTGGCAACAATAAAAGTTCAGATTTCCCTGGATTTCACAGGCGTTAATCCTTTATATTACCAGGGCACAATAAATCCCCGGGCCAACGGTGTTTTCACTGTCCCGCTCAACTGAAATATATTAAAAATATGAAAAAATTTAAAATAAAATACATTACCGGCAGAAGAAAAGAAGCAGGCTCCATCTTATTAGTTATCATCATTTCCATGATTGTTTTTGCTGTGCTCGCCGTCGCCATGTACACCCTAACTTCCACGGCTACTTTAAATCAGGTTATTGCCCAAAGAGCAGCAAAGTCATTTTATGTGTCGGAATCCGGTGTAAGGATTGCAGCTGGTGAATACAAAGCTGCGGCTTCCACAGCTAAAAACTCCACATTAGTTAATCTGCAAGGCAGTACGAAGGACGGCAGAAGCTTCACAATGCCGGACAACAGCACTGTTCAATTAAAAGTTTATCCTTACTGGTTGTATGCCAACTTGGCTATTGCTTCCGGTACAAGTACGATAACTCTTTATTTGCCGGGTGTCTTGCCGCGCAAAGATGATACCGACACAGCAATATCTTTCCCCACCACTGGTTTACTGAAAGTGAGGGATGTACGACTTACGACCATTACCACCTGGAGCGGCGCTACTAATGTGTCTTACACTGTAGGTACACCCCCTCCAACGAATGACTCCACTTATGACGCCACGTATGGCACACCGGTCACCTTCTCCTTAGGCACAGCGTTCACCGATGCTATTGTTGCCGGAGATGAATTTTATATCGGCTATCTTACCACACAGGATTCAAGTCAGACAGGAAACAATGTATCACTTTACGTAACAGATATTGACATGGCATATTTTTTCCCTCCTCAAAGTGGGACTATATTTGTCGTGAAATCCAGCATATCTTATTACAAGTATGATTTACGCATCATTGACAGTACTGTTACGCCGATTAAAGTAACATTAAACAACATTCAGCATCTTGACGGAACTTTGGCTACACCAAATGTTCTATCCGGCGATCAAGTATATATAGGCAAAAGTGTCGGCTTCAGATCAACATCAACATACAGCCAGTAGGAAAGTCTATAAAATGATTTCAGGAGATATAATGAAAAAGACAACTATTCTTTTCATCGGATTATTAATTATGCTTTCCTTGCCCGCAACTTTATCGGCGCAAAAAGCACAAAAAACGATTACTAATTATACTTGGGATAAAAATTTCGGGGTAACTAAGACAATTACAGGTGCACCGACAGGAGGCGCAACAGTTATCGGTGGTGGTTCAGGTGATACAGGTAGTTCAGGCGGCACATCATCCATCACGATCGTCCCCAATGACACGACAGCGGCGACTGCTTCAGTGACAACGAATACAACAACGGGCACCATCGACCTGGGAACCGGTGCCGGCGGAACTAACACCTCGGGCACCATATATAACACTGGAACAGGTGATTCCAGTGTTATCTGCAATCCCTGTGTATCCGGAGTTTGCCCTTTCGGCATCGGCTTGCGTGCATATTTTGAATTTAAATATAATACACCGGACACTTCTGCAAACAGCACTGCTGTCGGAGACGGGTTTACTTTTACGGTGTTGAATGCTTCTACGAGTACAGGTGGCAATGAAATTCCTGCCGGCAATACAAAAACCATTAGGGGCGGAGTTCCGACAACAGCAGTCAGCCTGGGTGAATTAATGGGCTATGGGGGACCGGGTAATACCACTGCTGCATCAACGTTGCCACTGGCCAATACACTGGATGGATTAGGCATCAAGCCTCCCAAAATGGCGATTGAATTTGATACATACCCGAACACTGGCGCCATATCGAATAGCGGTTGTTCCGGCGGCAGGAATGATACGAGCAACAACCATGTTGCCGTGATGTTTTGGGGAACCAATCCCTCTTCAAGCATCATGTGCCCTGCCGGCTCCACTGCCGGTAATACTTATCGTCAGGCCAGTTTCGACGACAACGTGCATGGCGCCGGCTCCGCGACCGGGGCGACAGCGACAGCAGAGCCTTATAATTCAGCATCCACTGGTAATGGATCTGGATTAGGGGGGTATTACGAACGCGCCAAAGGTGCTTCAACGTACAACTGGATGGAAGAGGGTGCGTCTCATCGTGTTCGTGTTGAAATCATTCGAACACCCGCCACAAACACTTATCGAATAAAAGTATGGGTTGATTGCGAATTATGCACGGCATACCCCTGTCCCGCAACGTCTACCGCGTGTCCTGCCAGTGAATACGTTTATTTCCAGGATGTTTATTCTCCGTATGCTAACAGTAGCTATCTTCCTAAATTAGACAGGACAGTTATTCTGACTTCGACCTACAGTTCAATGCTTGATAATGTTCTCTTCGGTTTCACAGAAGGCACCGGAGCTGCAACACAACAAGTTTCACTGAGTAACATTTCTGTTTATTTCCCGACAAGTAACATTAGCCCGACCAGCAGAGCGCATACATACAGCGCCGCCGGCAGTCAAACTGTCACTGTAACTGCCGCCTCCGGCACCTGCGCCTGGACGGCGGTAAGCAATAACACTTCCTGGCTTACTGTAACCGGCGGAGCAACTGGTACCGGCAACGGTACGGTTACCTACAGCATTACGGCCAATACCGGCGCGGCCAGAACCGGCACCATTACTATCGGCGGTCAGATCTTCACAGTAACTCAGGATGCCGCTCCGCCTACATGTACGTTAACGGCCAGCACGAACATCGTTCCTTACAATGGCACACACGGCCTGACCTGGACCGTCTCCGGCGGTACTGCAACAACTGCGACCTGGACTGCCTCGCCCGGCGGCACATGCGGCAGCCCGAGTACTTCCGGCGGAACATGTACTACAGCCGCCCGGACCACTGCCGGGCAAAATACCTACACTTTAAATGTTTCGAACGCCAGCGGCAGCAACTCTTGCACGGTGTCTACCGTATATGTCGGTTGCCAGAATTATCAGGTTTGGAATTCACTGGGAAACCAGTATGACTTCATGATTGGAGGAGCTTGCCGAGACAATAGGGGATCTGGTTCTCAAATAACCGGAGGCACCGGTGCTGCTCAGTATCTCAATTCGGGAGAGACAGTACAACAGTATACGACCAACGTAGGCGCCTGCGGAGGATCTACCGCAGGTGGCGCTACACTTAGTTATACGCAAGCTATGAATGCTGATATTGGTGCCAATGGTGGCAACGGTAATTGTCAAGTCAATTTCACCGGCAACGGTACGGCGGCAGACCGGTAGTTTTGAAAAAAGAGGGAAAATATATAAAAAACTATATCTGGTTGATGAAATTATCAAAAATCTGGACAAACCTGATCTGGAAATTGACCTAATATGGGCTGAATAGGCATATAAAAGGTGGGAAGCTTATAAAACAGGAAAGATTTAAATTATGTCATAACTGATGAAGTAATTTGGATGATCTGAAGGATAATAAGTACATAATATTGAATAATTATGTGTAAAGTGCTTTAATTGTTTGCATAGTAAGATTTATCAATACATTTCTCTTGCATTAAACAGGAGAATCAATTACATGACCGCTGGCAAATAGCGCAATTTAACTCATTTTGTTAAAAAAAGAGTGGGAATAATCCGCGTTGACTTTTGGGCGGGTACTGACTATATAGTCCACAAAAATCCCAAGGCGAGAGTGGCGGAATTGGCAGACGCACTGGACTTAGGATCCAGCGGGTAAAACCTTAGGAGTTCAAGTCTCCTCTCTCGCACCATTTAATAATATCAACCAGTTATCCTTCATTTTGCCTTCACTTTTTCGGCGTCAAAATCAACCAGTGTGCCCGTATTGTGCCCAGATTGTGCCCGTTGTGCCTGAAGGTAGGTATCCATTTTCTGTGATGCGAGTTTTAAATCTGTGTCATTGACGATGTTATAACGATCAAAAACGCTTCTTGTCTTATGTCCGGAAACCATCATTGCAACTCTTTCCGGTATCCCAGCCCGAACCATGTTTCTAACTGCCGTTCGCCGGAAGTCGTGAAATAATCTCTTGCCGATTTTAGCCTTGGTGCAAGCTGTTTCCCATGATCCACGAAAATCCCTGATCCGATCTTTGCCGGTTTCATTCAAGAAAACGTAAGGAGATATTTTCTGAGTTTCCTTCATCTTTGCTTTTCTTGATTCCCATAGATTTTTAAAAATGGTTTGCAGTTCACTATCAAGATGAACTGTTCGGCCTTCATCGTTTTTCGTTTCTCCTATTTCAAGTCGGACAATGCCATTATCAAGATCAATCTGAGGCCATATAAGACCCTCGATCTCCGACAAGCGCCAGCCTGTCTTATAGGCGAATGTAGCGAAACCTTGCAGGTAAGAGGGTAGGGCATTCCGCAATGCCTGAAATTCACTATCTTCAAAGAATCCTTTGCGGACGTTGTTTTCTTTTAGCATAGGAATATGAGGCACACGGTTTACCTTTGGCGGTGACTGCTGCGCTCCTATGTTCAACATTCGTTTCAATGCTGCCAGTTCCCTATTAATAGTGGCGTTTCCCGCTTTTTCCGCTAACCGCATTTCGATATGTTTGTTGATTCGTGGTGTCGTAATATCCGTGACTCTATATCCCGCAAAAGATTTGTTTAAGTGCGCGACACTATATTCCGCACGTTCCAAAGACTTGTTTCCGTTAAGGCGATAATCTGAGTAATAGTCTTCAACAAGGCTCTCAAAGCGGACTTTGTCGAAGACGATGCCCGGAATATTTCCCGCTGCTATTTCTCCTTCTCTTTTTTTCAATAGATTTTTTGCCTCTGTTTCTTTGTTTGATTTTGCTGATTCGCGATAGGGTTTACCGTTGCGATAATACTTGATCCAATAAACTGCGCCACGCTTATAAATTGCGCCCATGATCTTTCCCCTTTCCTTTTAGTCGTCTGGTTGCAGGGTCGTCTGTTATTTCCAACTGCCTCAAGGCTAACATTAAGAATGACGGAATGCTCCGGGCACCCGTTTCCCATCTTGAGACTGTTACAACAGACACTTTCAAAGCCTTTGCCAACTGCCCTTGACTGTATCCTGTTGCGTCTCGCCATGCTTTTAAATCTTCCTTTATCATTATTCCTCCCTTGACACTTATTATAACCATTGGTTAATGAATGTCAATAGGGAAAGATTAAAAAGTTTCTGTTTGCCGGTGTGAATCTATCCATGAATCCATGTCATGAATATCAAACAAGATGCGTTTTCCGTCTTTGATATAGGAAAGTTTCCCTGCCCATTGCATTTCCCTGATCGCATTGACGCTGCGCCCCAAATAGTCGGCAGCCTCGGAAACTGTATAAAGACGTTTAATTACACCTTTGTTTTTCATGCTTCGATTAAATCCATTACCGATTTAGTCTCGACGCAGTGGATAGTCAATCCTCTGCGCCTACATAACTGCTTGATATTTAATCAGTTAAATTCTGCCTGTGCCCAAACTGTGCCCGAAATTGAGGGCTTTCCTGTATGCGCGAACCGGCTGTTCGTTTGCATCCATCTCTAATACTGTCGCCCCCAGGTCATAAGCGCATTGGAGTAGTGTATCCCACTGGCCAGGTGACATCGTGACGGACAACCTCGCGGCGCCGGAAAGAATACCGGCCAACCCCTCTTCTATGGGTATCTCGTTTAATAGTGGCTGTTTCATTTTTTGATCTCCTTTTATTTTTTGGCCTTACGTTACAAAATAGTACACCCCCCTAAAGGGGGGGGTGTGTAATGTAAAGTTTGTAACGGTGTGTAGGCGGTTACAAAACGTAACATTTGTAACGTTTTGTAAAGTTTGTAAAGTTTGTAACGTTCTTACATGGTGCATATCCAACAATACCCCTCGTATGTCTGGACTCTATTTAAACGCAAAAGCTTAAGGCGCGAACGCCGGAAAGCCTGTTTCGCCGCCGCCGGTTTCGCGTCCTCGCTGGCAATGCCACATTTTATCGCGTGATCACACCAGTCACCCTCGGAAATGACCTTATCCCCCGGAAGGAAAACTCCATTTTTGTCCATACGGTCGGCTATATGCTCCAGTGGTGCTTTCCCCTTATCAATAAGGACTTCCCGCAAACTTTGCATGACTATATAGTCTTTGTGAGACAGGCCGTCTTTTTTATCTATTGTTTCATTGGCTTTTTTCTGTGAGTTTTCTTTTGACAAGTCCTTGTCCAGGACGGGCACAAGCGAATTATATTCATCGCCATCGGCATTGATGATGTCCGTTTGCACAAGCTCCGCCCGAAATACCATCGCCTTATCTTTTTCTTGATCTTTCTGCCGTTCGCAAGTCATTGTTATTTCGCGTTTGTCACTTTTGTAAAGGGTCTTGAACATACATTCAGTAGCTCCAGTTAAGGCGATTGAACCTCTTGCTCCGCGCTTTTCATCTTTACCAGTGTGATGAACAATGCCCATTTGCGCCCCGACTGTCCGACCTAGCGTGTCGGTTGCATCCACGAAACGGTTCATATCGGCGGTGCTGTTTTCATCACCAGTCATGGATCTCGCGAGGGTATCAAGAAAAATAACTTCCGGCTTTGGCACTAGCTTTTCAATAGCGGCAAACCCATGCGCGTAAGATAACGGATCGTCAACCCTGAGTGGAATTGTCAGTATATGGAAATTCTTTAGTGCATCCCAGTCAAGTCCGTGATAAATCAGCCAGGCGCGAACCCGGATAAGAACGCCCGTCGCGCCCTCCGCGGCCACATACAAAACAGATTTTTTCTTGACGCGGTGACCGTGATAATCTTTGCCGGTGCTAATGGATAGCCCCATATCAATAGCGACAAAACTTTTTCCGCCGCCCGGAGGCCCATAGAGGACAAATATCCGCGCTGTTTCTGGAAGTATAGGTTTTATCGTAAATGCAAGCTTTGATAATTCTTTTGCTGCCTCACTGATCTGAACCCCGCCAGATAGCAAAGCTTTGCTATACCGATTTGTTTTCGGCGCTCCCGGATCGTCGGTCACTCCTGCTTGCTGATCTAATGGCCCAAAAAAATTATCAGACATTTTGCCCCCGTTCGGCAATCCACAATAGACGTTGCCACTGATTTTCTTCTGCCCGGAAAACGCCCGGTAATCGGCTCATGCGTGCCGGATTTGAGCAAGCCATGTCAACTCCCCAAGGCTTCAACCGGCGCTCATATAGCTCAATTTTGACTAATTTTGCCCATTGCTCCAGCGTGCTTATGTTCAAGGTTTCCACGTCAATCCAGGCGTGAATTGATTTTGAACCTGAATGAACCAAAGCCTTGACCAGCAGCTTGATCGCGCTCCAGAATTTGACTTGCTCTTCGATGGTTCGATTGTCAAACTCAACGAGGCAATACCGGAAATGCTTAACGTTGCCGTCGCCGCGGTAAGTCATACCGACACCGGATTTCTTCGGTGCGGGACAGCCGCTCAAAGGGTTCACGATAACAAGCGAACCGGACGAACCAACCATTGACCATTCACAAGCGGGAAGAATTGTTCGATCAGTGCCCGGCTGTAAACTGTCGCCGGTGAAAATAAAATCATCCTCGGCAAACATTTTTTCAAAGAAAAATTTTTGTTGGTCTCGTGGAGCTTCGGGAATTGCAATCGGGCTTGCATCAACAAGTTCCCGTTCTGTCGAATATTTGCCTTGCGCTGCTATGCTCTCGAAAGTGATCGTGGGCTTGATGATAGGCGTCACCTTTGGCCGTGGCTTGTATGAAACGTTCCGACCGCCAGAATGGTCTCGTGCCGCTTTTTCAACTGCCTCTTGGATTTCCTTGTCGGAGACACGTCGCTTACCGGAAGGGATTGACCGGCGGATGTCGGAAAAAATGTCCGACACTTGCTTCCCGGCGAACACTCCCAGGTTCGCGGTCGACATCATCCAGCTGTGGCAGCCGGTTCCAGGTGCTACGGGCGAACTTAGATTGTTTAAATATTTATCAAGTGCAGACATTAAATTTTCTCCAGCAAGGTTTTATTTTTAATCTTAAATTCACTTGAATTTCCAGGGCTTGGGGGGGGGGGGGGGGGGGGGGGGGGGGGGGGGGGGGGGGGGGGGGG